>CAZNRK010000010.1:9209-50198 GCA_964575435.1 uncultured Bacteroides sp.
AACTCCTCACTCCTCACTCCTAACTCCTAACTAAAAATATGCACTACTTCCTCATAGCCGGAGAGGCATCCGGCGACCTCCACGCCTCCACCCTCATCCGCGCTCTGCGAGAGCGCGACCCACAAGCGCGATTCACCTTTCTCGGCGGCGATCTCATGGCCGACGAGGCCGGGACGCAGCCCGTGGTGCATTACAGCCGGATGGCCTTCATGGGCTTTATTGACGTGATAAAAAACCTCGGCCAAATCCGACGCAACTATCGAGCCGCGCGTCAAGCCATCACAGAGGCCCGGCCGGATTGCCTCATCCTCATCGACTACCCGAGCTTCAACCTCGACATGGCCGCCTACGCCAAAAAGCTCGGCATCCCGGTCTTTTATTTCATCTCTCCGAAGGTGTGGGCATGGAAGGAATACCGCGTGAAGGCCATACGCCGGCTTGTGGACCGCATGCTCTGCATCCTGCCCTTTGAGGTGGATTTTTATGCCCGCCACGGTATGAAAGTTGACTACGTGGGCAACCCTTCGGTGGCCGAAGTGGAGAAGTACCTGGCCCAGGCTCCCGGCCTTGAAGATTTCCTCGCATCCCGGGGCCTTGATCCTCGCCCCATCATTGCCCTGCTTCCCGGCAGCCGCAAGGGCGAAATCAAGGACAACCTCCCCATAATGGTAGAGGCTGTTAGGGATTTCTCTGATTTTCAACCGGTTATCGCCGGAGCACCGGGTATTGATGATGATTTTTACAGCTCGTTGACCACCTTGCCCGTGGTGCGCGATTCCACCTTCGCTCTGCTTCGCCACGCCCGCGCGGCTCTGGTCACCTCCGGTACTGCTACCCTCGAAACCGCCCTGGCCGGCGTGCCGCAAGTGGTGGTCTACCGCTCTGTGGGCTGGAAAATCTCATACGACATCATGAAGCACATCCTGAAGGTGCGCCACGTTTCGCTCCCAAATCTCATCGTGGACCGCGAGATCGTGCTGGAGCTGCTCCTGCATCAATGCACACCCGGCAGCGTCTCGGCCCATCTTCGCCCCTTGCTCTCAGACACCCACGCGCGCCGCGAAATGCTCGAGGGCTACGCACAGATGCGCGAGCTTCTCACCTCTCTCCCTGCAGCCACCACAGCCGCCCGGATAATCTTCGATAGCCTTAACTCCACCCGCAAGTAATCACCCCAAAATTAGTAGGGTCGCCACTTGTGGCGACCGCTACGTATTCTATTGGGCCGGATTGACGGCAAATTTTCGTGAGGCCGGATTGCAGGCCGGAGCCTTACATCCTTTCGGGTAGCGAGATGCCCAGGAGCGACGTGGCCGTGGCGATGGTGTGGGCCGTGGCCTCGCACAGCGCCAAGCGCATCGAGCGCAGGGCCGGGTCTTCCTCTTTGAGGATTGAGCAATCGTGGTAAAATTGATTGTACTCCTTGACCAGGTTGTAGACATAATTGGCAATCAAGGCCGGCGAGAAGGTGCGCCCGGCCTCTTGCACCACCTCGGGGAGGTCGGCAATGCGCTGGATCAGAGTGATTTCTCGCTCGCCGGGGACCACTCCGGAGTAGTCGCCGATGGTTAGGCCTTCCTCCTGCGCCTTGCGGAGCACCGATCGGATGCGGGCGTAGGTGTACTGGATGAAGGGGCCGGTGTTGCCATTGAAGTCGATGCTCTCTTTGGGGTTGAAAAGCATGTTTTTGCGAGGGTCAACCTTGAGCAGGAAATATTTCAGCGCTCCCAGACCCACTTTTTCGGTGATTTCTGCCACCTCGCTCTCGGTGAGGCCATCGAGCTTTCCGAGCTCAGCAGACACAGCGCGAGCTGTCGACACCATTTCCTCCATGAGGTCGTCGGCATCCACCACCGTGCCCTCGCGGCTCTTCATCTTGCCCTCGGGGAGCTCGACCATGCCGTAGGAGAAATGCACGAGGTCTTTGCCCCAGGCAAAGCCCAGGCGATCGAGCAGCAGGGAGAGCGCCTGGAAGTGATAATTCTGCTCATTTCCCACTACATAGATCATGCGGTCGATGGGGAAATCATCGTAGCGGAGTTTGGCGGTGCCGATGTCCTGAGTCATATAGACCGAAGTGCCGTCGGCACGGAGCAGGAGCTTGTGATCGAGACCTTCGGCGGTAAGGTCGGCCCATACAGAGCCGTCGTCTTTGCGGTACATTTTCCCGGCCTCAAGGCCTTCGAGCACCTTCTCTTTGCCCACGAGGTAGGTCTGGCTTTCGTAGTAGATCTTATCGAAGCTGACACCCAGGCGGCGGTAAGTGGCATCAAATCCGGCGTAGACCCAACCGTTCATCTTCTCCCACAGAGCGCGCACTTCGGGGTCTTGCTGCTCCCAGCGGCGCAGCATCTCGCGAGCCTCAAGCATCAGAGGAGCGTTTTGCTTGGCTTCGTCCTCCGATTGGCCCTGAGCCATGAGCTCGGCCACCTGCTCGCGGTATTTCTTGTCAAAGAGCACGTAGTAATCGCCGATAAGGTGGTCGCCCTTCTTGCCGGAGCTTTCCGGGGTCTCGCCCTCGCCCCATTTCTGCCATGCGAGCATTGACTTGCAGATATGGATTCCGCGGTCGTTCACGATGTTGGTCTTGACCACCCGGTTGCCGCACGCCTCCAGGATTGAGGCCAGAGAGAAGCCAAGGAGATTATTGCGCACGTGGCCCAGGTGCAAGGGCTTGTTGGTGTTGGGCGAGGAATATTCGACCATTACCAGGGGCGACTCAGCCGTGGGCTCCACAGTGCCGAAATGCGGGGTGGAGAGGATGTGGCTGAGCACCGAGCACCAGTAGGCCGGGCGGATGGTAATGTTCAGAAAACCGTTCACGGCATTTACCGCGCTCACCGCCGGCTCGTGCTCCAGCAGGTAGTTGCCTATTTCCCGGGCCACGGCCACAGGGGCCTTTCGTGCCAACTTCACCCAGGGGAAGACCACCAGAGTGAGGTTGCCTTCAAAGTTTTTGGGAGTTGCCTGCAAAGAGATTTCAGAAGCCGGAGTGTCGGCGCCGTAGAGGCTTTTCACAGCCTCCGCAACGGCATTTGCTATGATAGAGTCGATTTTCATTCTTCGTAAGAGTCTAAAAAATATTCCGACTGCAAAGTTACGCATTTTTATCGAAGAATCTTACCCTTGCGGTGCAAGACGATCGTAATTTCACAATTTTTCTCACATCCACCTTTGCAAGAATCATGATATTTTGGGAAATTTTGTGGCAAATTTTCGTTGCGGGGAGTGGGATTGGATTTTTTTGCGTAATTTTGCAGCATAATTACTACCGATATGGAAAATTTTGAAATGGTGGGCAAGACCCTCAAGGGTCTCGAAGCTGTCCTGGCTGAAGAACTGCGCAATCTGGGCGCGAAAAACGTGGAGCCGGGCCGCCGGATGGTCTCCTTCGAGGGCGATTTGGAAATGCTCTACAAGGCCAACCTCTGGTGCCGCACCGCCCTGCGCATCCTCAAACCGATTTATAAATTTACAGCTTCTGATGCCGAAGAGCTGTATGAAAAAGTAAAGGAATATGACTGGGGCACGGTGCTCACCGTCAACGATTCCTTTTGCATCGACACGGTGTCGAATTCTGATGAGTTCACCCACTCGCACTTTGTGACCTATCGCGTAAAAGATGCGATAGCCGACTGGTTCAGAGATCGTTACGGTCGCGACAAGCGTCCTCAGGTGCGCCTTAGCGGTGCTGACGTCATGATCAACGTGCACATCTCCGGCGAAGACGTGACCCTTTCGCTCGACTCAAGCGGCGAATCGCTCCACCGCCGCGGCTATCGCCTGGAGCAGACCGAAGCCCCCATCTCCGAGGTTCTTGCCGCCGGCATCCTGCTCATGAGCGGATACCGGGGCGAAGTCCCATTGGTCGACCCCATGTGCGGCTCCGGCACCTTCCTCATCGAGGCTGCCCTGATTGCCGCCAATATCCCGCCGGGCATCTATCGCAAAGGCTTCGCTTTCGAGAAATGGAAAGACTTTGACGGTGAACTCTTTGATCGCCTCTACAACGACGACACCCAAGAGCGCGAAGTAAAATACAAGATCTACGGTGCCGACATCTCGCCAAAAGCTGTCGATATAGCCACCCGCAACATCAAAAACGCCGGTGTGGGCCGATACATCGACCTGCAAGTGCTCCCCCTGGCTCGTTGGGAAGAAGCACCCCAACCGGCCGGCGTCTTTGTGACCAATCCCCCTTACGGTGAGCGCATCTCTGCCCCCGACATGGATGCCCTCTACGAGATGATCGGCTCAAAGCTCAAAAAAGTATTCACCGGTTACCACGCCTGGATCATCGGTTACCGCGAAGAATATTTCCACAAAATAGGCCTCGCCCCCTCTCAAAAAATCTCACTGATGAATGGCGGACTTGACTGTGAGCTCCGCGAATACGTCATTTTTGACGGCAACAAAAAGCAATTTCGCGCAGCCGGAGGCAAGCTCAAAGACGAGAAAAAAGACGACCGCCGTCCGCGCTTCTCCCGCACCGATTCCGCACCCCGCCGCCCCTTCACACCCCGTCCGGCCACTGATGAGGCCGAAAACGCGCTGGAGCGCCGTCGCAATCCCGATGCCCTCAAATCCATCACCGGCAAAGCGCCTTCGCTGCCCCCGTCGCAAGGTGTGATCATGCGCTCTCGCGGCTGGAAAAAGAAATAATCCACAAAAAAGGAACGGACGCACCATAGTGCGTCCCTACATCTACTCCTAACTCCTCACTAATATGAATATTCTTCTCCTCGGCAGCGGTGGCCGCGAATGTGCCTTAGCCGCTAAGCTCGCCCAAAGCCCTGAATGCACCACCCTATACATCGCCCCCGGCAACGGCGGCACACACCTCTACGGCAACAACGTTGACATCCGTCCCACCGACTTCCCTGCCATCAAAGACTTCGCCATCCGCCAGAAAGTCGACATGATCGTAGTGGGCAATGAAGACCCCCTCGTGGCCGGCATCCGCGATTACATGGCCCGCGAGCTTCCCGAGCTCCTTATCGTTGGCCCTGACAAGCAAGGCGCGATGCTCGAAGGCAGCAAAGACTTCGCCAAGCAATTCATGATGCGCCACGGCATCCCCACGGCCCGCTACCGCAGCTTCACCGCCGACACAAAAGCCGACGCCTTCACATTTCTCGAGAGTCTGACCCCCCCCTACGTGCTCAAAGCCGACGGCCTTGCTGCCGGCAAAGGCGTGGTGATCCTTCCCACCCTCGCAGAGGCCAAAGCCGAGCTCGAAGACATGCTCTCCGGCAAATTCGGGTCCGCCTCAGCCACCGTAGTCATCGAAGAATTCCTCTCCGGCATCGAATGTTCGGTATTCGTCCTCACCGACGGCACCGGCGCTTACCATATCCTCCCCGTGGCCAAAGACTACAAACGTGTGGGCGAAGGCGACACGGGCCCCAACACCGGCGGAATGGGCGCTGTCAGCCCCGTTCCCTTTGCCGATGCCGAGTTTATGAAAAAAGTTGAAGAGCGCATCGTGCTTCCCACCCTGCGGGGCCTCCGCGCCGAAGGCATCGACTACCGCGGATTCATCTTCCTGGGCCTCATCAATGTGGGCGGTGACCCCATGGTCATCGAATACAACGTGCGCATGGGCGACCCCGAAACCGAAGTGGTCATGCCTCGCATCACCTCCGACCTCGTGCAGCTCCTCGCTGCCACAGCCAAAGCCGAGCTCAAAGGCACCACTCTTGGGGTTGACCCCCGTACGGCCGTCACCGTGATGCTCGTCAGCGGCGGATATCCCGGCGCCTACGAAAAAGGGCATGTCATCACCGGCGACATCCACCCCAAAGACAGCACCCTCTATCATGCCGGCACCGTAATCAATTACGAAGGCCGATACGCCACCTCCGGCGGCAGAGTCATTGCCGTCACCTCCCTTGGCGCCGACATCCCCGAGGCCCTGCGCAAGAGCTACGACACCATCAGTCGCCTCGAGTTTAAAGACATGGCTTTCCGTCGCGACATCGGCCAAGACCTTATCAAGATTTCCAATTCTTAATTGATTCTTTTTGCTCCGCTTCCTCCATTCCCGCCTCTGCCTTATCATTGTGGCAATTATCGCTGCTCTGGCGGCTCTGACGATTGCCTCCGGGAGTCCGCTACCCCCACCTGTGGGGCAGCCCGGCATCGTGCCCGCATGGAGCGGAGTATGGCTCTCAGGCAGCCCTCTGAGCCCCTACATCGGCCCGGGCTGCCTGCTCCTCACGGCCATCCTTCTTGTCCTCATCAACAATACCTATAACCTTCTGCGCAACATCACCCACCTCCAAGCCTCCGCCTTCATCATCATGCAGATGGCCGCGCCGGCCCTGGTGGTCGATCTCTGCGCCCCGGCCGTTTCGACTCTCATCGTGCTCCTGTGCATGTATCTGATATTCAGCACATATGCTGAGCCGGGGAGTATGTCTACCGTTTTCCTCATCTTTTTCATCCTCTCGGCAAGCGCGGGTTTCGATGCCATCTTCATCGCCCTCATCCCCGTCTTCATCCTCGCCTGCGCCCAGATGCGCATCTTATCTCTCCGTGCCATTCTGGCCACACTCATGGGCTTGGCCACACCATGGATTCTCCTCCTCGGCTTCGGCATTATCTCCCCCGAGGCTCTGGCATGGCCCCAATTTGCCCTCCCAAGCCCCGCCGATAACGGGGACATGCTTCTCCCTCTGATCCTCGCAGCCTCCCTCTCAGCCTTCGTCCTGATGAGCTCTTGGGTGCAAAATCTCATAAAATACCTCACTTACAACGCCCACTCGCGCGCCATGCTCAGCACCCTCACCGTCCTGAGCATCCTCACCCTCATCCTCGCAGCCATCGGCTGGGCAAACCTCTACGCCTGCCTCCCGCTGCTCAACATGTGCGCCGCCCTCCAGCTCGGCCACCTTTTCGGAGTGGTCCACACCCGCCGGAAATCCTACATCGCCATCCTTTGCATCTTCCTCCCCTTCATCCTCCTTACGATATGGACAATCGCCCTCTGCATATAATCGTCGAAAGCAACATCCCATACATCCAAGGCGTCCTCGAACCCTACGCCACAGTCACATACCTCCCCGACGCTGACATCACCCCTGATGCCGTCCGATCAGCCGACGCCCTCATCGTGCGCACCCGCACCCGCTGCGACGCCGCCCTGCTTCAAGGCTCCCGCGTCCGGTTTATCGGCACAGCCACCATCGGCACCGACCATATTGACCTCCCCTGGTGCGCCGCCCACGGCATCTCAGTAGCCAACGCCGCCGGATGCAACGCCGACGCCGTGGCACAATACGTGCTCTCTTCAGTGCTCCACCTTGCCAACCGCCCCATCGAGCAGTATACCATAGGCATTGTAGGCGTAGGCCACGTCGGCAGCATCGTGCAGCGTTGGGCGCAAGGCCTCCAGATGCAGGTAATGGTCTGCGACCCGCCCCGGGAGCAAGCCGAAGGCGGCCAAGGCTGGTCCTCCCTCACCGACATTGCCCGCGAGGCCGACATCATCACCTTTCACACCCCCCTTGCCTCCGACACCCGGCACATGATTTCGGCCCCTCTGCTCAGCTCTATGCGTCGCCATCCCATCGTTATCAACGCAGCTCGCGGAGCCGTCGCCGACACCCCGGCTCTGATCTCCGCCCTCCGATCCGGCCAAATCCACCACGCCGTCATCGACTGCTGGGAAGACGAGCCCAACATCTCCCTCCCGCTTCTGGAGCTCGCTGCCATCGCCACCCCCCACATCGCAGGCTACAGCATCTCCGGCAAGCTCCGAGCCACGGCAATGATCCTCGACGCCCTTTCCGACCATTTCTCTCTGCCCCCTCTACTTCCCAACTATCCCGGAGACCTCCGGTCTCTGCTGGCTCCTCCGGCTCTCACCGTCAAAGCCTCTGCCCTGCTCAACACCTTCGATCCCGCCCCCATAACACGCGCTCTCAAAGCCGCCCCCGGCGATTTCGAACGCCTCCGCAACACCTACCCCCTCCGCCCCTCTCCTTCCTCCTCCCGCCCCGACTAAAGCCCTGACAATAATAAAGCCCGGCCCCATTGACAGTTTATTTCATCAATGGGGTCGGGCTTTGTTATTGTGGGAGATCAGGGGTTCAGGAGGGGGTCGTCGCCTTCGCTACCGGGGTCAAAGTCAGGGAGGTCTTTCTTGGGCTGCTCTTTCTTGGGCTCCGGTTTCTTTGGCTCCGGTTTCTTTGGCTGCGCGGGTTTCTTCGGCTGCTCTTTTTGGGGTTCGGGCTTTTGTGGCTCGTCTTGCGTGGGTTGCGATTGTTGGGCCGGGATGGCTTCTTCTTGACGGAGGGCATCGGCTTCATTTGCTTCCTGCAGGGTCTCGCGCTCGGCAGGGACGAGAATCCCGGCTTGGGCGTCTTCGTAGTTTTGGGCTTGGAGGAAGCGGAAGTAATCGTCGAAGGTGCGTCCTTCGCTGAGCATGGTCTCAAAGTTTTTGGCAGAGATGGCGATGGGGCGCACACCGTAGGGGAGCTTGAAATCTTTGGAAGCGGCCATGACGCGACGGTAGTGGTTAAGCTCTTTGAGATTGTCGAATCCTTTGATGACGAGCATGCCAAGGCGTCCGAAATTCAGCGGTTCCAAGTCAAAATCCTTTACGACAAACGATTTGAAATTGTGGGCGGCCACGCGGTAGAGCAGATCGTTGGCCGAGACGGTGTCGGTGTCGAAGGCCAGGACCAGGAGCTGGGGCGAGGCTTCGTTGAGCTCGAAGTTAGCGATGGAGTCGGCGGCAGTGAGGGTGGAGTCGTTGCTCAGGCGCATGTCCCAGATCATGCCTCGCATATTGCCTCCGGATTCTGAGGCATGGAGTTTGCGGCCTTGTGCCATGCCTTTAAGCCAAGCCGAGGCGATGGGTGTGAGGTCGGTGTCGGGATATTTTTCCAGGAGCTCACGCAGAGTGGCATTGAACTGTTCGGGTTTATTTTCAGTGACATATGTCAGAGCGTCGAGAAACATGAACTTCGGCATGAGCTTCGAAAGCGGATATTTCTCCTGCATTTCGGCCAGGGCCTGATGCACCTCGGTGTTGTCGTTGTTGAGATAAGCCTCGTAGGTGAGTTCGTAGAGCTCTTCCTGCCGGCGGTCCATGTTCCGGAGGTTTTCGAGGTAGTCGGGGTTGCGCAGGGCAATGCCGTAGCCTGATTCGGGGAAATCGGAGAGGATCAATTGCCGGTATTTCTCTGCCTCGGTGGTGTGCCCCATGCGGGAGTACATGAGGTAGAGGTTATAGTAGACATCGAGGCGGTAGACGTTGTCGGGATAGCGGGATAGGAGGCGCTGAAACTCGGTGTTGGCCGCCGGGAAGTCTTCGAGTTTGTCCTTGAGGATCACGCCCATGTTGTAGAGGCCCTCCTGGATGATGTCGTTGGCCTGGAGCTTCTCTTCGGGTGTGAAGGGGATGTCTTTGAGATAGTACTCGGGATTATGGGGGTCGGCGGCCGCGGCTGTTTTGGCTGCGTCGTCGGCGGGGATGGAGTCGGAGGCTGCTGATGCATCGGAAGGTGAGGCCTCATCGTCGGAGTCTGAGGAGTCGAAGTCGTCAACGTTAAATGTGGCCTTGTTTCTGCGCCGCCAGTCGTCTTCGAGCTTTCGCGCACCCCAGCGTTTCTGGAATTCGGTCTTGCCTGAAGTGCGTGTGGTCTGGTTGTAGAAGTACCAGGAATTGTCGGAGTTGATATTGAATTGTCGCTGATTGGGGTCTTGGATCTGGCTCTCGTTGGCGACTCGCTGTGCTTCGTATTCCTGCTGCCGCGCAGCTTCGGCCTCTTCTTTTTCTTTTTTCTTGAGGTCGGCGATGATGCGGTCGATCACCTTCATCAGCTCGGGCTCGGAGAGCTCGGAGAGGCGGAGGAGGGAATCCTGAAGGGTAACGTTTTGGGAGTAGACAGCCAGCTCGTCGAGCACGTCGCTGCGGCGGCGGAGCAGGGCGAGGTCAGGGTAGGTGTCAGGGAGCAGGGGCACGGCCTCTGAATAGCAGGGCTGAGCCTGCGCGTAGTCGCCCCGGGCAAAGTATAGCTGACCCAGAGCAATCTGCGCCAGGGCTTTTTCGATGCCTGAACGGGTGCTTTTCTCCACGGCGAGCTTGTAATTCTCGATGGCCTGGAGGGTGTCGGCACGCGAGAGGTAGAGGTTGCCGATGGCGTAGTAGACCTGGTCGAGGTATTCTTTGTTGCGGTCGTATCGAGTCATGCGGCGCAGGGCTTTGACTTCGGGCTCGATGTTGTCGCCGGAGTATACTTCGCTCTGCTTGATGCGGGCATTGAATTTTGCCCGATAGGAAATGGCCGACGACCCTCCTGCCTTCTTAAAGGCCTGATATGCAAGTTCTTTCTCGCCCAATTGCTCGTAGAGCTGACCTAAGAGAAAGAGCAAGCGGGATTTCTGCGTGCCGGAGGCCCGCGATATGGCTTTTTGCAGATACGGCACGGCTTTGGCGTAGTCGTTGCTGCGGATGAGGAAGTCGGCGTAGGTGAAATTGTACAGCTCGTCGAGTTTTGAGGATGTGAGCTCGTCGGGCTTGATGCGCGTGATGATGATTTCGGCCTCGTAGAGCCAATCCAGAGCCAGATAAGACCGTGCCTGCCAGAGTTTTGCCTCGGTCACGGTGGCCGGCAGCCAGGTGAAATGTTTCGAGACGTAAAAGAATGTTGAGGCTGCGCCGAGGAAATCGCCGTTGTAGTACTGGCTGCGTCCCATCATCATCCAGGCGTTGTGGATGAAGGGGTTGTACTCGTCGCGCTTGAGCCAGGCCTTATACTCCGCGCTCTGCTTGCCGCCTTTGCGCTGCGGGCGCTTCTTGATTGACCGGAGCTGTATGGCTTTCTGGGCCTTCTCGATGCTGCGGGTGAAATCGCCCGTGGGCTGCGGGGCTTTGGGGTCGGATTTTGCCTCGGCAGGGTGCATGAAGAGCCGGCGTGTGTAATCGTCTTCGTATTTTTGCTCGAGCTCGGAGAGGGTCTCCTTGAAGTGGGTGTCGCCGTTATAGTAGATGTTGTAACGGGTGATAAAAGCGGTGTACTGCCTGGCGGCGGCAGTATTCTTTTTCTGTGCGTTGCAGCTCCCCAGGACTAATGAGCAGACCGGGAGAAGCAGGAGGATAATATGCTGAACAAGGCGGCGCAGGGGCATCAGGCTTTGGGGGCTTCGGGGTAGGAGATACGGGAATGGTAGATGGTCATCAACCGCTTGATGAAGGCCTCTTTGATGATTCTTACGTCGCGGAACGACAGGGGCGAATCGCTATGGAGCCCGTCGGCGATCTGGCCGTCAATGATCTTATTGACCAGGTCGGTGATGGCCTGCGGGGTGTGCTCGGTCAGGGAGCGGGAGGCGGCCTCTACTGAGTCGGCCATCATCATCACGGATGTTTCGCGCGACCGGGGGTTGGGTCCGGGATATGTGAATAGCTTTTCGTCGGGCTTTTCGTCGGGGTGGAGCTTGCACCAGGTGAAGTAGAAATATTTGGCCTTGCCCTTGCCGTGGTGCTCGCTGATGAATCGGCGCAGCACAGCCGGGAGGCCGGCCTTCTCTGCCCGGCGCAGACCGTCGGTCACGTGGCGGATTATGATGCCGGCGCTCTGCTCGGGCGAGAGAGCGTCGTGGGGGTTCACACCATGCTGGTTTTCTGTGAAAAAGTTGGGATTTTCGAGCTTTCCGATGTCGTGGTAGAGGGCACCGGCTCTGACGAGCTGCACGTCGGCACCGATGCGCATGGCAGCGTCGGCGGCAAGGTTGCTCACGGCCATTGCGTGCTGGAATGTGCCCGGGCACACCTCCGAGAGCTCCCTGAGGATGGGCGAATTGATGTCGGAGAGCTCAATCAGGGTCACCACCGACACAAATCCGAAGACCTTCTCCACAAGGGCCATAAGAATATAGGCCATTGATGTGAGCAGCGAGCTGAGGGCCAGGAAAACCACCATGCGGAGGGAATAATCCGAGAGCGAGCCATTCATCATCATCTCGATGGCTGTATATGAGGCCACATAGACCAGAAAGACGAAAATCGAGGTGCGCAGCAGCTGCGAGCGTTGCGAGAGCTCTTTCAGAGAGAACACTGCTGCCGAGCCGCCAAGCGACTGAAGGATAATGAATTCCAACGGAAAGGATGCCACCCCGGCGCAGAGCAGAATCAGGCACAGGGAGGCCACCATGGCCACGCGGGCGTTGAAAAACACCATCAACAGCACCGGCACCACCATGTAAGGCACAATGTAGAGGCCACCGTCGATAAAGTGGTCCAAACCGATGGAGATGAGGAAGAAAAGCGTGACGAGCGAGAGGATGAAAAGCATCGAGCGCTGGCGATTCCAAGCCTCCGGGGCATGGAATTTCAGGAAGAGCATCATGGCTGCCAGCAGCAGGGCCACGTAGAGGAATTGCCCTACCCAGATCAGCACCACGCTCTGGCCGCTATCGGTGAGCTGCTTGTCCACCATCTCCTCGTAGGTCAGAAGGTTGGTATAGTCCTGAGGGGTGATCACAGCGCCCTTGTCGATGATGGTTTGGCCTTGCTGGATCACACCCCGGATGGCCGTGAAGCGGTAGAGGTCGTAGTCGTAGAGCTGCTTGGAGGTGGCGGCATCGTATACGATGTTGGGGCGCAACAGATGCTCCACGTCATATTTTTTCATCCAGTCGGCCGCGCCGGAGTCGGGCAGGGCGCGGAGCATTTTCTCCATCAGGGCTGAGGTGGAGATGATGCCTGAAGCAGAGCGCTTCTTGACCTTGTTGTCATGATTTACGCGGATGTCGGTGAGCTGCCCCTCACGGATGCGAGCGCCGAAGTCGTCGTCGATAATGTCGTGGAGGTAAGCGCTTTTGAGATAGGCCACCACTTTTTTGCGCATGCGGCTGTCGTGCTCATCCACCGGGGCTGCATCGCTTTGGCGCACCCACTGGGCCATCAGCGAGGTAATCACCGAATCGGCCACTTCCGGCTCAATGCGAAACACCGGGATGAACTTCCTGTCCAGCGAATCGCGCACTCTGAGCACCGAAGCCGAGTCCGGACGGATGGGGATGTCGAAGGGAGCGATGAGTTTGGAATAATTCCACGGGCGCCCTTCTTCAAATTTGTAATGGTTGGGCTTGGGGTGGGGATAAAACCACACGATGGCCACCAGGGCAATGGCACCTATGATAATATTATATGTTGTGGAGCTTTTTATGTGGGAGAGGAAGCTCATTTTAGTGAGGAGTTAGGAGTTTGACTGGGAGGTCAAGGGCGGCTCGCCCTTGACAACTTCCATGTTTGGAGTTTGGAGTTAGAGGTCATTTAATTTTAATGTATGCGGGCGGCTGACTTTACACCGGAGATTTTCTTGATTTTCTCGCACAGGTCCGAGACCACCTGCGTGTCGGCCACGCGCACCCACAGGTCGCCGGCGAAAAGCTGCTCGTTGGCAGCAATGTCGAGCCGGCGGATGTCCATGTTGAGCTGCATGGAGATCAGGCGGGTAAGTTCCTGCAGCAGGCCGTGGCGATCGATGCCCTCAATGTGGATGTGCGCCGGGAACAGGTCGGTGTGGCCCGTCTCCCACCGTGTGGAGAGGATGCGCTGGCCATACCCCGCCTTCAGCACCGCAGCGCGCGGGCAGGTGAGCTCATGCACCTCCACCTCGCCGTTATCGTCGATGTAGCCCATCACCTCGTCGCCCGGAATGGGGTTGCAGCACTGGGCCAGGTGGAAATTCGGCAGGCCGTCATTATAGCGGAGCACATAGGTCTCTTTAGTGTTGATTTTGGGCTTCTCCTCCTGAGGCTTCTCCTCCTGAGGTTTCTCCTCAGAAGATTTGCCCAGGCGCAGGAGTTTCCGCAGAAACGACGTTGACTCCTTCTCCGAAGTGCGCCGCAACTGCTTGAGCACGTAGTCGTTAAGCACCACCTCCTCGGAGCCGAGACGATAACAGAGCTCGTCGAGGTTGGGCACGTGGAAGAGGCCCAGGAGCTTGGTGTAAATGTTATTGCTGGACTCTAATTTATTGTCAGTAAGGAATTTATCAAGCATCTCCTTGCCCTTGGTGATGAAAGGCTGCCGCTGGCGCATCAGGGCCTTGCGCAAGCGAGTCTTAGCCTTGGCTGTGGCCAGGAAGTCGCTCCATTCGGGCTGCGGAGTCTGAGATTGCGAGGTCAGCACCTCCACCTGGTCGCCGCTGCTCAGGCGATGACTCAGAGGCACCAGCCGGTGATTCACCTTGCCGGCGATGCAGTGGGTGCCCAGTTCGCTATGCAGGTAAAAAGCCAAGTCAAGCACAGTAGAGCCCGAGGGCAGCGTGATAAGTTCGCCCGCCGGAGTGAACACCACGATTTCCGAAGCAAACAGGTTCAGCTTCAGAGTGTCGAGAAAATCGATGGCCGAAGGCTCGGGGTCATCAAGAATGTCCTTGATAGTGTGCAGCCAGACAGTAAGCTCCGACTCCTCATCGCCCTCTCCGATCTTATATTTCCAGTGAGCCGCAAAGCCCTTCTCGGCTATCTCATCCATGTGGCGCGAGCGGATTTGCACCTCCACCCAGTTGCCGTCAGGGCCCATAACTGTCACGTGCAGAGCCTGATAGCCATTCACCTTCGGTGTCGAGAGCCAGTCGCGGATGCGCTCGGGGTGCACACGGTAGAGATCCGTGATGGCGCTGTAGATGCTCCAGCAGATCTCCTTTTCCTTGGATCGGTCGTCGCAATCAAACACGATACGCATGGCATAGAGGTCATACACCTCCTCAAAGGGTATCCGCTTGGTCTCCATCTTCTTCCAGATCGAGTACACCGACTTCACCCTTGCTTTCGCTTCATACTTCAGCCCCATGGCATCGAGGCGTTCGAGGATGGGGGCTGCAAAATCTGTATATACCTCGCTGCGGCGCGCCTCGCTCTCGCGTATCTGCTCGGAGATGCGCTCGTAGGCGGCAGGGTGCTCATACTTAAAGGCCAGGTCTTCAAGCTCGGTCTTGATCGAGAAAAGCCCAAGGCGATGGGCCAGCGGAGCGTAGATGTAGAGGGTTTCACCGGCGATCTTGTACTGCTTGTTAGGCGCCATCGACCCCAGAGTGCGCATATTGTGGAGGCGGTCGGCCATCTTGATAAGCACCACGCGGATGTCCTCGCTCATGGTCAGAAGCAGCTTACGGAAATTCTCAGCCTGAGCCGAAGCCTTATCACCAAAGATGCCACCCGAGATCTTCGTCAAGCCGTCGACCAGCTGGGCAATCTTCGGACCGAAATGGCGCTCGATATCCTCGACCGTGTATTCCGTATCCTCCACCACATCATGCAGCAGAGCAGCGCAAATCGAAGTCGACCCCAGCCCAATCTCCTGCGAGGCAATCTTAGCCACAGCAATGGGGTGGAGGATATAAGGCTCGCCCGAGCGGCGGCGTATGCCCTTATGAGCCTCCTTGGCAAACTGAAACGCCCGTTCGATAATCTCGACCTTCTTGCGGTGATTGCTGGCCAAATATCCGTCAAGCACCTCACGAAAGGCGTCCTCAATCATGCGGTCTTCTTCCTCAGTAGTAAACTTAGCATCATTATCCATAACCGAAACAGCTTGAAATGCGTACGAGTCAAAAATATAAACGGAAAGCGAGGCTCAAAAATTGGCTACACTTTCGGAAATTACTACAAAATTACACCAAAACTCCCAAACCGCCAAACTTTTCACCCCCTCCCTCAAATTTTTTCCCTAAAAAAAGTCAACAGAGTATCATGGAGCTCAGGAGGCGGTGGCCAAGACGGCAGTGCAGGCAGTTGCGGGGTCGGCAGTAGTTTTTGCTGAGGTGGATGAGAGCCTGGGAGGTGAAGGCGTCCGAGACGGGGAGGCCGGCGGCCATGAAGGGGGCCACCAGGCTGTTGCGCTCGGGCCGGAGGCTGTAGAGCATGTCGGTGGCGCGCTCGGTGAGGGCGGGCTCGTCGGCATATTCGCCGTAGGCGTAGATGTAGGGGATGATGGCGTTGATGATGAGGATGTCGATTGATGATTCGGCCAGAGCTCGGGGTGAGCCTCCCACGAGCGAGGCGAAGTTGCAGTGGCTGCTCCAGAAGCCTTGGTGTGAGAGCTCGCGGAAGATGCCCCGGGCCTGCTCGGCGTCAGTGATCCGGGAGATATCGTGGGAGAAGGAGAATCCACCGCCGACGAGCAGGGCCAGGGTGGCGATGCGGCGGTGGGGGGAGTTTTGAGGGCGCATGCGTGCCATCTTCCATTGGATGTTGGGCGAGGGGGAGAGGCCGTATTTGGCAGAGTAGAAGGCGTACTCGCGGCGCAGGATGCTGAGGTAGTCGCAATCAGCGATTTCGGCTGTGAGCATCCCGGCCTGACCAAAGAGCATGGCTTCGATGGCCTGGAGGTCGTCGCTGTGGCGCCGCAGGGCCCGCAAGGGTGTGGTTTTGGCCAGCAGCTCGAAGGGGTCGGAGTTGGTGCCGAAGCCCAGGGAGCGGGCAAGGGTGATGTAGAGGGCTTCTGACCAGCCTCTTTCGCGCGCGAGGCCCGATACGCGGTCGGCTTTCTCCTGCAGGCGCTGCATGCCCAGGGCGGTGATGCAGTCGCTGAGGTGGAGGGGCGGGATTTGAGGGATTTCGGCAGCGCAGGGCATCGAGCCGGAGGGATTGTTGAGAAATCGGTCGTAGCGCTCGCTGAAGTCACGGGCGCAGGCCATCACGAGCTGGGGGATTTTCTCTCCGTTGGAGCGATAGATGTCGGCGTCGCTGACCTCTACGACGTGGAGGATTACAGTGTCGTAGGCGGGGTCGGTGTGGTGGCCGTGCCGAAACCAGTCGGAGGCGCGCACGTGGATCTCAATGTTTCCGCACCAGTATTGGTCATCGATTTTTATGGATGCGTTGCTGAAATCGGGCCCGGCGTCGGTGTTGAGGGTGCCGGGGTGGAGGATGTTGATGCGGCGCCCGTCGGTGGCTACGCACAGGTGTGTAGGCCACAGGCGGTTTTGCCATACGTATTGCATCAATCTCTCCATAAACAAGTGGACGTCAGGACGATGAGGCCGGGGTCAGGGAGCCACGGTGCCCACCACGCGCACCACTTGTGTGGGCGCAGCGGGGTCGTTGGTGATGAGGGTGAAGCGCTTGTTGATGACGCTCTCGCCGGCGGGGTCGACCTCGATGGTGAGGGTGGTCTGCTTGCCTTTTTTCACGGTGGTGTCTTTGATCCGGACTTGGAGGCCGGGATCGTCGACGTAGATGCGTCGCACTTTCAGGGGTGAGCCTCCGCGGTTGGTGAGGGTGAGCCGGGCCGTAAGGGGGCCGGTGGGGGAGGTGGTGTGTCCGAGGTCAACGCGGTCCGATGCGAGGGCGGCCACGGGAGCTTTCTGCATTTGCCCGGGGGTGAGGTGCGAGAAGTCTTCCTCTACGATGGCCACAAGCGGCAGTGTCACAGGTTCTTGACCGAAGTCCGAGAGGATGGTGATGCTGTCCTCGACAACTCCCCACTGGGGGCAACGGTCGGTGCGGAAGTAGATGTTGAAGGTCATCTGCTCGCCGGGGGGCACGCGCTCGGGCACAACGGCCACGTCCACGAAGTCAGGGCGATATGCCACCTGCGGGGCGATGGTGTCGAAAGTGGGATTGTAGCCGTCCAGGTGGTCCATGCGGGCGCGCCCTTTGGTCAGTTTTCCGAGCAGCATGGCGCCCGTGCGCAGGCGCAATTTACCGGCCTCGACGGGGAAGCGCCCGCTAATCGTGGATTCCTTACCGAGGGCCACGCCCTTGATCACCAGCGTGGTGCGATCATCGGATGCCGATGTGCGCACATAGATTTTCTTGGAAAATTTGCCCGGACGCCCGTTGGAGTCGTAGGATATGGCAATTGTGGCTGTGTCGCCGGGGAGGATGGGGTCGGTGGAATAGACGGGAGTGGTGCACCCGCATGTGACGCGCACCGAGGTGATTGCCACCGGCTCCGGGCTGTCGTTGACGAATCTGAATTGTGCGGCTGCGAGGCTGTCGCCTTCGTTAAAGGCGCCGAAATCATGGGTAGTCTCCAGCCAGCGTAGCGCAGCGGAGGCTCCCTGAGGGCACAGGGCCGCAAGAAGCAGAAGCAAGGCGGTGGTAAATCGGTACATATCTAAGAATCAGAGGGATAGGTGGAGGATTATTATGGGATTTGGAGCAGGGATGTCAGCGACGGGCGCCCGAAAAGATATGTGCGTGCGCGCACCTGCGAGCCCTGCTGAGCGGGAACGGGGGCGGAGTAGAGGGGCGAGAATTGGTCAGGCTCGGTGCCGTCGGTGGTGTAGCGCACTTGCAGATAGGGAGCAAGCTCGGGGTAGGCGTAGGGGGTGTTGATTTCCACCTTTCCGTCCTGCACGCGGATGCCGGGCTGGCGCACATGGAAATCTACGCGCGCGCGAGCCAGAGAATGCATGCGCGAGGCCATCAGCCGGATAAATTCAGAGTCGGTGTAGGTGGAATCGGCATTCCAGGCGCGCTCGGCCAGGCCGTAGATTCTGGGGAAGATGAATTGCTCGAAATGCTCGGGAGACTGCACCGTCTCGCAGAAAAGCGTGCCGGAGAGGCCGGTGACGGGCATGTCGGCGGGATACATTTTGCGCACGTAGGTGTGGAGCGGGCGCAGGTCGTCGACGTAGGCGCCCCAGGGCGAGCCTGTCTCCATCTGGTGGCGGTTGAAGTTCTGGTCAAAGTACAGGTAATCGACACAGGAGATCACCGCCGGCACGCCTTTTGAGGCCACTTCGGCGGTTTTCTGTACGTTTTTGGGGCTGGCGAGGTTCCAGATGTTCACACTGTACATCTGCTCGGCCACGTCAGTGGGGTCGGGCTGCACATAGGCGATATCCTCCCAGCCGCTCATCTTCACCCCGCGGTCGGCGAGCATCCGGCCGATGCGTTTCACAAAATGGGCGTGCATTTCGTGCTGGGTGTTCAGCCCGTTGGCCTTCATGAAATCCTGAACGGCTTGCGAGCCGTTCCATGCTCCGCGAGCCACCTCGTCGCCACCGATGTGTATGGCAGGCAGGGGCACTCCGGCTTCGGCGTACATGTCAATGAGGTCGTCGAAGACCTGGCCCATGAATTGGTAGGTGGTCTCCAGGGCAGGGCTCATCACACAGTCGTGGTAGCCTTGCGCCGAGGTGTATTTTGATGTGTCGCCGTCGTGAATAAGACGCAGGTCGGGCACACCCGGGCGCGGATTGCGGTGGCGATATTCCATGGCGCGGATGGCAGCGCGGGCGTGGCCGGGAGATTCGACTTCGGGGATCACGCGTATGCCGTAGCTGTCGGCCAGACGGAGCAGGTCAATGAATTCCTGACGAGTGTAGTAGCCGTTTCCGGTGGTGGTCAGGGAGTTGGGATTGCCATCGCCGCGATAATATTGGGAGATGAAATCGGTGCGGGAGTCGTCGGGAGTGTAGCCGCGACGGCTGCCCACAGCCGTGAGCTCGGGCAGCGAGGGCATCTGCAGGCGCCAGCCCTCATCGTCGGCAAAGTGGAAATGGAGCACGTTGAGGCGCAAGTCGCGCATCTGGTGCAGGATTTTTTCGATTTCGGTGGGGGTCTGGTAGTTGCGCACCACGTCAAGGAGCATGCCGCGATAGCCAAAATCGGGCCAATCCTCGATCACAGCGTTTGGTAGCTCATTTCGCTCTTTGTCAAGCACTTGCTGATTGAAAGAGGCTAACGCACGCCGGGCTTCGGTCTCTGTGGCAGCCTCCACGGTGACCTTGCCGTCAGAGACTGTGATGCGGTAAAATTCCGAGGGGTGGTTCTTAGCCTCCTTGGCCGTGAAGAGCTTTGTCTCGGCCTTCAGGGGCAAGGCGGAGCTCCCGCCGGTGAGGGTGACTTTTTTGTAGGAGGGAATCACGGCGTAGGGGCCGGGAGCCGGGGCGCCTGTAAGGCTTTCGTTAAGCACGAAGAGATCCTCGGCGCGGGGCACTACGGAGGTGCCGTCAGGGGCGGTCCACTGATAGGGCTCGGTGATAACAGGGCGCTCGTAGATTACGGGTTCCACCTTTCCGGCGCTGATGCGGTGCACGCCATCAGGGGTGCGGGAATAGTTGAGCGGCCGGGGTGCGCGAAACGAGATCACGACCGTATCGACCCCCGGGGCGATGCGCGGCGAGGCCACGTAGTAGAAACCGGGGACGAGGGTGCCGAGAGTGTCAAGGGAGTTGACGGGTTGGCCGTAGGACGATGGAGCGTTGAAGGCCAGCCGGTCAAAGTCCATATCTCCGGTGATGATGATCGAATGTTGGAATTTGCCGTCGACATAGCCGTCGGCATGCCAGCTCACACGGGTCTGCGCAGCGGCACAGAGCGCTGTGGCGAGCATAAGGAGAGAAAAAAGGCGACGCATGGGATTAGGTTTTAGGTTTTTTGTGATGAGGTTTGGAGAGTGTCAGTTTTTGCGGTCGATGATGTAGTCAAAGATTTCCATTAGGGATTGCGCAGCCACAGAGGGCGGACATTCGCTGATGATTTCGGCGGCTTGCCGGCGCAGGCGCCCCATGGTGTCGTAGGCATACCGGATGCCGCCATGGCGCCGGGCGTAGGCCATCAGGATTTCGATTTCGGGCTCGGTGAGCTGCTCGCGGCGCGAGAGTTCGAGCATTTCCTCGTGATGCTCCAGAGTCTGGTCAAGGAGCACGTGAAGGAGCGGGAGAGTGATTTTGCCCTCGCGCAAGTCGTTGGCCACGGGTTTGCCCACGTCGCCGTCAAAATAGTCGAAGATGTCGTCGCGGATCTGGAAGGCCTGCCCCATGAGCTCGGCAAAGCGCGCCATGCGCTCGGTCTCCTCGTCGGTGGCTCCCACGGCATAGCATCCCATGCGGGCGCAAGCCACGAAAAGCGAGGCCGTTTTGTAAGAGATGATGCGGAAGTAGGCCTCTTCCGTGAGCTTATGGAAGCGAGCGTTATAGATCTGGTCAAGCTCGCCCAACGACAGGCGTTTGCCCAGCTCGCACAGGGCGGAGATGATGCGCACATCGGCCGTGGAGATTGCCTGCTGCATGGATGTGGACACAAAGAAATCGCCTAAGAGCACGGCTATGTGGTTGTCCCACACAGAGTTGATCGTCGGGGCGTTGCGGCGCGTTGCGGAATTGTCGACCACGTCGTCGTGGATCAGCGAAGCGTTGTGGAGGAGCTCAACGGCAGCAGCGGCGGCTATGACGTTGTCGTTGATTTCGCCATACATCTGAGCGCAGAGCATGACCACGATGGGGCGTATCTGCTTGCCTTTGGTGCGCAGATAATTGGTGATCACGGCATCCATCAGCGGATTAGTGGTGGCGAGTTGGGCAGCGATGTGGTCGTTGAGCCTTTTGAGCTCAGAGGCGATCGACTGCTGTATAGTGCTAAGACATTGGGCCATAATTGGAGAATTTCAGTGCAAATTTACAAATAATTTGCAGAAAACCGCTCCTTTGCCCGAAAAAGGTTGAAAAAATACGGTAAAATAGCCTGCGAGAAGGCTTATGGTGCGTTTCGTCAACCAATGCAAGGTTTTATTTTTTGGAGGATAGAAAAAAATACGTTACCTTTGTGATGGATTACCCCCCACGGGGGCTGCAAAGGCTCCGGGTGATCCTCTCCACAGTTTGCTATCCAGATCTCATCATGAAAAAGCTTACGATATTTTTTTCCCTTCTTGCAATTGCAATGACGGCCCTGGCCGATGATCAGATAAAAGTGTTTCATCCTGCAAAGACTCGCGCCGGATTGTTGAGGGCCGATACTATAGCTGTTGAGGCTGCTTATAATAAAATCGGCCTGCACGACTGGAACATGACCTTTCACCCGGACTCGATAAGTCCGTTGGGATATGCCGAGGTGGAATACGGGCGCTCGAAATCGTGGGGCGTGATCGACACCGACGGCAACTTCCTCTTTAATGAATTCTCAAAGACGCCTTACACCTCCCTCGGCCGTTTCCTTTTGCGAAAAGAGGAGGATGGCACGAGCAAAATCTTCGACCTCTCCGGGCAAGAGGTGCTGCATGGGGTGGATATCCGGCTGCTCCGTAAGAAAGACAAAGGGGGATTGTATGGAATATGGGCAGTCGTGGATTCCGTTTCGCCCAAAACCATTCTCTTCGACGCAGGTCTGGACACCCTGATGTGTATCCCCGGTGACTACCGCCCAAAATTTCAGGGCTATGACTATATGACATTGGCGCAGAAACTTTCCGGCCCTGATTCGGCAACCTTCATCCTCGTCAATGCCAAGGGCCAAATCGGCATGAAGACGCCCATCACTGCATATCCTTACCGCCTGGAGGACTATGCCAATAAGAAACAGCTCGCCGAGCTCGCGAGGCTCTACGGCAGCGCGTTGCCGCCCTTGCTCTTGAACAAAAACACCGACCAATACAATTACGTCTACTTCCTCGACCGCATGGTCTATGACAAGGCTCCCAGGGTCGAGACCTTTGAAAAGTCGATTAAAAAAGCATGGAACGACATCTATCCGATAATTTCCGACCCGAAATTCGCCGAATATTATAAGCAACAATACGTGCTCCCGGCCCAAGAGGTTATCGCTGCCAATCAGAAAATCACAAGCTACGCCCCGGAGCCGGTGCATGCCTCTAAAATGGAAATAGTGGAGAAGAAGGGTAAAAAATTCTTTTTGCACAACGGAAAACCGCTGAAATACAATCCTAACGGCTACGACGATGTGGAGCCCGTCGAGGGCACGAACGTCTATATCGCATACCGCGACACCCTCTGTTGGCTGGTCAACCAAGCCGGCGTACGCTTTACAAACGCTTGCCAATCAATCGAGCCTATAGATATCCTGGACAAGTACAAGGCGCCCGTGCTGATGGTCAGAGAGAAAGGCAAGACTTCAGTCAGGACATCCTCGGGCCTGCGACACACCGAAAGTTACGACGAGATTCTCCCTGTAAGAGACGACAGCCTGAAGATTGTCGGATTCTATTTCATGAACGACAACAAATGGGCCTACGGACCTCTCTCCAAACTCAAATCACCCACCTTCTATGATTACATCACTCCATTTGACACAGCGGGGATGGCCTCTGTCTACTACGACGGTCAGGAAGGCAGGATCAACACCAAAGGCAAGAAAGTCAGGGATGTCTGCGGCAAACTCTACAGATCGGCCCGAAGCAAGGACAAAACTCCCGCTGAAAGGATTGCCATCTACAAATATATCACCGATATTGCTTCAAAAGTTGACGAAGGCGAATATCTCGTGCCAAGCTATCGCTCCATGGCCTCGCTCTATGAAAAGGCGGGATTTGTCAACGAGGCTATCAATGCCTATGAGTGGGCCGAAATCTGCGGTGACGAGGCTTCGGGCAAGGATGTCAGGCGATTGAAGACTGATAAGGTCATCAACGCCCTGCAGGCGGTGGCCTCTACCCTCAACAACATGGCAGCCGCCCTGGGAGGAAATCCATCTGACTACAATTTCTCATCTTCGGCCTCATCTTCGGGCGGGAGCTCGTCTTTCGCAGCCTCCGGCGCCTCGCTGCAGGGGCAATACCGCAACTGGGAGCGTCGCGCTCAGAGCATCTACGAAAGCCTGACCAATTCAGGCTACAGAGTCAAGAAAAACGGCAAGGACACCGCAGGAGGCTCGGCCGGCAGCCGCGCTCCAAGCAGTTTCCTCGCGCAAAAGCGCCTTCTGCGCGAGGCTCAGCATGAAATGGAGAAAATCAGACGCAAAGACCCCTCAATCCCTCGCTCGCAATACGAAAGCGTGACGGTGGATTTTTAGAGCCGTCCCTTAACATATGATTAAGGCTTGAGGGCCAGGGAGTTGGCTTTGACCACGGCGCGGGAGATGTGGTCGCAGATGTGGTCGGCACCGATGAGAGCGTCGATATGATTCTTGTGTAGAGCTTTGGCCACCTCGGGTCTTACGCCGGAAAGCACCACGTCGATGCCTTCGGCACGGCTTGAGCGGATGAGGATTTCGAGGTTGTGCAGGCCGGTGGAGTCGATAAACGGCACCTTGCGCATGCGTATTATGCGCACTCTGGGCTGTGTCTCGCCCACGGTGGTGCGCATCATCTCGTCAAACTTTGTGGCCACACCGAAGAAGAAGGGGCCGTCGATCTCGTAGACCTGCACGCCCGGGGCCAGGTTGAGCTCTTCGTGGGTGGAGAGGTCGGTGTCGGCAGCGGCATCGAGCTTGTCGCCATAGACCTTGATTTCGGTGTTTTCCATCACTCGGCGCAAGAAGAGCACCACGGCCAGCAGCAGGCCCATCTCGATGGCGATGGTGAGGTCAAAGATCACGGTGAGCAGGAAGGTGACAATCAGCACCGAGACATCGCTCTTGGGGTTGGAGAATATGCCGCGCACGGTGCGCCAGCCGCTCATGTTGTAGGCCACGACCATCAGCACGGCTGCCAGACAGGCCATCGGCACTTGCTGGATCATGGGCATCAGCAGCAGGAAGATGAGCAGGAGCACCAGGGCATGGATTATGCCGGCCACAGGGGTGCGCCCGCCGTTGGTGATGTTGGTCATGGTGCGGGCGATGGCGCCGGTGACGGGGATGCCGCCGAATAGGGGCACCACCACGTTGGCCAGGCCCTGGCCGATGAGCTCGGAGTTGGAATCAGTGCGCGAGCCGGTGACGCCGTCGGCCACCGTGGCCGAGAGCAGCGACTCGATGGCTCCGAGGATTGCGATGGTGAAGGCCGAGGGCAAAAGCAGGTTGATGGTGGCCATGTTCAGCTCGAAGCCGTGGGGCAGCGGGATGTCGGTTTTCAATGTGCCGAAGCGCCCTCCGATGGTCTCGACGGGGATGTTGAAGATGTAGCATCCGGCGGTGACGATGATAATGGCCAGCAGTGCGCCGGGCAGCTTTTTGCTGATCTTGGGAGTGAAAATGATGATGGCCAGCGACACCACGGCCACGCCCAGCGTGGTCAGGTCCACACGCCCGAAGCTGCGGAAGTAAAGAGCCCATTTTGAGATGAAATCGCTTGGGATGTCGGAGAGCCCGAGGCCGAAAAAGTCGTTGATTTGCGTGGAGAAAATTGTCAGGGCGATGCCCGCGGTAAAGCCCACAACAATGGGGTAAGGGATGAATTTGATGACGGTGCCCAGCCGGAACACACCCATCAGAATCAGGATCAGACCGGCCATGAGCGTGGCCACTGCCAGCCCCTCAAGCCCATAGCGGGCGATGATGCCGTAGACGATTACGATGAAGGCGCCCGTGGGGCCTCCGATCTGCACGCTGTTGCCGCCAAAAACGCTTACTACAAAACCGCCCAGGATGGCGGTGATCAATCCGATTGTCGGGCTCACGCCTGAGGCAATGGCAAAAGCAATGGCCAGGGGGAGAGCTACAATGCCGACTACGATACCGGCAATCGCGTCGTCTTTAAACCGAGTGGCGTTATAGCCACGAAGAGCCGCGAAGAGCTTAGGCCGGTAGGTAAAAGCTCCGGAGATGTTCATGTGAAATTGTACTATTGGTTAAATCGGCTGCAAAGTTACGAATTTTTTCTTTCCCTGCAAAAATCCGCCTTCTCCGGGCTGAGTTTACAAAAAAATCCGCCACCTCTCGGAGGAGGCAGCGGAGAAGAGATAAGGAGAGGGAGAATTATGCGCGGGAAACGATAGCGTCGTTGAGAGCTTGCACGACGCTGCCGATAAATTGCTCGTCGGTGCTGGTGAGGGCGTCGTTGGAGCCGGCTGCACTTTCAAGCACAACGTGGTACTGAGTCTTCTGGAAATAGAGCCACAGACCGCCCAAGACAATCAGGACAACGCCCAGCCATGTAGAGAAGCTGAGGCAGATGAGGCCGATGATGAGCAGAATGATCGGGGGAACGCGGTTGGGCTTGGTGTACATCATAGACACTGATACCACACCGGCCAGAGCGGTGGTCTTGCCGCCTACTATGAAGCGCTTGTTGGTGACAACAACGTTGCCGGATTCAAATAAAGTTTCTTCCATTGGGATTAAATTTTAGGTTTTCACGTTGCAAATATAAGTGAATTTCAACGATTTACATTACATTAGATGTTAATTTAATGTTTTTTAACAATATTGGGTCGTGAAATCGGGTAGGGAGGAAATAAATGTGGCCGTCGTTGGGGACGACGGCCACAAAATAGTAGTGAGTCAAGGAGTTAGTTTTCCCAGTTCATGTCCCAGATGGCCACGCGGTCTTTGTTGTTAACTGTAGCTTGGGAATATTTGTCGTTAACGATTTCGATAACAAAGTTGCCGGTTACGTTCAGCCCTTTTGTAAATGTATATACCTTGCCCTTCTCGGGAGAGTCAACAGTTACTGTCTCAGTGGCCACAACGTTGCCGTCTTGCTTGATATTGACAGTGAATTTCACCTTAGTCTCATTGTAGGGGAAGCCGTAGTTGAAGGTAAGTTTCTTGATGCCTCCTGCAATAAGGGGAGAGGTGAGTTTGCCGGGACGAGCGGGAGTGCCGTCAATGCAAGGGAAGAGGAATTTGGAATCAGAGCTGATGAAGTTAGTAGCTTCTGCACCACCGGCGAGAATCAGTGCCCAATCAGCTGTCCAGCCCTGAGCGGTCTTGTATGTGCCATAGCTCATTGTATTGGCCACACCGCCGTTGAAGGTGTTAAAGTCGGCCGAGGTTGCAGTGATGGGATCGGTGCCGGGTGTGGGGTCGGGAGTGGGGTCATCGTTGCCGCCTTCGCCGTTGAGGCGGACGATTTGGCTGCCGGTGTTGACCTGAGGCTTGCCGTTGTAAGAGGTGAGCACACCGAGGATTATGACTTTGTCGCCCACTTTGATCTGGTCCTCAGAGGTGAATTTGTCGCCGTTGAGGTAATAACCGCGGAACACCTGGAGCTGGCCTGTGGTGGTGCCGTTGTCCGAGATGTAGTAGCCGGCGTTGCCGTATTGCATGCTCACTTCATCGATCTGCGAGATGATGCCGGAGATGTAGACCTTGTCTGTGGTGTAAGAGCCGGAGGCGATGATTTCCTGAGCTTTAGCCACAGTGTAGGGGTTCTCCAGAGAATTGTCGCCGGAGGGGCCGGGAGGGGTGGGGTTGTCGCCATTGCTTTCGATGGAGACAATCTTGCCGCCTTGGGTCATTTCAGGGGTATTGCCCTTGAAGTTGACTAATTTGCCGAGCACCACGACCTTGTCGCCCACTTTCACTTGGTCTTCAGATGTGAATTTCTCGCCATCGAGGTAATAAGCGCGGTAGATCAGGAATTCGCCGGTTTTCGAGCCGTCATCGCTGATGTAGAATGTGCCGTTGCCGAATGAGGTAGAGATTTCTGTGACGGAGGAGACGATACCGCTCACATAGACCTCCTCAGTGGGGGTGTCGGCAGCCAGGCCGGTGGCCACTTGCAGAGCCATGGCAGCGTTGTAGGGGTCGTCCTTTGTGCCGGTGCCTTTGGGGTCGCCTGAGGGGCCGGGGGTGGGAGTCACAGAGCTGCCGTCCATCTTGTATTCAGAGGTGTTTTTCAGACCGGGGCCGCCGCAATATTTCATCACGTCGCCCTTGAGGCTGACGAGCTTGCCAAGGTTGTCGGGATTGCTGGCGAGGTTGAGGGCGGTGCGCACGGCCGAGCCGCTGACGAGCTGGATGGCCACACATTTTGTATAGTCGGTGCAAGATGACGAGGGAGCGATCACGAGGTTGGAAGCAGCAGCGTCGGTGAGGCCGAAGACAGTACCGGAGATATTAGTTGAGGCGCCGCCGGTGGGGATTGAGCCTACGATATAGCCCGATACCCAGATGCCTGTCTCAACGGCTTCGGTGGTGCTTGAGGGATTCATTGCGATTACCTGAGCGCAGGAGTAGGGGTTGGTTTCGGAGCCGTCGCCCTCTACCGGACCTACGTTGAGGCCTTCGATAGAGAATTCTTCAACCGTGCCGGTGTTGCCGGTGACGCCGGCTGTGCCGAGCACCTTGCCGCCGATGCCCACTACGGAGATCTCCTTGCCGTAGAGCTCGGGATGAGCTGCGAGGTTGCCGAAGTTGCGCAGGTCAGAGCCTTGAGGAAGCTCGATGACGATGGCCTGGTCCAGGGTCTTGGTGGTGGGGGTGACGCCGATCACCAGGGTGTTGGGAGCCAGAGGAGTGGCCGTCCACTCGATGTCGGAGTCGGAGGTGATTTCGGTGACGCCGAGAGCCACGGCGCCCACGATGTAGCCGCTGACCCAGCCTGAGACGGCTTCGTCTGCGTTGACTTTTTCAATCCAATCCGTCACGGTGAAGGGATTCTTCGACGAGCCGGGGGTGGCTGAAGGATTGCCCACGTTCATGATGCCGGCGTAGTCGTTGAGGAGCATTTGCCATGTGGCAGTGGAGCCGGAGGTGTAATAGCCCATGATGCCCTCGATGTCGAAATTGTCGGCCGGGAGGGTGTTTTGCCAGAAGTTAGAGTAGCCGCTGGTGCGAACCACCATGGTGTTGCCGTAAGAGTCGAGGAGGGTGCGGTCTTCGGTGTTTTTGTAAGAAGCGAATTGAGCCTGGCCGGCGAGCTCGAATTTCACGTCGTTGACGCGCACGAGCTGGCTCTGGTGGAGCATCAGATCATCGGGTGAGGAGCCCAGCGAGGCCACGTTTTCCAGGGTGAGCACCTTGGTGAGAGTGGGGTCGGGGGCGCCGTTGCGCTCGGCGTGGAGTTTGAAGAGCTCATCGGGGAGGAAGGAGCAAGAGGTCTTGCCGTTGCTCTCCGAGGGCATGCCGATTTGGAAAAGGCCGCGGTACATGCCGGCGTAGAGACCCGTGAGGTCAACCACGACTTCCTGTCCCACGGGATATTTCAGGTACAGGTCATACTGGTTGATGGAGAAGGCCAGGGCAGCGGTGGCATCCTGAAGCACGAGGCTCTTGTAGATATTGCCGGCCTGGTCGGAGGAGATCACACGACCGCTGACGTAGATGTGCTCCTCGGGGAGGGTGGGGTGGTTGCCGACCTCAACAGCGAAGTCGGTGACGGAGGTGTCGTAGTTGCCATCCTCGGTCTTGGGCCAGTAGGCTTGTTTGAACTCAAGGATGGTCATGTTGGCCTGATGTTCGGCTACCGGCTCTTTGATTTGGGGCGTCTTGTTGTCAAAATCATCCTGGCAAGAAGTAGCACCTAACCCCAGGGCAAAGAGGAGCGAAAGGCCGATGGAATGTATTTTTGAGATTTTCATTTTATATTCGGTTTTGAGTTTTCAGCCTCGGGCCGGATGCGCCCGAGGCGCTGAAAACGGAAGTCTAAATTCAGATTCTCAAGTGAGATAGCTTAGAGGGTAAGTGATCAGTTTTCCCAGGTGAGGTTCCAGATGGCCACACGGTCTTTGTTGCCGGTGGAGGTCTGAGAATACTGGTCGTTGACGATCTCGATGGTGAAGTCGCCCGAGATGTTGAGGTCTTTGGTGAAGGTGTAGACCTGAGCTTTCACGGGAGAGTCAACGGTCACGGTCTCCGTGGCCACAACGCTGCCACCCTGAAGGATATTGACGGTGAATTTTACCTTAGTCTCATTGTAGGGGAAACCGTAGTTAAAGGTAAGCTTCTTGATGCCGCCTGCGATAAGGGGAGATGTGAGGGTGCCTCCCTTATTGGCGCGACCATTAAGGCAGGGGAAAAGGAATTTGGGGTCGGTGCTAACGAAGTTAGTAACCTCAACACCACCTGCAAGTATTTGAGTATTTGTCGCTACCCAGCCTTGAGCAGTTTTGTAGGTTTCATAAATATTATTGGCCACGCCGCCGTTGAAGGTGTTGAAGTCAGCCGAGGTTGCGGTGATGGGATCGGGGTTGGGATTGGGGTCGGGACCGGGATCAGGTGTGGGACTTCCTTGACCGTTGAGGCTGAAGATCTGTCCGCCCTGGGTCATCTCGGGGGTATTGCCCTTGAAGTTAATGAGCTGGCCATAGACGATGACTTTGTCGCCGACCTTGATCTGATCTTCGGATGTGAATTTGTCGCCGTTGAGATAGTAAGCGCGATAGATCAGGAGCTCGCCGGCAGAAGAGCCGTCGTCGCTGATCGAGAAAGTGCCGTTGCCGAAAGATGTGGAGATTTCACCCACGTTGGAGATGATGCCTTCAACGTATACCTTATCGGTGGGGGTGTCGGCTGCCAGGCCGGTGATCACTTTCTGAGCCATGGCCACGTTGTAGGGGTCAGCCTGTGTGCCGGAGCCTTTGGGTTCAGCTGTCGAGCCGCCTTTGTTGGGGTCGTTCTCGGTGCCGTTGAGCACGGTGATCATGGATCCGGTGGTGAATTCGGGCGTGCCGTTGAAGTTGACCACCTGGCCGTAAACTGTGACCTCATCGCCCTCCTTGATTTCAGTGGTGGAGGTGAATTTGGCACCGCCGAGGCTATAGCCGCGATAGATTTCAAGCTGAGCGAAGCGCGAGCCGGTGTCGGAGATGTAGTAGACAGCGTTGCCGTAAGATGTGTCAATGTTATCAATTTGCGAAACCACACCTTTGACGTATACCTTTTCGGTGGGGCAGTTGTCGCCGAGGATCACCTCGAGGGCTTTGGTCACGTTGAAGGGGTCTTCCTTAATGCCGGTGCCGGCGGGGTCGATCACGGGGTCGGGAGTCCAGTCGCTGCCGTTGAGGCTCACGATTTTGGCTCCTTGACCGGTTTCGGGATATGTATTATTATAATATGTGAGGGTGCAGTAGATGATGACCTCGTCGCCGACTTTGAGGTCGGTGATGGCGGTGAATTTCTCACCGTTGAGGCCCAGACCGCGGTACACCTCGAGCTCGTTGGTGGTGGTGCCGTCATCGCTGATGTAGTAGGTGATGTTGCCGTAGGAAGCACCAAACTCGGTGACCTGCGAGACGATACCCTTGACAAAAACGAATTTGGAATCGTAGTCGCCCTTGTAGATTTTGGCAAGAGCAGTGCCGACGTTGTAGGGGTCGAGGCCGGTGCCGTCGCCCACCACCTCGGGATAGTATACCGGGGGCACGGCTTTCTCATCGTCGCAAGCCGAAAATCCCAGCACCATCATCAGCAAGGTGGCCAAGTATAATAGTTTCTTATTCATTTTTCAAGTGAATTTTTGAGGTTAAAAGGAGGGATTAGAATCTCACGCCGAAGTTGAACATAACGCGGATGCCCTGAGCGTATTGATAACGGTTGGGGTAATAGTCGGCGATATAGTTCTTGGTGTCGATACGGCTTTGCTGATAGGCCCAAGTGGCCACGTCGCGGTTGTTGAGGAGATTGTAGATTGAGAGGTTGAAGTTGAGGGTTGTCTTCTTCAGGTATACGGCCTTGCCGATGGAGAGGTTAAGGGTGAAGGCGTTTTTGAGCTTCTCCTGGGTGGTGAGCTCATCTACCTTTTTGGCCAGCTCTTCGGGGTCGGGATATTTCTGCCACAGAGAGGCGAGCTCTTCGTGGTAGGGGATACCGGCCTGCACGTAGGCGTTGCCTTGGAAGGTGCCGTTGAGGTTGAAGTACCAGTTTTTGGGAGCGGCATAGTCAAGGCCGATGTTGATGTTGTTTTCAGGCACTGCGCCGCCGGGGTGGAAGTTTTTGAAGTAGACGGTAGCGGTCTTGTCAGCTTCCATGCCGTTTTCGTAGTTGCGGGTGCCCTGGGGGTTGTTCTTGTAGAGGAACTGTGCGAAGGATGCTGCGCCGGTGGCGGTCAGCGAGGGAGTGATGCGGTAAGCGGCACCGATCTCCACACCTTTGTATTCGCGGTTCACGCCGGTGAGCGAGAAGTTGGCGTTGGTCTGTACGTTGTCGTCGTAGAAGACGAAGTGCTCGGTGGCGTTGTTTACGCGGGTGTAGAATCCGGTGACCGAACCGCGGAAGCGGCGATAGTTCCAGATGTAGCCAAGGTCGGCGGCAAAGATGCGCTCGCTGCCTACGTTGTCGATCAGGGAGTTTTTGATGCGGGGAGCCACGAACACGTTGTCGGCCACGGGGGCTTTTGTGCCGAACTGGGCGTGGGCGGCAAAGTAGTTGCGGCCGTTGAGCTTGTAGATGGCGCCGGCCTTGATTGCGGCGTCATCGAAGCGTGCGATTCCGCTCTTGCCGTAAGAATTCAGGGGAGCGCGGCCGTTGCGCATGTGGCCTTCGCGCTGGTATTGGGTGTAGGCGATTTCCATGCCGTAGTTCACATCCCATTTCGGGGTGACGATCTGGTTCTGGAGCCAGCCTTTTGCCTGAATGGCGTAGATGTTGTAGTCGTAGCCGAATTTGTCGCCTTTTTTGGCGTGGGCGCGGGGGTTGTTGAGGTTGTTGATGATGATGTCTGAATCGATAGTGGCGAGGTCATCGTTGAAGGGGTCGATATCAATCCAGAATTCACCGCCCAAAAGGTCGCGCACGGTCTTGTAGTAAGATGCGTTGGTGTAGTTGAACTGGACGCCTGCCTGGAGGGTCATGTGGTCGTTGATGCGGTGATTGAGGTTGGAGGCAAACTGAGTCACGAACTGGTTGCTGTGACGGTCCTCGAGGATGTAGACCGAACCCAGACGGTCCTCCTCGGGGAGGTCCTTGTCGTGCTCTACGTTAGCGAAGTTGTAATTGTACATGCTCTCCCAGTCGATCTGGCGGAAGTCCTTGTTATGCCAGAGGTCGGTGTAGAGGTCGGTGACTTCTGTGATCATCTGCTGCTGGTCGGGTGAGATGTCGTCCCATTTGCGGCCGTTGAGCAGATAGTTGCGCCAGTAGGAGGGCAGGCGCTTGTAGTATGCGGGGTCGGGGTTGGGGGCGTTGTATTGGGTCAGAGCGCTTGATGAATAGTTGACCCAACGAGCCACGGCGGCAGTGTTGAGCGAGGTATTCCCCTTCTTGAAGAGCCAGTTGAGCATCAGAGTGGGGTCAAAGCTCTCGCGGATAGAAGCGGAGCGCTTTTTGCCGTCCTGGTAGCCCCAGTTGGGGTTGTAGAGGTTCGAGCCGGCCAGGTCGTAGGCCTCCTGGTAGGTGGCTTTGCCGGTGGCGCGCTGTGTGGGGCCGCCGAAGGCAGTGAGCACGAGCGAATGGTTGGGGTTGAGGCGCTTTTGCAGGGAGAGGAAAAGGCCGCCGGAATTGTAGAATGTGCCTTCAATCACGCCCTCGTTGGCGTAGCGTCCCACACCGGCCACGGTCAGGGCCCAGCCCTTCTGATTCATGCCGGTGGAGTAGATGGCCAGAGCGCGAAGCATGTAGTTGGAGTTGGTGTAGGCCACCGAGCCGTAGAAGCCGGGGGCATAGGTTTCGGTCACGGTGTTGTAGTTGACCGAGCCTCCGATATCGCCGAAGCCATAGTCTGCCGCGTCGAGGCCCACAGTGTTGGTGCGGTTGCGGAAAGCACGGCTCTGAGCGCCCATGAGCATGGAGAAGTTGAAGCGGCCGCGCATGAGGTCGTTCATCTCCACGCCGTTGATGTAGACGTTCTGGTAGAGGCTGTCGTAACCGCGGAAGCGGAAGTACATGGGCGAGAAGTTGTAGCTGGCCTGTGAGTAGTAGATGTTGTCGTTCGCACCGGTGAGGGCGGCCACGCTCTGGGTGTTGCCGTCTTCGTCTTCCATGGTGCCTTCGTCAAGGAGCATTGACTCAAACTCCTCGAGCACGTCGGCAGCGCCTTGGTCAGATTTCACCAGACGCACCTCGCCGAGGCTGAATTGCTTGACGTTGGGGACTGTGATGTCCAGGCCGATGGGCTCGTAGCCATCGCAGGAGATAATCACATAGTCGGTTCCGGATTTGAAGCCGGGGATCACAAAATCGCCGTTATTGGCAGAGGCAGCCCCCAGCCCTTGCGTGCGCAGGGTGATGGTGGCTCCGGGCACGGGGGCACCGGTGGATGAATCGACCACCACGCCTTGGAGCCTGACGGTCTGCGCAAACATCGGTAAAGTGGCCGATATCAGCAGTAAAAGAAACAATTTTAGTCTCATATTATATAGGATGGTTTATTAATTCCGTAGGGATTGGAAAAGGGGTGCAGTATTCAAGCCACAAATTTAGGAATTATTTATCAAAAAAATGCAAATCATGCTGTAATTTTTTTATGAAAAATCAAAATCTCGCTTTTGCCGCATGTCTGCGAGAGCGGGGGAAATGTTAAATGCAGGAAAAAGCGCGTAAAATGTTTCAAATTAAGAACATTTAACATATGATTTTAAGGTTTTTTTCTAAATTTGCAGCGACTTAGCCCCCAAAGGGCTGTCAGAACTCCATTCAGCGCATTAGATAAACCAATATGAGTACACGTATCCTTGTCATAGATGACGAAGAGTCGTTATGCGACATCTTGAAGTACAACCTTGAGAAAGTGGGGTATCAGGTAGATTGTGCCTACAGCGCCGTCGAGGCTCTGGAGCGCAATCTGAAGGTATACTCGCTCTTCATCGTCGATATCATGATGGAGCACCTCTCCGGCTATGACTTCGTGCAGCGCCTGCGCTGCAACCGAGACACAGAGTCAACCCCCGTGATCTTCTGCAGCGCCCTTGACGGCGAGGATGATAAAGTCACCGGCCTGGACCTGGGCGGCGACGACTATATCACCAAGCCCTTCGTCATCCCCGAGGTGCTGGCCAGGGTGCGCGCCGTGTTGCGCCGTGCCGCTGCCGTCAATGCCCTCCCGGCTGATGAGGAGAAGTCGGAATTTCTTCCCGACGTGGTCTTTAAAGGCATCCGCATCGACCAGAACAAAAAGAAATGCATCATCGACGGCGAGCCTGTGGCCCTGACCAAGACCGAGCTCGACATGCTCCTCTTCTTCCTCACCCACACCGGCCGCATCTACTCCCGCGAGCAGCTCATCGCCAACGTCTGGCCCCCGGATGTTTACGTCTCTGAGCGCGCTATCGACACAAACATCACACGTCTGCGCAAAAAGCTCGGACAGTATGGCAACTGCATAGAGACACGTCAAGGTTTCGGTTATGGATTCCACGAGGCGGATTAGTTACCAATGGCGCATGTTCGTGCCCATGGTGCTGAGCCTCTGGCTCATCATCGCCGGCATGGCATGGTGGCAGGTGCGACGCATCAAAGAGACTCGCACCACTCTGATCTATGACCAGCTCGAATTTCTCACAAAGCGCCTTATCACGCTGGAAGAGCACCAGGAAGACATCGAGCCTTACATCACATATATCAATGATTACTACAGCACTAACTACGAATACGACGACGTAACCATTGAACTCATCGACAAGGACGACGCAACGAAAGTGACCACCGTCACCGGCCCCTTCGTAGCCATCCCTCCCGGCAAGATCACCGGTGAGCGCGGAAATTTCGACGTAAAGGAGCCCGGTGGCAAGATCAAGCATTACCTATACTACTACAACCCCAGCCCCATCAACGACCGCTACACTGTGGTGTCGATGATCCCGATCACACGTAAAATAGCCCAGGACATCGTCCCCATCACCGTAAAGTTCTGGATCATAATGATTTCGGTGGGTCTGTTCGCCACCTTCATGGCCTACATCTCCACAGGCTACATCGTCTCAAACATCAACTTCCTCCGCGCCTTCACCCGCCGCGCGGCCAAGGGTGAGGATTTTGACGTGAACTCCGTGAACCAGCTCCCCAACGACGAGCTCGGCGACATCTCCCGCGACATCGTCGACATATACCTCCAGCTCACAGAGCAAATCAAGCGCAGCGAGCAGGAGCATCAAGTGGCCCTTACCGCTATCGACGAAAAAGCCCGAATCAAACGCAAACTCACTGCCAACATCAACCACGAGATCAAGACCCCCATCGGCATCATCAAGGGCTACATCGACACCATCATCGGAGACCCCAACATGCCCGAAGAACTCAAGCAGAAATTCCTGCTCAAGGTGCAGAATAACGTTGACCGCCTCGTTGAGCTCATCGCCGACATCTCCGTGATCACAAAATACGAAAACGGCGAGAAGCTCGTCTCAATCTCTGAAATCGACTTCCACGACCTCGTCTTCACTTTCGAAGACGACCTCAAAATGGACAATTTCGGCAAGGAGAAGATTCCCTTCACCTTTGATGTGCCCCTGAAATGCATGATTTCGGGCAACGAGGCCCTGCTACGCAGCATGCTCTCCAACCTCGTGCGCAATGCCCGCCTCTACTCCCAGGGCACGATGTGCCGTCTGCAATTTGAGCGCGAAGACGATGAATTCTACTACTTCAGCTTCTACGACGACGGCGTGGGCGTGCCCCCCGAATCTCTCAGCCGCCTCTTTGAGCGTTTCTATCGTGTCAACGAAGGGCGCGAGCGCAACGACGGCGGCACCGGTCTGGGTCTCCCCATCGTGAAGGTGACCATCGAATCTTTCGGAGGCACTATCGATGTAGACAATCGCATCCCCTCGGGTCTGATATTCAATTTCACCCTCAAAAAATACAAACCCACCGAAACAGAACGGGCAAGTTGACAATTTTCTCCCCCGATTTTGCCATAAAGCCCGAAAAATTGGATTTTTCGGGCTTTTCTCTAAACCTTTGGCTTTGAAATCGTTCATATGAAATAAAGCCTCGAGGCTAAGCAATCAAAACCAATCTCAATTTGCCGTCACTAAGGCATAATTTGACTTCACACACAAAAACACCGACATCATGAAAAGACTGCTACACACTCTTCTGATTTTCTGTCTGTCGATGGTAATCAGCGCCACAGACTTCAGTGCATATGCGCAGCGCAACAATTCGCGCGCACGGCAGAGCCACACATCAAGCGGGTCCTCTCACTCCACCCCCAATAAGCAGCAGGGCGTGCGTCCCGGTCACAACAACACCTCGCGCCCGGGCGGCACAAACGTGCGCCCCGGCAATTCCGGTCGCCCCAACAACCCCGGCAAACCTAACAATCCCGGCACCACAGTAAAGCCCGGCAACCCAGGTAAGCCCAACAACCCCGGTCGTCCTAACAATCCCGGTCACCTCGGGAATAATCACCCCGGTAATAATCCAGGTCACCGTCCCGGTGGAAATCCCCCCGTGCAACCCGGTTATCGCCCGGGTGGCAACCCTCCCGGACATGGCCCGGGTGTGCGCCCCACTCCTCCTCCACACGCTCATCACGGCTGGAATAATCTGCACTGGGGCAGGCCGCCGCGTCCGCTCTGTCCGCCCCCGGCTCCCTTCCGTCGCCCCACGCCCCCGCCGCGTAACTACGTCTATTATCACAGCTTCCCCACCCTGCGCTCTATCCTGGGAGTCACCATCGGCACTGCGCTTAACCTCAGCATCAATGCCCTGCTCAACAGCGGATATAACATAACGGGCTACGCCAATGATGCCGTATACCTGAGCAATGTCTCGCAACTGAGCTATAACTGGCCCGACGCCACGCTCTTCTTCAATAATGGCGTTTTGTCGGCCTCGGAGTTTATCTATTCCACGCTCTACTATGATATGGGACGATATAACAATCTCTACGGTCGCCTGATATCGGCCTACGGAAATCCCTACAACGTAGTGCCTTACGGCGCTTCGGGCGCTTCAGCCACTTGGTGGGGTCCCAACGGCCAGTTCATCACCCTGAAGTATGCTCCGCGCTATGCCGTCGATGGTGCTCTGCGCTACTTCACCACCCTCTCCTTCGGTGTGTGAGGAGACAAAAAAATAATTAAGGTCGCCACTTGTGGCGACCTTAATTATTTTAGGTAAGACCCTATATGTTTTAGAAAAACCTTTATGTTTTAGGAAAGGCCTTATATGCTTTAGAAAAGCCTTTATGTTTTTAGGAAAGACCTTTTAAGGTTTGGAAAATGGATTAGACTGCAGTCTCTACGAAAGCGTAGCCCATGCCGTAGCGGTTGATGATGTGGCAGCCGGCCTCGCCGAGCTTCTTGCGTAGACGCGAGATGTTGGTGTCGACAATGCGGGAATTTACCATCGTGTCGTCGCGCCAGATTTCTTGGCAGATTTCGTTGCGGTTGAAGAAGCTGTTGCGGTTCTTCACCAGGTAGAGCAGAATCTGGTATTCGGTCTTGGTGAGGGGGATCACGTCGTCGGTGATGGTAACGCGCTGAGTCTCAACGTCAATGGTCATGCCGATGGCGTCAAATTTCAACTCTGAACGCACCACAGCGGGTATCTCGGCAAACTTGCGGGGATGCCTGCGCAGCACGGCGCGAATTCGGGCTAAAAGTTCGCGCAGCGAGAACGGTTTTATCACAAAATCGTCGGCACCGGCGTCGAAGGCTGATATCACGCCATCCTCGCTCTCCGAGCCTGTGCAAATGATCACGGGGAGATGCTGTGTGGCGGGGTTTTCTTTGATTTTTTTGACCAGATCAATGCCCGTAAACGTCTGATTCATAGCGTCGGCAATGACGAGGCGGAAATCGGCAATCGAGGCCGGGTCAACGTCGGCGGCGCTGGTGGCAATCTCTGTGCCAAAGCCCTCCGAGCTGAGATTGAATTTAAGCAGATCTACGATGTTGGGGTCGTCGTCAACAATGAGAATGGTGCCGTGAGGGTTCGCGTTAAACATATGAATCAGTGTGAATGGTTAAATTGATACGCAAATTTAACCACACGCTCAGATATTTGCAAATTTGTAATTACATTGTAATAATATTGGCACCGGATTTACATAAAAGCGCGTGGTTCAGCCCTTCAGAGGCAATTGAGGATGTCACCGGCTTATTACAAAGCTGTTACAATCAACTTGCTCGAGCAGTAGCTCTGTCAGGGTGCGGGCCAATTTCCGGAGGTTAGGATTCGGAATGTCGGTTCTTGCTCTGACTCCGGCGCGAGCACGAGCATAACGGCCGCATCGGGCACGTTTGCTATCATCTCAAGGGCCGCGGGGGCGGGGAGTGCCATGCAGGCCGTGGCAAGGGCGTCGGCCAGGGCGCATGTGGGGGCGATGACTGTGGCGCTGAGAGTGGAGGTGGCCACAGGGCGCCCGGTGGAGGGCGAAAGCGTGTGGCCCACAAGGCCGGAGGAGGTGGAGAGGTAGCGGCGATAGTTACCGGAAGTGGCTATGCAGCAGTCAGATATCTCGAGCACGGTGAGGCGCTCGTGGGCCACTGAGTCTGAAACCACCGGGGCATCGATCTGGATGCGCCAGAGCTCCCCTCGAGGATTTCGGCCCGCGAGGGCGATTTCTCCGCCAACTTCTACCATATAATTATGTACACGCGCGCGCGTGAGAGCTTCTGCGATGCAATCCACGCCATATCCCTTGGCCACAGCCGAGAAGTCGAATTCTGTCTGTGGGTGGGCTTTCGTGAGGATGCTGTCGTCGGAGATCGTGCAACGGTCAATGCCTACGCGCTCCAGAGCCGAGAGGATGGATGCGGAGTCAGGTGCGGGTGTCGGGATATCTTTCCTGCCAAAGCCCCAGAGGTCAACCAGTGGGGCCACGGTGGGGTCAAAGGCGCCATGAGAGAGGGTGTGGACGCGCTGTGAGAGCTCGAAAACCTCTGTGAATGTGCAGCTTACGCCGATCGGCGCGCCTGAGGCGTTGATTTGCGAGAGCTCGGAAGCGGGGTTGAACATCGATAGGGTGGAATCGATGCGGTGCATTTGCTCCAGCACGTCAGTTGACAGATCGGAGGTGGCGGTGTAGGTGATGTGGTAGGTTGTGCCCCAGGTGTTGCCGCTCATTTGTCTCACCTGCTCTTCAGGAGCGCAACCTATTGCGAGCAGAAAGACCAGGAGGAGAAAAGACGTCCGGGACATCAGACGTTGAATCGGAAGTGCATGATGTCGCCGTCCTGGGCCACGTATTCCTTGCCCTCGATTGAGAGGCGGCCAGCCTCTTTCACGGCGTTCTCGCCTCCGAGGTTGACGTAGTCGTCGTATTTTATGACCTCGGCGCGGATGAATCCCTTCTCAAAGTCTGAGTGGATCACACCGGCACATTGCGGTGCCTTTGCCCCGCGGGGGAAGGTCCAGGCGCGCACCTCGTCGGCGCCGGCTGTGAAGAATGTCTGGAGGTCGAGCAGGTGGTAGGCCATGCGTATCAGGCGGCTCACGCCCGACTCGGTCAGGCCGATTTCCTCAAGAAATTCGGCGCGCTCTTCGGGGGTGTCGAGTTCGGCGATTTCGCTTTCAGTCTGCGCGGCCACTATCATGAGCTCGGCGCCCTCGTCTTTGATGGCCTCGCGCACGGCCTCGACGTAGGCATTGCCTGTCGCCGCGGCTGCCTCGTCAACGTTGCAGACATAAAGCACGGGTTTGTTGGTGAGCAGGAAAAGCTCGCGGGCAAAGCGGCGCTCATCGGGGGTTTCGAGGGTTACGGAGCGCGCAGGCAGCCCTTTTTGCAGAGCTTCCTTGTATTTAAGGAGCACATCAGCCTGAAGGCGGGCCACTTTGTCGCCACCGGTCTGTGCGGCTTTGAGGGTCTTGGCCAGGCGGGCTTCCACGGTTTCGAGGTCCTTGATCTGGAGCTCGGTGTCGATGATTTCCTTATCTCGGACGGGGTCAACAGTGCCGTCGACGTGGGTGATGTTGTCGTCGTCAAAGCAGCGGAGCACGTGGAGGATGGCGTCTGTCTCGCGGATATTGGCCAGGAATTTGTTGCCGAGACCCTCGCCTTTGGATGCGCCTTTTACCAGGCCGGCGATGTCGACGATTTCTACTGTGGCAGGCACCACGGATCGGGGCTGGCACATCTCCACGAGCTTTGTGAGCCGGGAGTCGGGCACGGAGATCACGCCCACGTTGGGCTCGATGGTGCAGAAGGGGAAGTTGGCCGATTGGGCCTTAGCGCTTGAAAGACAATTGAATAAGGTGGATTTCCCGACGTTGGGCAGACCCACGATGCCGCATTTTAATGCCATGATATATTATATATAATGTGTCAGAATAAAGAAAATCAGGCTCCGCAAGGGTGGAGAGGGGCGAAGCGAGTGCAAAATTACGAAAAAACTGCGTGAAAACCAAGAGGGCAAATTTTTTGAAAAAATTTTTCATATTTAACCATCAGATTATCAGCCATATAAATAATTTCTAAGAAAAAAGTGATAAAAATATTTTGTGGAATGAAAAATTTGCACTAACTTTGCATTCGCAAACGGGGAATGGCTCCCCCGGCGCAAAAGAGAAAATTGACTTGCCTCTTTAGCTCAGTTGGCCAGAGCACGTGATTTGTAATCTCGGGGTCGT
>CAZNRK010000011.1:0-23629 GCA_964575435.1 uncultured Bacteroides sp.
CTATACATATTCATAAACATTCTGAATCGTGTTAAATTCATAATTATGGTCGATGTAAGTTGATTGTCGGAGCAAATACTATAACTTTTACCGTAGTTCTGCTTTTAGTTCATCCTTATTTTAATGAATTTCAAAAGATAATTGAGCCAGTTCTCTCAAGCAATCTTTTTGATTCTCTTTCATGTTTTTCACGATTAAAAAGTTTATATGTTGAATTGCCAATAGGCAGATTGAAATATGTTGCCGTATCAGCTTTTATAACTCCGCAGTTATTATTCTTCCAATCATATACTTTAAGAGAATCGCCTCTTAAAACATATTTCATGGATCTGAATAAATCTTCAACATTAAACGAAACCTCTAACACATTCTTGGAATTGACCTTCGGATTATCTAACAATGGCTTTGAAGAACGATAATTTTCAATATTCAGATCAAGTTCGAACCAATCCATCCTAATATCGGAAACATTCATTCGGTCGATCTTATTTTCTAAAATATTCTTATGTTTTGTTTTGATTTGATAGAGATCATAGGATATAAAAGATCTAAACACCGAATGTTTAATTGACTCATCTCCGACATAAGGACAAGGATAAAAAAGCCAAGCTACCTGTTTAAATCTCTGCGAATTATCAATATATACTATACGATCAATGTATTCTGTGTTCCAATAACACGAGAGAGGCTCTAAATTAGAAGTTAGTTCTTCAGCACTGATGATTGTATCGCCACATAATTTATATTTGAACTCAGTGAGTAACCACATCCTAAACCGATATCCTGGAAATTCAGAAGTCGTATCATAGAAAGATATTGTATCTCCATGTAAAAATATAGCATTTAGCCCTATTGAAAATACTCTCTCATTTTTATCTGCATCGATGTACGTTTTTTCTACGTATTGCCGGCTATTTTGAGATGATTGCGCTTGTTTTTTGCTACTACACCCAAAAAACATCAAAGCTATAAAAAATAAGCACTACTTCAACGTTTATCTTTGTAATATTCCACGATTCCATTCTTATTGTTGTTTTGAATTTGTTTTAAAGTTGTATTATTTAATTTTAATTTCTTGAGTGGTAGAGTCTCATAAATGGATTCTCCTTCAAATTTTATAGCTCTAACTTTTTGTACATCATATTTAATAGGCCCATTCTAGCCTCGGATAGTGCGATCTTTTAGAGTTATTGGGAAAGCGGTGACGTTTATGGATTCTCCAATGTTTTCTTATTTGATTCGCGGAGTAGGTCAGAGATTTTAATGAATCTATTCATATAAACGAAGCCCTCATCAATTCTCGAAAAATATATTTTCCCTTTTTGTTTTCTGCTCTTGTCAATTGAAACCCAAGGTATCGTTTGTTGCCTAACTTTAATGACAATGAGATTGCCATGTTTGGAAGGACAGTATCCAATATATTCGTAGTCTGATTTGTCATTTATCGGAACGCGGTGAACGAGAAAATAAGCTTCCCAAAGCTCATTTGCAGAGTCTGTTACATATAAGCAAGAGTCTTCAAAGAGGGCCAAGTATTCGTATTTATTTTTAATACTATTATTTTCAATGAAACTGTCAATCCTGTTAACGATTGCAGGGTTATTAAAACTGACTAAGGGTAAAGTCTTGTATATGGGAGGAGGACCATAAAGGATTTCTCTAAAATCATCATCTAACTCGTATTTTTGAGCATATAGGAAACTCACTGCTAAAGAGATGAAAATGAAAAGGAACGATATAAGTTTTAAAGTCGGTTTCACTTTATTTTTGAAAAAATTTTTGCCATAGATTTGCTATTGGGTCATCATCAAGTTGTAATGGTACTTTTAGTTAAGGTGGAGAGAGGATGCACAGATATTTCGCAAGAATTTATTCATGGTTGAGGTCTTTCGTCGCAAATATAAAACGAATTTTCCATTCATCCAAATTTTCCCCAAACTTTTTCAAACTTATTATATAAGTGTGGGCGAAGTTTTCAAGGTGAAGTGGGAAGGAGGTTATGATGCACGGGGGAGCATTAGATTTCCTGCAGGCCGAGGGATTTGAAGTAGTGATAGGTTGTGTCGTAGAAGGAGGGGTGGCGGGTGGCGTCTTCGGGGAAGCCTTCGGGTGTGGTGCGATTGTTGCCTTCGGGCACACAAATGATCATGCCTTGGCGGGCGCGGGTAAGGAGCACGCGATATGCGTTAAGCATGTATTTTTGATTTTCGACGTTATTTTCCAGTCGCCACCGATTTCTGCCATTAAATTTCCAAAAGGTCCATTGTCCGTTGTCGTAGCGCATATCTGCATCCCAGAGTACGCATGAATAATCGACCTCCAGGCCTTGGACTTGAATCTCAGTGGCGGCTTCTTCCAGATAGTTGGATGATCTTACGTCGGTCTTGTCCTCCAAAAACCAATGCACGGCATTCTCTTCGTCAGAAGGCAGGACGTGCACGGCTAAGGGCTTGAATCGCGCTGAAACTTTGGTGATGAGCACTCCGGTTTGCTCCGTGCCTCTTGCTTTCTCGCGGAGCCAGGCTCGGGCTGTGTCCATGTTGCGAGTAAGGAGGATGGGATATCCCTTCTTTTGCACCTGCCGGTAAAGCTCTCCGGCATCGGGATTGAAGGATAAGAGCGAATGCACGAATTTAGACAGATTCTCTGCCCGAAATGACCGCTGGCTCACACCCAGGTGCAGGAGTTCGGAATATGTGACGTTTTCCTTTCCTTCGAGAAGCTCGCTAAGGCGCCCTTCGGCGTATTCAGGTTCGGTGAGGCGGTTGGATATGTATATTTTCCAGTGAGGGAAGTGCTCGTTAAGGGCGCGGATCCATTCTGAGATTCCGGCCTCGCCGGTGTTGATTTCCTGACCGCCTCCGATGAGACACACTATGGTGGCCCAGTCTTCGCGTTGGTCAAGCGACCAGATTAGGAACGCAGCCTCTGACATGGGGAAATTTGCCACTTTCAGCTTGTTGCCGTACGTGCCTCCGCGCTTCAGATAGTCGGCAATGCGCTTATGGGTCCAGGCGCGTTGTGCCTCGTCGAAAATTGCTACGTGCTCCACCTCTCCATATCCGCTCCGCTGCATTTTGATAGCCTTTTCGGGATCGATTTCCAGAATTCCGTCGACAACCGGATTTTTAATTTTGGCCAGCATATTGTCGCGGTAACGGTGGATGATCTGGATAAACTTTTTCACTTCGCGGCGAGAGTCGGAAAGTCGTTTATTTTCACCTTTATCCTTTGCTTTTATATAATTGTCGCGAGCAAGGGCCTCAGTCAGAACAGCCACAAGCGGACCATTGCCGGAGAGATATACTGCACCATCTTCTTCATTAAAGGAATCGTCGTCGCGGTAGCTTTGCTTAACGGCCACCTCCAGGCCCACTAACGTCTTTCCAGCACCGGGCACACCCGTTACGAAGCATATGCTCTTTTCCCCACGCTCCTTAGTGTGATTAATGACATCAAGAATATAAGAAATCGTGCGGTCGGTGGTGGCTGCATCAGCCTCATGGCGTGTGATCTCCTGCACGGAGTGGTTCACATAAAGCGATCTGGCAGCTTCAATAATCGTAGGGGTAGGTGAATAAGGACTTATCACCCAATCTTTTATCGTGCCTTCAGAGGGGGTTCCGGTTTGCTCTATAACTTCGGTGAGAGTGCGCTGCAGGCTCTGAGCGCCCGTAATGATCGGGTTAACGATAGAGTCGCTATAAACCGAGGGGATCACTTCCTCCCTGCCCGGGGTGTGCGTAGTAGGGACAAGAATCGGGACGATAGTGCGATCGTGGCTGTAAAGGTGGAAATTTTTCAGATCGAGAGCATAGTCCATCACCTGCTCAACATCCGATTGCAGGACTGCGGACTTCCCAACCTTAAACTCGAGGCAGAAAATCACGCCCCGCAGCAACAGGACCACATCTATCCGCTTTCCCAACCTGGGAATATTATACTCAAAAATAATCTCGGCCTCCTCATTTTTCCACGGCAGAATCACTTCTTGGAGAAGGCTGATCTCTCCCATCCACGCCTCATCGGTTTCGGTAGGTGCTTGCCCGTGGAAGCGATTATGCAGCAGTCCGAGCACAGCCATCGGGTCTGCATTCACAAAAGTTGCAAAATCAGCTTGATAAAGGCACCTCTCAGCCTTACGGCCGGAGGTGTCGTGCGGTTGGGTGCGATCCGTGAATCTTTCCATTTTTCTGAATTGTATTGCTAAAAGACGAAAATGCCGAGGATGAAAGAGAGAATCGTCAAGATGATTGCAATGAACGGCCCCCAATGGAATGGCTTGTGCTCTTTCACTTCAAACTTGTGGATTGGTGTGTCCACTCCATTGACTCTGAAACTGATGCCATACTCGCCTTCGGAGAATTCGAGATAAGGTATGTTGGCCGGTTCGAGGAGCTTGTCGGAGGCTGATTCGATATTGTAGTTCATGGGCATCGAGTCATAGATGTAGGTGGGCTGCCCACTCTCAGGGTCGATGGAATAGATGGTGAAAGAAATCTCAACGACGTTGACCGATGTGTTGCGGGAGAATTGGATGTGGGGGCAAATGGTGTCGGTGCCCGGAGCCGGCGCGGGAGCAAATTTATCTCGACTCGTGTCGGCTGCGCTCAGGCGTGTAAAAAAGTCCACATTTGTGATGTCAATGTCGGGGGCGGAGGATTGGGGCCTGGAAACGAGGAAAACTTGGGTGGCAGTGGCGCCGGATTCAGTTTGGATTGTGATTTTCCACTCCCCCTGCATGGCAAAATATCGTCCTCCCCTATCTCCCCAGGGCTGGAGGGTAATGGTGGCGTTTTGGGCGAAATTTACCTCTTGGGTAAAAGACATACGGGGCGGAGAATTCTTTCCGCGCATCAGTTGACCCATAGGATTGTAGATCCACACACTCAGCGTCTGGCTCTGAGCCGAGAGTGCTGATGACGACAGCTCGATCTTCGGGGCGATGAATTGAGTGGTGGACAGGACTCGGGTGGCGTTAGGGTTGCCCTTTGCATCGCATAGGACGATATCGAGGATGTTGACTGTGACCGGATGTTTAAACGTGCGGTTTGAGGGCGAGATTGTGAGAGAGGACTCCGAGCGGAGCGAGCCGTTTACGTAGATCAGCAGATTATAATTGCCTGCGGGGAGGTTGTAGCAGTCGGCAAAGGGCTCGAGATCCAGCCTACCATTGGCAGCTTGAGCAGCGATCTCTTGCACCATAATTTTCACTTCTTTGCCGTCGGAATTGATCAAGCGGCAGGTGATTTTCCAACGCGACCCCACAACGGTGGTCGAATACCTTATGAAAGGACGCAGCAGATCAGAGCCCTCCGGGATTGAGATGCATGAAGCTCGCAACACCGAGCCGCGGGCACTGAGGATGTCGATACCCGCAGAGTCTATCATGAATCGGGCTTGGCCTTGAGGTGGAGGCGGTGGTGGCGGAGTTTGGCTCTGAGATTGTCGGTTTTGTTGGTTTTGAGGTTGGTTTTGTTGCCCGGATTGGGGGTTTTGAGGTCGGTTTTGTTCCCCGGTCTGAGAGTTTTGTGATGAGTCGGGTTGTTGGGATTGAGTCCGGTGCTCGGGTGGATTTACACCGAATCTCAGGCAGAGCTCGGTGCGGAATTGGTTGAAATCCTCGGCCGAGACGGTGTAGATATTTGAAGCCACTCCGCGGAATCGCTGGATCTTGGTTTTGAGCTCGGGCCGGTTGCCGTGAAGCTCGTCGTTGCTGACGAGAATGTCAATGTAGGTGCGCGCTTTGTCTGAAAGGGATGGGGAGAAATCTTGGGTGCGCCAGGCGTTTAGGAGAAAATCGACTGCAGTGCGCTCCTCATCGCTGAGCTCGGAAATGTGGGCCTGAATGTAGGCTGAAGAGTCGAGCCAGTGCTCCATTTTGATTTTAAAGATTTTGGGATTCATGGAGTTTTTGTTAGAGCGATTGAGAGATTAGTTGATTGGCCCTGCTTTGAGGTAGTGTGACAGACTCACGAGGGGATTAGTCAATGTTGAATTTGTCAAATTCGGAGCGCTTGGTTTCGATCTCTTTTCGAGTGCGCACCCCGTTGATGTGGAGGGTAAAGTCGATACGGTCATGCTCCACATAGGCTGTGACGCTGAGCACACCCTCCTGATCGATGCTGAAGGTCACCTCTACAGGGGTGCCCTTTGGCCATTGCTTGGTCAGGGGGAGCCGATGGTCGTCGATGAGTGTGCAGAATCTATCGTCGACGAGCGAGTCGGTCGCGGGATCGGTGAAATCGCTCTCGTAGACCTTCATCGACACGTTGCGCTGGTTGTCGGAGGCAGTGTAGAAGGTTACGGTGCGCGAGACGGGGAGGGTGGTGTTGGCAAAAATCATATTGCGCACTTTGTGGTCGTCCTGGTCGGTGCCGTATGTCTTTGAGGTGACGTTGACCACGTGGAGAGTGCTTTCTGGCATCGCGCTCGGCGCTTGTCGGGAAATAGGCACAGTGGGGTCCTCCGGGGCTCCGTCGCCAAGGTCCATCTTGTATTTTGCGAAGAGGGCCGCGCCTTTTGCCACACATTGGTTGGGGTCGGAAAAGCGAGCATCGACGCCAAACTCCGCGTCCACTCTGGTTTTGACCTGCGGCATCAGCGATGACCCGCCCACAAGGAGAAATTCGTCAATCTTATCAAACCCCTTCTGGCGGGCGATATCGATGGTTTTGCGTGTGTAGTTGATCGTCTCCTCGAGGAGCGACTCGGTGAGGGCATCGAATAGCTCCCGATCAAATTCAATCTTTGCGGGCCGCCCTTCAAACTGGAAGTTGGCCCTTACCGACATTTTTGCCGTGAGGCGCTTTTTCTGCTCTTCGGCTGCGTTGAGGAAGAAATGGCGCACGGTGGGAGAGTCGAGGGTGTAGGAGGTAGAATGCTGCTCGTTAAAGACATCGAGCATGAACTTTGCCAGCTCCAAATCCCAGTCTGCGCCGCCGAGGTGGTGGCTGCCGCCTGTGGCAATGACGCGGATGGAGTTGCCCTCCACGCGGATGATGGTCACGTCGAATGTGCCGCCGCCGAGATCATAGACCAGAACGGTCTTGTGGTCGCCGGTGCGGGCTCCGTAGGCGATGGCAGCTGCCGTGGGCTCGTTGATCACGGCCAGAACGTTGAGGCCTGCAAGCTCTCCGGCCTGGCGGGTCTGCAGGCGCTCTTTTTGGCCGAAATATGCCGGGCAGGTGATCACAACGTTAGTGGTCGGATGCTCGCACTGGCCTTGTGAGTTGGCATCGTTGACGAGCTTCTTGAGGATAAAAGATGAAATTTCGGCCGGGTCGTAGTGGTAAGGCAGGGAGTTGGCGCTTTTGTCGAAATCAGCATCAACGCCCATGCGGCGCTTCACAAGAGCCACGGTGTTGTCGGGGTCAACCAAAAGCATGCTTTTAGCTTCTTTGCCCACAATAATATCTCTTTCGCTCTCGAAATAGACCACAGAGGGTGTTGTGGATTCTCCTTCAAGGCTTTCAAGCACCACGGGCTGGTCATATTTATCAAGCTGGGCTATGCAGCTGTAGGTGGTGCCAAGGTCGATGCCGTAGACGGCTTGCGTGTTGTCCATAAAAATCTGATGAATAGAGGGGATGGTTATTTCAACTTGTAAGTTTTCACCACGGCTTGGCGGAGCACTTTGCCGGAGGCCAGCGACTCGAAGCCGGGCTCAACGACTTCGGCTATTGTCTTGTCCTTGTCCTCTTGCTCGGTGGTGATGATTTCGATGCTTTGCTGGCGCTCGCGCAGAAACGGCGTGCCTGGTTCGGGGAGGTGGAGCTTCACGTCAAAGTCTTCGTTGAGGATGTCTTCCACAAAATCTGATGCAGCGGCTACCTGGGCGCGAAGGTTTTCAAACTCCGGATTGTCAAGAACCACCACCTTCTCCGCTCCCCTCTTTATATCGAGAAGGCGAGCGGCCACCTTCAGCAGGGCTTGCATTACGGGGCGGCGCAGGTCGGCCAGGATGTCGGTGTGCCGGCGCGTAAGGTCGCCGTGGAGCTCGCTGATTATCAGGTCTTTTTTTGCTGATTCTTGGAGTAGCGACTCAATGGCGCTGAGGCGGGAGAGGATTTCGTGGTCAATGTCCATGGTTGTGAAGAATATTTTGCCTCAAAGTTACAGAAAATCTCCGACACTTGCAAAATTTGCAACCTTGCATTTTTCTAATCCGGGATAAGGAAGCAGGGAGCTGCAGTTGATGTTTCCCGGTGTCGGAATAGGAACCGGACTGCTGCTGTTGATGTTTCCTGCTGTCGGAAAAGGAAGCAGGCTGCATCGGAGGATGCAGCCTGCAGCAATAGGATGGTGAAGTAGTGATTACTTCTGGTTTTCGTTGATGGTGACAGCGCGATCCATGTCCATGTATTGCTTGCCTTCGTAGAGGTTGGCATTGTCGATGGTGGTAGAGATCTGCTGAGCGGGCACACCGAAGCGGAGGAGCTGCTTCTCAACGCCGGCAGCACGAGCTTTGCGCAGACGCACGTTGATGGCATCAGTGCCGGTGTAGTTGTCGGCCCAACCGGTGAGGGTGTAGGTCTTGTCGGGGTTAGCCTTCATCACGTTGGCAACAGCACCGAGCACGTTGATATCTTTGCGGGTGAGTTTGGAGACGTTGATGGGGTAGTAGATAGTCACGAGAGGACCGCGTTCAACAACGGGTTCGGGTTTGGGCTGGTTCAGGCAGTCGCGGAGCTGAGCTTCGAGGTCGCTGATGCGAGCATCTGCAGCAGCCAGACGGGCGCGGAGAGCGTCGCAGTTCTCGGGCTCGGGGCAAACGGGAACAACCGGGGGAGCCCATGTGGTCTTGCCGAGGTTGATGGTGAAGCCGAGGTTGGCCTGCACGTCATGCATTACGCGGCGCGACATGTAGCCGCCTTCTTCGTCATTGTGGAAGGCATCGGTGGGTTGCCAACGCAGGTCAAGGAAGATGTTGAAACGTTTGCTTACGCGGAAGTTGTTGATAAGACCGACGCGAGCGGTGAGGGTACGGTCGTGGATGCTCTCCCAGCCGTCACGCTTGCCGTTGACATATTTGGGGCCCCAGCTCCAGAAAGCGCCTACACCTGCATAAAGAGAGGCGTTGTACACGCGATCGGGATTGTAGCCACACCACCAGTTTGTAAGGTTGATGAGTACATCAAAAGCCGGGCCGATGGAGTTGAAGCGTTGTTTGTAATATTTGCCCTTAACGGGATTGTCAAGATAGTGGCTGCATTTGTCGTTGTCAGAGAGGCCTTTGGTGTTGAGCCAAGAAGCACCGAGACGCAGACCCACGATGGGAGAGAACCATTTGCCAACATAAATAGCGGCTTGGGGAGAGAAGCGATCCTTGAGGTCACGCTCTTTGTCGCGGTGGCTAAAGAGGATGTTTGCACCACCTTCTGCGGTGATGAACCAGTTGTCTTTGAACTGATTCAAGAGCAGGCCTTGAGCGGGATCGGGAATTACGGTCACTTCTTCAACAGCAGCAGTGACAACAGTCACTTCTTCTGTCTGAGCGATGGCTGTCTGGCCGAGCAGCGCAGCACATGCAATTGCTAAGAGGGTATTCCTTTTCATAAGTAAGTGTTTGGTATATAGTTATTTAATTAATATTTTTTGGGGATTTTGCTCCTTTCAAGCCACAAAGATACGATATTTTTAATAAATTTTGAGTAAATGTATCAAAATTAACAATAATTAAGAAATTTCTTCGGTTGTCTTCTCTCAGCTTTGGCAGAATGATTTCGAGCCGTCCTTGCGATTTGAGGAGCGAGTGAGGATTAGCGTCCGAGGTAATTCTTAACCTCAGCAAGCACCTGAGTAGGCGTGAATCCGAATTTCTCGTCCAGGACTTTGTAAGGGGCTGATGCACCGAAGCGCTCAAGGCCGTGCACCTTACCCGAGAAGCCGTCGATCATGCGGATTGTTGCCGGAAGCCCGGCGGTGAGGCCAAACATAGGCACTTCCGGGTGGAGCACCTCTTGGCGATACTCGCGCTCCTGGCGGTTGAAAAGGCCGATCGAGGGCATCGACACCACGCGAGCCGGAATCCCTTCGGCATTGAGCAACATAGCCACCTCGCACAGGAGCGACACTTCCGAGCCGTTGGCTACGAGAGTCACAGCCGCATGCGGGTTCTCCATGACCACGTAGCCTCCCTTGCGCACGCCTTGTGCGTCTTCGTATCGCGAGCCGGAGCGCAGGGGTAGGTCCTTGATATCCTGACGGGTGAGGATAAGGGTTGTAGGAGCATGGTCGTTTTCCATTGCCATTTCCCAGGCCACGGTGGTCTCGGCGGCATCGGCAGGACGGAGCACAAGCATTGACTGCTTGCCCGAGAAATTGTCAATTTCCTCCATCAGGCGCAGCTGGGCTTCCTGCTCGATTGGCTCGTGAGTGGGGCCGTCCTCGCCCACGCGGAATGAATCGTGGCTGTAGATATATTTCACCGGCAGCTCCATAAGGGCAGAAAGGCGCGCTGCGGGTTTGATATAATCAGAGAATACGAAGAATGTGCCGCAGGCCGCCTGCATGCCGCCATGGAGCACGATGCCGTTCATGATGCAGGCCATAGTGAGTTCCGAAACTCCGGCATGGAGAAAAGCTCCGGAGAAGTCGCCGCGCACCAGGGCTCCGGTCTGCTTGAGGAAGGCTTCGGTCTTGTCGCTGTTGGCCAAATCGGCCGACGATACGATCATGTTTTTCACCTTGCGGCCAAGCTCAGCCAGAACGTTGGCCGAGGCGGTGCGGGTGGCGATATCGGCTTTATGCAGGATGGTCGAAAAGTCGATTTTCGGTTGCTTGGCGGCGATGAATTCGGCCAGCTCCTGCGCTTTTTCGGGGTTGGCGGCAGCCCAAAGACGGAATTCCTCACGGCGTTTGGCCACGATGCCTCGCAGGTCACCGGCGCGCTTATCATAAAGAGCTTGCACTTCAGGAGCGATTTCCCACGGTTTCTCCGGGTCGAATCCCAGATTGCGCACCGTGGCGGCATAGTCGGCTCCTGATTTGCTCAGAGGCTGGCCGTGGGTGGAGCATTTGCCCTCGAAATTCTCGCCTGAGGCAGTGATGCATCCCCGACCCATCACGGTGGTTCCTATAATTAATGTGGGGCGCTCCTCTTCTCCTTGGGCTTGCTCAAGGGCAGAGGCGATGGCCGAGGGGTCGGAACCGTCGACCTCAAGCACGTTCCAGTGCCAGGCGCGGTATTTGGCCGCGACGTCTTCGGTGTCAACAGCCTCAACGTCGGTGGAGAGCTGCACGCCGTTGCTGTCATAAAACATGATGAGATTCTTCAGCCCGAGGTATCCGGCAATGCGGCCTGCGCCTTGAGCCACTTCCTCCTGGATGCCACCGTCAGAGATGAAGGCGTAGGTCTTGTGGGCCACGCAATCTCCGAACCGTGCTTGCAGGAATCGCTCAGCGATAGCTGCTCCCACGGCCATGGCATGGCCTTGACCCAGAGGACCGGAGGTGTTTTCGATTCCGCGCTCCACTTCCAGCTCGGGGTGGCCCGGAGTGGGGCTGCCCCATTGGCGGAAGGTTTTGAGCTCTTCGGTCGTGAACTTGCCACAGAGAGCCAGCACAGAATAGAGCATAGGCGACATGTGGCCGGGGTCAAGGAAGAAGCGGTCGCGTGCAAACCAGTGAGCATCGTCAGGGTCGGTGACGATAAATCGCGAGTAAAGCACGTTGATAAAGTCCGCGCCGCCCATGGCTCCGCCGGGATGGCCGGATTTGGCTGTTTCAACCATCGTGGCCGCCAGTACGCGGATGTTGTCGGCCGCTCGGTTCATTAAGTTCACGTCCATAGAGGTTTAAGATTAACTGTTGTGTTTTAGGATTTCAGGCCCTCGTGGGCAAATCAGAAGAGATAAGCTGCGGTGATGGTCCAGGCGCGGTTTTTGCACTCGATTTTCTCAGGATTATCGACCACCTTCAGCACTTTGAGCGTATTGTTAAGGCCAAGACCGTAGCTTGCGCCCACCTGCAGGTGATTGAAGAGCTCGAGACCGAAGCCGAAGTTCCAGGAATAGTCAACTTTACTGTTCTTGTAGGCATCAGAGATGGCTTTGCGCGAGGTCAGGAAAGCGAAGCTGGGACCGGTGGCCAGATAGGGCTTCACGATTTTGCTCACCAGAGGAAGCGAGAGTTTGTATTTCAAGTTGAGGGGGATCTCGATGTAGTCCTTTTTCTTGAAGTTGTCGTTGTTGAGGTCGGTGTAGTATTGTTTGTTGTTGTCTGAGCTGCTGAGTGTATTGTAGCGATGCACATACATCACCGACAGGTCAAAGCCCAGGCCGATCAGAGGCACCGTGAACTCGCACTGCAAGCCTCCGGTGAAGCCTGTGCGGTTGTTAGCGTCAAGCACAGTTGAGTTGAAGTGGAGATCATTGACGTTAAAGCCTACGCGAGGACCGATTTTGAACTGAGCCGAAGCGGTGGCCACACAGCCAAGAGCCATTACGGCGACAAGAAGCAGACGGGTAAAGTGTTTCATAACGTGTTGATGGTTAATATTTTATTGAAACGATTATCTTTCTCTCATTATCTCCTCCTTATGGAGAGAAGGGTCTGAAATATTGGTTATAAACAGAATTGAAACTTTCGTGATGATGAAAATTCACCACAAAGGTAAGGCTTTCGTTTGGATTTTCGGCAGCATTTGGAAAAAAAAATTAAAAAAATCGGCAAAATTTGTCCAAAATCCAAAAAATCTCCTTAAATTTGTGCAGAATTTGAGGAATACTAATTCTTACCTGTTTCTGATGCCTCAACTTCTTACCTGCTAATCCACTAATTATTACATACTTACTAATTTCTAAAACATGGAAAAATTCCGTAACTTGCTTCTTGCGGCGCTCCTATGCCTTATCGTGGGCATCCCGGCAGCTGCTACAACATTCGTGGGCGATCGAGACGACTTCCGCGATGAAACAATCTACTTCGCCATGACCACCCGTTTCTACGATGGCGACCCGATGAACAACGTCTGCGGCTGGGACCACCAGGCCACCCAGATCGCCAACAACGACCCCGACTGGCGCGGCGACTTCGCAGGCCTTATCAAAAAGCTTGACTACATCAAGGCCCTCGGCTTCACCACCATATGGATCACTCCCGTGGTGCAGAACTGCTCCGGCACAGACTTCCACGGCTATCATGCAATGGACTTCCAGAACGTAGACCTCCGCTACGAGAGCCGCAAGGAATGGGGCTCAGCCGACGATGTGAAATTCAAAGACCTCATTGACGCTGTGCACGCAAAAGGCATGAAGCTCGTCCTCGACATCGTGCTCAACCACACCGGTAACTTCGGCGAAAAAGGCCTCTGTGAGCTCTTCTATCGCAGCCAGAACATCAAGGACCAGGCCAACGTTTCGGCTTCGATTATCCCCAACTACGACAAGCTTCCCTCCAACTACAACGACCTCCCCGGTAATGCCCAATATGCTGCCCGTTTCCCCTATCTGAAAAACAACAACGGACAGAACCTGGACACCCACAACTATTACCACCACTCAGGCAACAGCTGGAACTGGGACCTTCCCAACCGCTGGTGGGGACAAATCGCCGGCGACTGCGTCGACCTCAACACCGAGAACCCCGCCGTGTCGAAATATCTCGTTGACTGCTACGGCAAATTTATCGAAATGGGTGTTGACGGCTTCCGTATCGACACCACAGGCCACATCGCTCGCCTTACTTTCAACACATCTTTTATCCCTCAGTTCAACGCCCTGGCCGAACAGCACAAGGCAGCCCGCAACGGCGGTCCTTTCTTCATGTTCGGTGAGTGCTGCCAGCGCTTCCAAGGTTCAGTAACCTACCGCGACCAGCCCAACCTCTCCAGCTACTACTACCAGTGGAAATCTCCCCAGGACCTTGTAGACAAATGGAACTGGGATGCCTCATATTGGGACAACCAGGTGATCATGGACGGTCAGGATTTCGTGCGCGGCAACATGGCCCTCTGCGAGCAGGAAGAGCCCAAAGCAATGCCCACTTCTGAAAATGTTTTCATGAAAAACGGCGCATGGCACGAGCCCGACTACAGCAAATACAGCGGATTCTCAACCATCGACTTCCCCACCCACTACGGCTTCAACAACGCCGACTATGTTGTAAACCTCGCTAAGGGCGGCGATAAATACTACAACGACGCCTCTTACCTGGTCACCTACGTCGATTCTCACGACTACTGCCCCGGCCCCAACGACCTCCAGCGCTTCAACGGCGGCACAGCACAATGGGCCGAGAACCTCTCTCTGATGTTCACCTTCCGTGGCATTCCTTGTATCTATTACGGCTCTGAAGTTGAGTTCCAGAAAGGCAAGAAAGTTGACGCCGGTGGCACCGACGACCCCGTGAAGGATTCAGGCCGCGCTTACTTTGGCCACTACATCGAGGGCAACGTTACATCAGCCGACTTCGGCGAATACACCGCTGACGGCAACGCAGCCAAAACCCTTAATGCAGACCTTGCTCAGCACATCATCCGCCTCAACAAGATTCGCGCCGCAGTGCCCGCTCTGCGCAAAGGCCAGTACACCTTCGACGGCTGCTCGGCCAACGGCGGCTGGGCATTCAAGCGTGCCTACAAAAACGAATCTTACGCTCTGGTAGCCCTCAACGGTGGCGCCACCTTCACTTCCGTGCCCAACGGCAACTACGTTGAACTCGTAACAGGTCAGACCTACAACGTCACCAACGGCTCCGTAACCGTCGACGCTCCCAAAGGCAAAGGCCAGGTGCGTGTGCTCGTAAAAGACTGGAAAGGCGGCAAAGTGGGCGTTGACGGCAAATTCATCTACACCACCTCTGCTGTGGCTCACGGCGGTGATGTAACATTCACCGACCCCGGCACCACTCAATATTACACCGCTGACGACGCCGTTGGCCAGCCCACCGTGAAATTCTCGCCTGCCGGCACAAGCTTCAAGACAGAGACCCTTGAAATCACCGCTACACTCAGCGAAGGCGCTACTTCAGGCTGGTACCAGGTGGCCGGTGGCAGCAAAGTCACCCTCACCCCCGGCGAAAGCAAAAAATTCACCATCGGCCAGGATATGGCTTATGGCCAAAGCGTAATCGTAAACTGGGGCGCAGACACCTACACCGGCAAGGAGACCTACCGCAAGGTTGACCCCAACGCAGTAATCACTGTATACGTCACCGCTCCCTCCGCTCCTCACCTCTACGCTTGGGAAGGCTCCAACCAGTTCAACGGCGCATGGCCCGGCTCTAAACTCACCAACTCTGAGGTGATCGATGGCAAGACATTCTACTATATGTCATTCCCCGACGTACAGGAAAGCCTCAGCATCATCTTCAACAACGGCAGCGGCGCCCAGACAGCCGACATCACCGGCATCACCGGCGACGTCTACTATGAATACGACGGCAACACCAACGCCAAAGAAATCGAAGTGCAACGCGGCCCCAGCGCTCCTGTAATCCGCGCCAACCCCGCTTCAGGCAAGACCTTCAACGACAAGCTCACCGTCACCCTCTCTGTATCGCCTGCCACCGACATCTTCTACACCCTCGACGGCACTCCCGCTACAGCCTCTTCAGCTAAGTACACCGGTGCTATCACCATCACCAACACCACCACCATCAACGCTTACGCCAAAAACGAGGTGGGCGAGACCAACGCATCCTTCACCTACACGAAGACCGACGCTCCGGTAATTGAAGAAATGCACGCATACTTCGAGAACACAGAAAACTGGGGCACAGTCAACGCCTACTGCTGGGACGATAACCACAAAGAGGCTCAGGCCTTCTCAGGCGCTTGGCCCGGCAAAGCCGTGACAGAGACCATCCAGTACAACGGCAAGAAGCTCTATCACTACTACTTCACTCCCGATGGCGAGCTCTCCAACCCCATGATCATCTTCAACGGCAACGGTCAGACCTCTGACATGCCTTTCCACAACAACGGTATCTACACCAAGGACGGCTTCACCAACACCTTCGTGCAGTCAGCTATCGAAGCTGTTGAGGCTGAAGATGCTCTCGCACCTGCTGAGTACTACACCATCCAGGGCATCCGCGTGGCTGAACCCTCTGCTCCCGGCCTCTACATCAAGCGCCAGGGCAACAAGGTCACCAAGCTCTACATCCGCTAATCCCTCCCACCCTCAATTATCTTCAAAGGCTCGCCCCCGCGGCGGGCCTTTGTTATGTCCGAGGGTGATACAGAATGGGTGAGATGCTATGCGCTGTGGATGAGGTTGCCGGGAGCATACAAAAGTATGCGACCGAAGCCGAATTCAGATATCAACCTCGCAGATTGCCCATTATGACACACAGACTCTAAAGGCGTCCTGAACCTCATCCGGCATAGTGAAAACTTATAATGTAATGAGATAAGAAAATATGTTGTGAAACGACTTATAATGTTAGCCTAATTGAGTCATTGTATGGAGTGTAGTGCATAGCATGTGGTCCGAGGATTAGTAATTGTAGGTGAGGATTGAATGTGGTGTGAGGGGTTAATGAAAAGGAGGCGAACACCTTTGACAGTGTTCGCCTCCTTCGCGTTAGGGTAAAATTGATTTAGATCAATAGAGGATTTTTGATACTGTGGATCCGCGGCGCACGATATATACGTTGCCGGCTTCGGGTGATGCGACGCGCAGTCCCTGGAGGTTGAAATATTCCGGAGCGGCGTTTGATTCTTCTACATCTTCGATACCCGTAAGTGTGGGCTCAGAGGCTGTACCTTCAGTTTTGGCCTCGGTCACGAGATATGAGGGTTCCATGTCTTCAGCAGTGAATCCCGAGGGGAGCACGGGCACATAGGCGCGGGTGGTCATGTTGTATCTAACCTTGCCGTCGATCTCATGTGAGGCATAAAGGGTGGCGTCGTGGCTTGTGCCGTCGGATGAATACTGTGTCTCGGGGTCGTAGTTCTGTCCGGAGTTGAAGGCGGTGTGCTGCACCTGCTCTCCTTCTACCCCTGCTGCGGGGGCAACTTTCTTGGGGGCTGAGGCAGCTGAGGCGGAGTTGAGGGTTACCCATTGAGAGTAGAGGATCTCGCCTGCGGCTGTGTGGCCGGCTGCGGCAGCGTTGAGCTGAGTGGTGAATTTTGTGCGAAGCACTTTCTCACGCTCCTCTTCGCTCCAGTAAAGCTCGTAGGCGTTGGTCTCTACGTGGCTGATGACGGGAAGATTGTGACTACCCTCCTTTGTGTGCACCCATGCATAGGTGGCGTCGATGGGGAATTCGTTGCGGTCGAACGCCTCGCAAAGCTCTTTGGTGTATGCATCGGTGAGCTTAGCGGAAACCTCAGCGAGGAAATAGTTGTGCTGATTGTCGTTTGTGTCGATCGACTCTATGCCGAAGACAATTTTGGTGGCACCGTTCTTGTGCACGTACTTGATATCGTTTGTGCTGTTTTCGGGGATGGTGACCACACCATTTTTGATGGTCACTGCATCCTTGTACTGCTCGGTGTTAGTGGAGTTACCCCAATCCACTGGGTCATTAACGTGGCGATATACAGTAACTTTCTCGACTTCTGTCTTATAGTTGATAAGATCTGGAACCACAACCTCAATATAGTTCTTGAAAGCATTGACCTGTACTTGATCAGAGGGAGCGGAGTCGGTATCTTTATCTTTAAGCTCATCGATAGTGAGCACACCTGCAACCTCGAATTCAACTGCGATCTGAGGCACGACTACATCGGAATAATCAAGTTCATAACCGTTTTCCATTGACTTATAGGTATCATCTTTTCTCTCGTGCACGTAAAGCCAGTAGTTAAAACTTGCGATGCGATTAGTGTCATTCTCTTCCATTTCGAAAGATTCATTTTGTGAATCAAGTTCGAGTTCGATATCGCCAAAGTCGATTACACCGTTTGCATCCGGGCCGGGAATTTTGATTACTTTGACGTCCAGATAACTTTGACCCTTCTTTTGATAGCCGTAGAACCATTCTTTGTCATCAGTCCAAATACAGATAGCGCCTTCGTATTTAATTTCCGATTCTGTGCCGTTGGCATACACAATATTTTTGAAGAGTGACAGCATTGCGTAAGGGTGGCTGCGGGAGGGGCCGGACTCTCCACCGTCACGGTAAGCCTCTGGCATGAGATCGCGGGTGAGAAGGGGCTTTTCCTTGCTATTGCGCAGAAGGAGATGATTGGTCAATTTCTGCTTTGCAGGTGTGTAGCTAACAGGGAAGCTTTGAAACTCATGATGAGTAAAATGAGCAGAAGGAATCACGTACATATTGGCAAGGAAAGGAGTCTGCTCCTGAGGCATTACGGGCACTTTAACGTAAGCATAATGCACCACAGTGGCTCCAAGGTCAACGTTTACGCCTGAAATGCGCTCAAGGCGGAGGCCGTAAAATTCAGTGTAGGTATTGCCCTCGTCGTCGGTGAGCACGGCAGGGATCATTGCGGTACACTCTGTTTCACCACCGCCGGCCAATTGCAGGCCCACGACATCGAATCCGGTGGAGAGGTTGATTTTCTTGTAATTGCCATCGCTATCCTTTACGATTGCCTGGATGCGGATAGCTTTTCCGAGATCTACATTAAGTGCAGAGCCTGAAGTGATGTGGAAACCTGCCTCGATACCTGTAGGGATGGGCTCGCCGGCATATACGTCATAGTATGCGCCACCGATGTTGAGCACTGCCGTTACAGCGCCGTCGTTGAGGTTGTTGTTGACGAGATTATTTGCGCCTGACACCATACCCTCAAGCTTTGCGCTTGCATTGCGGAAATAACGCTTAATAATGGGCACCTCGGCGAGTTTGTCGACGAAAGCGTAGTGGATACGCACCTGCTCGATGGCGTTTACATCAACGCCGGCCACGCCGATACCGATACCGTCAAAAACGATGTCATTGCCTTTATCGTCCTTGGGGACGGGGAGCTTGATGGTCTGCTGTCCTGCACCGTAGCTGATGAGGGAGAGACCAAGGATATCAAGCTCTGAGCCTTTTGCATTGAAAGTGTGCACGAGCTCTTTGCCATTATAGAGATAAATGACAAACATCTTGATGAGGTTGAGATTGAGCACACTTCCGGAGTTGGAGCCATCAGAGAGAACGTAGCCGATGACATCGCCCGAGTGGTAGTAAGGAGCGGATGCGCCTTTTTCGGTTGTGCGGTCCGGAGACACCACACAGAGCTGGTCGAGAGCAACGGTGGCGCCGATGCCGGCAGCTGTGCAGTAGTTCTCGGGGTCGGAATCGGTGAGGAAGTCAAGGTTTGACATTCCCTGCCCGACTTCGATGCTGAAAGCTCCGTTGTAAGCCTGATAGCCGTATTTTGAGAGGAAGGGGTTGCCAACGAAGCCCGGATCAGGCACATTGGCGGAAGGAATAGCAACCTCCGCAGGCGCAGATTGCTCGGGTGTGGCTGCATTTACCGCAGACACAGAAGCGCAGACTGCTAAAAAAGCAGCCGCAGCTGTTTTAAATACCTTATTCATAAAAATTACTTAGAAAATGTCCTAAAATAATCGGAGAGAGGCAAGAAAAAATGGTTTTGCCAAATATTCCGCGAAGTTACGATTTTATTAGCAATTTACCCCCCTCCATTTATTAAAATACCTTAAACTATGTAAACGTCAATTAATTTCGGCTTTTTCGCCGATGTATGAGCAGGACGCCGGCATAACTTCAGCCTTCGGGGTCCCTATTTATTACCTTCGGGCTCCCTACCAATTCGGTTCCTTATAAATTATAGGTGTGCAAAAAAATTGGCTGAAAATTTCGGTATCTCCCCATTTATGTGTAATTTTGCACCGTTGTTTTATCATGTAATCTCGAATGGAAATAATCAGAACAGTTTCCGACCTGCGCGAGCGCCTCTCAAAGGCCCGCTCCGAGGGCAAATCCATCGGCCTGGTGCCCACAATGGGCGCCCTGCACAAGGGTCATCTTTCCCTCATCGAGCGCGCAAGGAAGGAGAACGACGTGGTGGTGGTCAGCGTCTTCGTTAATCCCACCCAATTTAACAACCCCGAGGATCTGCGCACATATCCCCGCACCGAGGAGGCCGACGCCGCCCTGCTCTCTGATGCCGATGTGGATTTTGCATTGATTCCCGCCGTCGAGGAGATGTACCCCGAGCCCGACACACGCGTCTTTGACCTTGGCCAGGTGGCCACGGTGATGGAGGGCGCAATGCGTCCCGGCCACTTCAACGGTGTGTGCCAGATCGTCTCCAAGCTCTTTGATATCGTGCAGCCTACACGCGCTTACTTTGGCGAGAAGGACTTCCAACAGATAGCCGTAATCCGCAAGATGGTAGACCTCTTAGGCCTCGACCTTGAGATTGTAGACTGCCCCATCTGCCGCGCCGACGACGGTCTGGCCCTGAGCTCTCGCAACGTGCGCCTCACCCCCGAGCAGCGCAAAATAGCTCCCGAAATCCACCGCACTCTGGCAGCGTCGGTCGACTATGCACGCGATCACACCCCTGAGCAGACACGCGATTGGGTGGTGGAGCAAATCAATTCTTTCCCCGAAATGGAAGTGGAATACTATCAGATCGTGCACCCGCGCACCCTGCAGGAGATCTCATCATGGGCCGACGCCCCGGTGCCTGTTGGTTGCGTCACCGTATACTGCGGCGATGTGCGCCTTATCGACAATATTAAATATGAACGTTGAAGTATTGAAATCCAAAATCCACCGCGTCACCGTCACTGAGGCGCGCCTGGACTATATAGGCAGCATCACCATCGACCGCTCGCTCATGGACGCTGCCGGAATCATCGAGGGCGAACGGGTCTACATCGTCAACAATAACAACGGCGCCCGCCTCGACACATACGTGATCCCCGGCGAGCCCGGTTCGGGCGTGATTTGCCTCAACGGTGCTGCTGCCCGCCTTGTGCAGCCCGGCGACGTGGTCATCATCATGAGCTATGCCACAATGCCCTTGGAGGAGGCTCGCTCCTTCCGCCCCACGGTCATTTTCCCAGACACCGCCACTAACCGCTTGGATTAAAAATTCCTAACTCCTCACTAAAATGATAACGGACGCACCATGGTGCGTCCCTACAACTTCTCCTAACTCCTCACTCCTAACTCCTCACTAAAAAGGATATGTTTGAAAATCTCTCCGAGCGCCTTGAGCGCAGTTTTAAGATACTTAAGGGCGAAGGCCGCATCACCGAAATCAACGTGGCCGAAACCCTCAAAGACGTGCGCCGCGCTTTGGTCGAGGCCGACGTCAACTATAAGGTCGCAAAGACTTTTGTCGACACCGTAAAGCAAAAAGCCCTCGGCGCCAACGTGCTCACAGCCGTAAAGCCCGGCCAGATGATGGTGAAAATCGTGCGCGACGAGCTCGCCCTGCTCATGGGCGGCCAGGACGCCCCCCTGGTGCTTAAAGGCAAGCCCGCGATCATCCTGATGTCGGGTCTGCAAGGCTCGGGCAAGACCACCTTCTCAGGCAAGTTGGCCAAGCGCTTGAAATCGGAGAAAGGATTGAAGCCGCTGCTGGTGGCTTGCGACGTGTACCGCCCTGCGGCTATCGACCAGTTGCAAGTGCTCGGCAAGGACATCGATGTGCCCGTCTACACTGAGCCCGGGAGCAAAAATCCCGTAGAAATTGCCAAAAACGCCATCAGATATGCCCGCGAAAACGGCCACGACCTGGTGATCGTCGACACGGCCGGCCGCCTTGCCGTCGACGAGGCTATGATGCAGGAAATCGAAGCAATCAAGAAAGCGATCAACCCCGATGAGGTGCTCTTCGTTGTGGACTCAATGACCGGCCAGGATGCCGTCAACACCGCGCGCACCTTCAACGAGCGTCTTGACTTCGACGGCGTGGTGCTCACCAAACTCGATGGCGACACCCGCGGCGGTGCTGCCCTGTCGATTCGCACCGTAGTCACCAAGCCCATCAAATTTATCGGTACGGGCGAGAAGCTCGATGCTATCGACGTCTTCCACCCCGACCGTATGGCCGACCGTATCCTCGGCATGGGTGATATCGTATCGCTCGTGGAGCGCGCACAGCAGCAAATCGACGAAAAAGAGGCTGCCGAGCTCGCTGAAAAGATGCGTCGCAATCGCTACACGTTCGACGATTTTCTCAAGCAGATCCAGCAAATCAAGAGCATGGGCAATATCAAAGACCTTATGGCCATGATTCCCGGTGTGGGTAAGGCCGTAAAGGATATCGACATTGACAACAACGCCTTCAAAGGCATTGAGGCCATCATTACATCGATGACTCCGAAGGAGCGCTCCAACGAAGTGATGATCACTCCCCGTCGGCGCAAGCTCATTGCCTACGGCTCCGGCACGTCGGTCGATGAAGTGAACCGCCTGCTCAAACAGTTCAACCAGATGCGCGAGATGATGAAGAAATTCACCTCCAAAAATCCCATGAAGATGATGAGTGAGATGAATCGCATGCGCCAAATGATGGGAGGTCGCCGATGACGCTTATCGACGGAAAAGCGGTGGCCGATGCCATCAAGGGTGAAATCGCTCAGGAGGTAAAGCGCAATATGGCCACTCTGGGCCGCGCCCCTCATCTGGCTGCAATCCTCGTGGGCCACGACGGAGGCAGCGAAACCTACGTTGCCCACAAAATCCGTGCCTGCGAGCAGTGTGGCTTCAAATCCACGCTTATCAGATTTGAGGCCGACGTCACCGAGGCACGCCTCCTTGACGCTATCGACTCGCTCAACCGCGACCCGGAGGTCGACGGTTTCATCGTGCAGCTCCCCCTTCCGGCCCACATCGACGAGCAGAAGGTCATTGAATCAATAGACTACCGCAAGGACGTCGATGGTTTCCACCCCATCAACGTGGGCCGAATGTCTATCGGCCTGCCCTGCTTCCTTTCGGCCACACCTCAGGGCATCATCACCCTGCTCGAGCGATATAATATCCCCACATCGGGGCGCCGGGCTGTGGTGCTTGGCCGCAGCAACATTGTGGGCAAGCCCATGGCGCAGCTGCTCATGCGCAAGGGATATCCCGGCGACTGCACCGTCACCGTCTGCCATAGCCGCACCCCTGATATCGCCTCGATCACCCGCGAGGCCGACATCCTCGTGGCCGCTCTCGGTCAGCCGGGATTCGTCACTGCCGACATGGTCAAGGATGGCGCCGTGGTGATTGACGTTGGCACCACCCGCGTGCCTGACGCATCGAAAAAAAGCGGATTCCGCCTTGCCGGCGATGTCGATTTCGACCACGTGGCACCAAAATGCTCCTATATCACGCCTGTGCCCGGCGGAGTGGGACCCATGACCATTTGCTCCCTGATGCAAAACACCCTCCTTGCCGCCACCGGCGCCATATATCCCAAAAACTAACAGACCACCAAACCCAATCGTACCCTATAACTTCCACCAGCTCACTAAAGAATTCCCAAGAACACCTTGTTCACCTGTTCTACTTTTTCTGACTGGAAGTCGAGAGTGGCTCGCCCTCGACACAGATGCAACATGTCATAAAGACCGTCAGACAATTGTAGGGTCGCCACTTGTGGCGACGGATAACCAAGGTTGTTATGATTATAGAGGCTGGTCGCCACAAGTGGCGACCCTACACTCGAGATTCAGTTTTATCCATAGTTTATACCATGTGGCGGCCGAGCCGACTTCCACCTCCCAGTCAGTACCCCAACTACTAACTCCTCACT
>CAZNRK010000011.1:23729-45911 GCA_964575435.1 uncultured Bacteroides sp.
CTAACTCCTCACTTCTAACTCCTCACTTCTAACTCCTCACTTCTAACTCCTCACTAATACATGTCTCCCACAATCGCCGCACTCCTGCTCTCGCTATGCGCTTCAATTTTTCCGCCACAGGAGGCAGAACTGCTCTTTGCGGGTGACGCCATGATGCACAAAAGTCAGCTCGACGCAGCGCGCGAAGCCTCGCGCCGGGCCGGGGATGACAAAGGCTACGATTTCAGCGAATATTTCACTGCCGTGAAGGAGCAGATTTCGAAGGCCGACTATGCCGTGGTCAATCTCGAGACACCCATCGGTGGAGGTTCTTACACCGGTTACCCCTGCTTCTGCGCTCCCGAGGCTTTTGCCGGGGCGCTGGCCGATGCGGGGTTTGACCTTATGCTCACAGCCAACAACCACACCCTTGACCGCCGCGACCGTGGTCTGCGGCGCACCTGCGACATCCTCACCTCTGCCGGCTACGACCATGTGGGCACATATCGCAACTCCTCCCAGCGCGACTCCATCCTTCCCCTCATCCGCGATATCAAGGGCTTCAAAGTGGCCTTTCTCAATTACACCTACGGCACCAACGGGATCACCGTTCAGGGCGACGTTGTGGTCGATTACATCGATCGCGACCTCATGCGCAGCGACATCGCAGCCGCTCGCCGGGCCGGTGCCGAACTGGTATGCGTGGCCGTGCACTGGGGCGTGGAATATCAACTGCACCCCCACTCCACCCAAAAATCTCTGGCCGACTTCCTGATAAAATCAGGCGCTGATATGGTGATCGGAGGTCACCCCCACGTGGTTCAACCCATGGAGATGCGCACCGACAGCCTCGGGCGCAATCGCCTGGTGGTCTATTCCTTAGGAAATTTCATTTCCGGCATGAAGACGCGCGACACGCGCGGGGGAGCCATGCTCAACGTGCGTCTCAGTCGCGACTCCCTTGGCCACGCACAAGTGAAAGCTGCCGACTACAGCCTCGTCTTCACCGTCCCTGCAGCCGGGAGGCGCAACTTCCACCTCGTCTACGCCGACAGTTGCTCCGACCCCTCAATGGCCTCCCACGCCCGCGCCTTCGCCACCACCGCCCATTCCCTCTTCCGCACCCACAACAAAAACATCCCTCACCGCACTCCAGCAAAATAAAGGTACCTTAAGGAGGGGTATTTGTGGAAATTTGGTATAAAATTTTCGTAATTGGGAAATTTTGCGTAACTTTGCCGTAGCGCATTTAGCGCCCTATCGCAATTTACCTAATTTTTTTAAGCAAAAAGTATGGTTTCCCCTACAGATGCCTCTATAATATTGACATACAGGTGCCCGATGCGTTGCAAAATGTGCAACATCTGGAAATACCCCACCGACAAGCGTGAAGAAATCAAAGCCGAGGACCTGCGCTCGCTTCCCCGCCTGAAATTCATCAACCTCACCGGCGGCGAGCCCTTTATCCGTGAGGATTTGCCCGAAATCGTGGAGGAATGTTACCGCCACACCGACCGCATCGTGATCTCCACCTCCGGCTGGTTTTCTGACCGCGTGATTGAGCTGGCCAAGCGCTTTCCCAACATCGGCATCCGCATCTCTATCGAAGGTCTCAGCCAGAAAAACGATGAGCTGCGCGGCCGTGAGGGCGGCTTTGACAAGGGCCTCTCTACCCTTCTGACTCTGCAGAAGATGGGTGTGAAGGATATCGGATTCGGCTGCACGGTCTCAAACCACAATTCCAAAGACATGCTTCACCTCTACCAACTCTCGCGCTCGCTGGGGCTGGAATTTGCCACGGCATCGTTCCATAATTCATACTATTTCCACAAGGACGACAACGCTGTGACCAATAAAGATGAGGTAATCTCTGATTTTGAGCAACTTATCGAATGGCAGCTTCAGGAGAAGCACCCGAAATCGTGGTTCCGCGCATTTCTGAACATGGGTCTGATCAACTACATCGAAGGCAACCGCCGCATGCTCCCCTGCGAGGCCGGAAGCACTAATTTCTTCATCGATCCCTGGGGTGAAGTCTATCCCTGCAACGGCATGGAGGAGAAATACTGGAAGGAATCCATGGGCAACATCCACGATGCTGATTTCCAGACCATCTGGACCAGCGAGCAGGCCGAAAAGGTGCGCGCGATGGTGCGTAAATGTCCAAAAAACTGCTGGATGGTGGGCACCGCTGCGCCGATCATGAAGAAATATATCAAGCATCCGCTTAAGTGGGTAATTAAGAATAAGATACGCTCTTTGCGCGGACTCAAGCCCTGCATCGACAAGACCTGGTACGACGTGGGCCAGGACCCCTGCCAAGGCGACCTGCGCGAGAGATTCTGACGTCGAAGGTCAGAGAATTCTTTAATTATATTTGAGATAGACAGAGCATGAAAATCGTGGTCATAGGCACACGCGGCATCCCCGACATTATGGGCGGGGTGGAATCGCATTGCGAGGAGCTTTTTCCCCGCATTGCCGCTATGGGCCATGATGTCACGGTGGTGCGCCGCAGCGCGTACGTGGGCAAAACGCCCGATCTCAAGGAGTACAAGGGAGTGAAACTGGTCGATGTCTACAGCCCACGGAGCAAGTCGCTCGAGGCTGTCGTTCACACCTTTCTGGCCGTGATCAAGGCCCGAAGGCTCAATCCCGACGTGCTTCACATCCACGCCATCGGCCCCTCGATGATGGCTCCGCTGGCGCGCCTGCTGGGCATGAAAGTGGTGACTACAAACCACGGTCCGGACTACGACCGCCAGAAGTGGGGTTCTCTGGCAAAAGGCGTGCTCAAATTCTCAGAGCGGCTGGGCACATATTTCTCAAACAAGGTGATCGTGATCTCCACGGTCATCGCCAACATCCTAAAGGACAAATACGGCCGTACGGACACCGAACTGATTTTCAACGGTGTGAATCGCCCCACCCCGGCCACCGACCGCTCCTATCTCCGTTCGCTCGGAATAGCTGACGATGAGAAATACATCCTCGGCATGGGGCGGTTTGTTGAAGAGAAAGGATTTCATGACCTGGTGGCTGCCTACAAAAAGCTCGGCGACAAGGCTAAGGGCTACCGCCTTGTGCTGGCCGGAGACACGGATTATGAAGACGATTACAGCCGCCGCTTAAAGCAGATGGCCGCCGATGCCGGAGTAGTGCTCACAGGATTTATCAAAGGCGAGAAGTTGCGGCAGGTAATGTCCGGGGCTTCGCTCTACGTGATGCCCTCCTACCATGAAGGCCTCCCCATCGCATTGCTTGAGGCCATGAGCTACGACCTTGACGTGCTGGTCAGCGACATCCCGGCTAATAAACTCGACTGCATCGCCCCTGCCTTCTTCTTCCCGGTGGGCAATGTCGACGTCCTCGCCGAGAAAATCGCCGAGGAAATCGAGCAGGGCACTCCCCGTCGCTCCTACGATCTTTCGCCCTTCAACTGGGACACGATTGCCGAGCAGACCGTGGCCGTCTACGAGCAGATGCTTAAGTCTTAACCCTCTGCCACCTCTGTTGTAGAGTCGGACCCGAGGCGCGAGTATTTGCTAATCAGGTAGATGCCGATAGCTGTAAGAGCCACTGAGAGGCCCACAACAAGCATGTTGCCGTCAGAGCCGGGCGCTTCGGGATTGTCAATACCGAAGGCGCGATATTCATCAATCAGATAGAGGGAATTGTTGAGGATGTGCAAAATCACGGGCACCCAGAGGCTTCCCGTCCACCAAAGCAAATACCCGAAAAAGGCACCTAAGAGCATGCGCGGCACAAAGCCGTAAAACTGCAGGTGCATTGCGCTGAAGATGATTGCGGCTATCCATATGGCAGCATGAGGGCGGAGGCCACCGGTAGAGAGCAGGCGCTGCAGGCAGCCGCGAAAGAGGATCTCCTCGCTCAGTCCGGCCATCACGCCCACAATCAAGATGGTCATGATCAGATTCGGGATGGTGTGAGGGCCGACCACAGCCTTAATCATCTCAGCAGCAGAGTCTTCCATAGCGCGGAAGGTCTGCGCCACCTCAGAGGGCAGCGGGAATATCTCGTTGTAATGGATCACCAAATTCATCGCCGGGATGGAAAAGAGGAGGGTGGCGATGCCCAGAATCGTGGGAATCAGGGGCGGACGGCGGTCTACGGCCAGGAGCTTGTCGGGACGACGCGTCACGAACATCGCCGTGCCAATTGCGGGCACGATAAAGACGAGGATATCCTGAAGCACGGTCAAGATACGCATGGCCGGTGTGGCCTGGCCGAATATCATAATAAGTACGGTGGCCAGAATGCTCACCAGCAGGTATCCGCACACGAAAAAGCAGATCAGGAGCATCAATCGTCGGCCCAAAGTCAGGGATAACTTCATTTTAGTGAGGAGTGTTTGTAGGGACGCACCATGGTGCGTCCGTTACCTTAATGTTGGGAGTTAGAGGATTGTTGGGAGTTAGAGGGGTTGTTTGGGTTTGGTGGCCTGGAAGTTTTTTAGGTAGGTGGGGGTGGAATAGGCCAGGTCGAGAAAATCGCGACGCATATGGGCTATTTCAGCCAAGGCGAGCATGTCGATGGCCAGAGGGTGGCGGTCAGGGATGAAAAAGGCGTTGGGGGCGGTCAAGATGTCTTTTGCCTTGTCGCTGCCATCGCCGAAGAAGAAGACCGGCCGTCCGGTGGCCAGCAGTTCGCTATAGCTTTCACCATCGAGGATGAGGGGCTGAGGGGGGATAAGTTCCTGCAGAGCAAGGTCGTAAGCAGCAGTGTAGACTTCCATACGCCGAGCATCTATCATCGGCACAAAAATCGCATCCTCCGGGATGTCTTCACCGCTGAAGATCACTCCGGTGGTCATGATTTTCAGGGTTGAGAGACCAATCAGAGGTATATCCAGGGCGTAGGCCAGACCTTTAGCCTCACTCAGGCCGATTCGCAACCCGGTGTAGCTGCCCGGACCGAGCGAGACGGACACTGCGTCGAGTTTTACTTCCTTTTCTTTCAGAAAGTCAAGGCATTGCTTGATGTAGCCTGAGAGGAGAAGGGCGTGGTTTTGGCCTTGGAAGTCTTCGTAGTGCTTAAGGATTTGCCCCTCGGCGGTCAAGGCCACTGAGCACACCCTCGTGGAGGTTTCTATATTTAATATTACAGGCATTTTTGTTCGGAGTTAGGAGTAGTTGTAGGGACGCACCATGGTGCGTCCGTTACCTTTTTTAGTTATCCGTTACTTTTTTAGTTAGGAGTTTGATGAGCATCAGGAGGGCTTCGGAGGTGGCGCGGTCGATTACACGTTGGCGGTTGCCGGGGAGGTGGATGCATCCGGCCTCGGTGCCTCGCGGAGTGGCCACCGCAATCCAGACGGTGCCGACCGGCTTGTCGGGAGTGCCGCCACCGGGACCTGCGATGCCTGATGTGGCCATTGCGCAGGCGGCTCCCGTTGCCTTGCACACGCCCTCGGCCATGGCGCGCACCACGGGTTCGCTTACTGCGCCATGCTCCTTAAGGTCGTGCTCCCTTACGCCCAAGAGTCCGGTTTTCACAGAGTTGGCGTAGCTTACCACACCTCCGAGCATCACGTCGCTGCAGCCGGGCACAAGAGTAATGGAGTGGGCGATGTTCCCTCCGGTGCAGCTCTCGGCAGTGGCCACAGTCAGCCCTTGCTCGCGAAGCCGGGAGATAAGAATCTCAGCAAGCGAAGCATCGCCATCGTGGATCAGATATTTGGCGGTCAGGGACTTAAGAGAGAGCAGTGCTGTTGCAAACTCTTTCTCAAGCAGGGCAGCGTTGGTGTGTACACCGTCAAGGCGCAGACGGATGAATCCGGGCGTGGGGAGATAGGCCAGATGCAGGAATGGCGGTAGCGCCTCCTCCCACGTGGCCAGATGCTCGGCCATGTCCGACTCGGTGATGCCACTCACAATCAACGTGTGATGCTTCTGCGTGACGTCCGGCATAAACATCTCACGCACAGCGGGCAGGACGCCATTCCGGAGCATGTCTTCCGCCTCAAAAGGCACTCCCGGCATAGAAATCAACACAGACTCACCGCGGCGGAAAATCATGCCCGGAGCTGTGCCTACACGATTGGGTATCACACGGCACGACGAGGGCACCATAGCCTGGCTGCGAGTGAGATCATTGAGCTTAAGTCCCCGCTGAGCGAACACACGCTCCACATTTTCAAGCACTTGCGGGTTCAGCACGAGTTCGCCGCCAAAGGCCTCCATCAGGAAGCGCTTGGTGATATCGTCTTTTGTGGGCCCGAGGCCTCCGGTGGTGATGACCAGCGGGCTTGCTGCAAGCGCTTGCTCCACGGCTCGGCGGATCTCAGAGCCATCATCGCCCACCACGCGGGTTTGCACCACTTGCCAGCCCTCGAGGGTCAGGGCGCGTGCGATTTTTGAGGAGTTAGTGTCGACCACCTGCCCCAGCAGGATCTCGTCACCTATTAAAATAATTGAAGCTTTCATTTTATAGTGTGACTCGGGCAAAGGGGGTGGCGTCGAGCCGGGAAAAGTCCTTGTCGAGATATTTGAAATAGCCGGCAATGGCCACCATGGCAGCATTGTCGGTGGTGAAAGACCGGGCAGGGATGAAGGCATTCAACCCGCGCTCCTCGCAAAATTTCGCGACTGCCGCCCTTACGCCCGAATTGGCCGAAACGCCACCGCCGATTGCCACGGTTTTCACTCCTGTAAGCTCTACAGCCTTGGCAAGCTTGGAGATTAGAATCTCAATGATAGTGTGTTGGAGCGAAGCAGCAAGGTCAGCTTTGTTCTTCTCCACAAAGTCCGGGTCGAGCTTTTTGGCATCGCGCAGGGTGTAAAGGAACGACGTTTTTAGTCCGCTGAAACTGTAGTCCAACCCCGGGATGTGGGGCTTGGCAAAGCGGAATCTAAGAGGGTCGCCCTCAGAGGCCAGGCGGTCGATGTGCGGGCCTCCGGGGTAAGGCAGGCCCATCACTTTAGCGCATTTGTCAAAGGCCTCGCCGGCAGCGTCGTCGATGGTCTGGCCCAGGACCTCCATGTCGTTGTAGTTCTTGACCATTATGAGCTGGGAGTTGCCTCCGGAGATGAGCAGACAGAGAAACGGGAAATCCGGCACGGTGTCGTCGGGGGTCTGCCTGACGAAATGCGAGAGCACATGGCCGTGCAGATGGTTCACCTCAATAGTGGGGACGCCGAGGCCGAGCGAGAGGCCCTTTGCGAAACTCGTGCCCACCAAGAGCGACCCGATCAACCCCGGGCCTCGGGTAAAAGCAATGGCCGAGAGGTCTGATTTCTTCACACCGGCGCGCCTTATGGCCGCGTCGACCACCGGCACGATGTTTTGCTGATGGGCGCGCGAGGCCAGCTCCGGCACCACGCCGCCGTATTCTTCATGCACCTTTTGCGAGGCGATGACGTTGGAGAGGAGCAGTCCGTCTTTGATTACGGCTGCCGCCGTGTCGTCGCACGACGATTCTATACCTAAGATTATAATACTCATTATCAATGGAATGGTTGGCTGACCGGGAACGAGGGGAGAGGTCAGAACGTGTAGCCGATGCCCACGAGGGGGGAGAAGGTGCAGTAGCCCTTATTCAGGGTGTAGATCAGGTCGATCTTGACCTTGAATGTCTTTGTGGCACGGATGCCGAGGCCTGCGCCGAGATTGAGGCCCAGACGGCTTTTGCGGGTTGAGACGTCGTCGGTCTGCGAGTCGGAGAGGTGGTGATTATCCCAGGATGTGTAAGAAAGGCCGGCGAGCGGATAGAGGGAAACGATGCTGTTGCGGAGGTTGAAGGGGAAGAGCATGTTGAAGTCAAAGAAGAAATTGTCGAGACCCTTGTTGCGGAACACGCACCCCAGCTGTGGAGCCACCATCACATGGTTTGAAAATCCGTACTCAAAGAAAAGGCCGGCAGCCGGCGAGGAATTTTTGGTGGTGAATCCACCGATGAGGCCCACCGTGGCTTCCCCCTTCTGAGCATGGGAGCCCAAGGGGCAAAAGGCTGAGAGCAGAACGATGGCAACAACGGCGAGGCAGGGAAGGAATTTGCGAAACATATCCTGGTGTTGATAGAGATTAGCGATTACAGATTTTGAAGACGATTGATGCGGAGTTCAAATTTTGAACAAGAATTTTTTGAGAGGATTGCCGGTCATGTTCAGGGCTGGAGGGTGCCGAGGGTGTCAATGCCGCCGGTCAGGGGATTGAATTTCAGAAAGGCGGGAGTTTTTTTGTTGGTAAACACCTTAGGGTCGAGACCGAAGACGATGCCGAGCTGGGCCACATCGAGGGTGCGCGATGCACGTTGCTTTCCGTCGTATTCCAGGGAAATCGTGGCCTGGCCCGGCACGCGGTAAGCCACTGCACCCTTAGGCATGGTCAGCTCTACCCCCTTCTCATCTACGGGCGTTTTGCCCCGGTCGTCTATGGTCATGTTCAGGTAGATTGGAGCGCCGGTGAGGTTGTCGGCCTCGACGATGCCCTCTGTGGGCGAGAGGCGGGCGATAACCAGGGAGTTGACCTCGGTAGTGTCAGGCACGAAGCGGACCACGTCAACGTTAGTTCGCGTCTTCGTTGTGCCGGCAAACATGGCCGTCAGAGCAGCCTCCTGGGCGGTGAGATTGTTAAGTGCGAGCTCGAGGGAGCGGCCGTCGGGAGGGGTATTGTCAGCCTGTCCGGAGATGAGGTCGTTGCGAAATTCGCGAAGCTCGAAGATGCGCTGGGCGGCGAGCTCGGCGCGTTTGCTCTGGGAGGCGCTTTGCGACATTTCGCGCGTGATAGCTTGCTTTGCGGCCTCGGTCTCCAGCGGAGTGAGCTCAGCCTGGCGAGGCTGAGGGAGCTCAACCTGAGGCTCGGTGACCACCGTCTCCGTGTTGATGCTCAGAGGAGCACCGGAGGAGTCGAGCATCACGTAGGTGATGCCTTGGCCCTTAAACTGCATCGAAAAGCGCGCTGAAGTATCGGGCACGGCCACAGGCACAATCGTAATACTTTTAATCTCAGCAGATTGCGAAGGCTGACGCACCACATCGTTGAGATTCAGATATCGGCGGGCATAGTTGGAGAATTCGCCCGGGAGCTGTTCGGTGATTTCCGACTCAATGACGATGTCGACCGCCGTCTTGGGCAGGGTGTAGCTCACACCGTAGTCGCCGGCCTTTGTGGCCGTAAGTTTTGAAAGAAGCTGACCCTGAGCTGTTGAGCCCGCGAGAGCAGCCAAAAATATGAAGAGAAAACGTCTCATTTTATAACGTGTCTAAAAACAAACATCAAAGGAACACAAAATTCCCGACATACGCAACAATACATATGTTAAAAATCACCCATCAGTCAAAGTAATCTTACACTTTATGACAATAATTGGGAAGCGAAATGGTAAGTGGCTGTTTTACAGTGCAAAATTAGATATTATGTACGAAACGGCAAAATGTTTTGGGGCGAAATTGCACGAAACAGCAAAATGTTTATAGTTGGGAGTGAGGAGTAATATTGGGATTAAACGGGTTTCAACAGGTTTAAACGGGTTTAAACGGGATTAGGCGGGTTTAGGCGGGTTTTAACGGGTTTTAGCGGGATTCTACGGGTTTCACGAATTTTTTAGCTCTACGGCAGAGGGGGCGGGATAATCCGAAGGTGAGTTAAACTTATTAGGCCGGTGGGCGTTTAGTATTTATAGTTTTCTTCCTTCTTGGAGTTTCTTCTATTTATTTATCTCATTTATGCTCCTGAATATCAAACGCATAACCTTTTTGGCAGTCGCGGCCCTGACTCTGGGCGGCGGATCTGTGCAGGCGCAAGAGGCCGACGGACCTTCCGATTCAGCCACTGTACATTTCGCCCAATCCCACGCCAATATCTCGCTTTCGCTATCTGAAAACCGCACACAACTTGACAGCATCGTTGGCTTTATCCATCGCAACAATGCCTTGACCCTGCGACGCGTGCACGTAAGGGGCGCAGCCTCGCCTGAAGGTACCTATGCCATCAATGAGCGCCTCTCCCGCGAGCGTGCCGACGCTATTTTTGACTATATATCATCTCGCGAGGCTCTGCCCGACTCCGTTACGGCTTTCACTTTCCTGGGCCGGGACTGGCGCGGTCTGCGCTCCTTGGTTGAGGCCGACACCCGCGTGCCTTACCGATCAGAGGTGCTCCAAATCCTTGACCAAACCATCGCCGCCGGCGCCGACAACGTTGCTGCCTCGAACCGCGGCCTGGCTCGCCTGCGTGCTCTGCATGGAGGCGCCCCTTACAGATACATGTACAGTCGTCTTTTCCCATCTTTGCGAGTTTCCGACATCTTCGTGCAGTATCAAGCCCCGAAGGTCGAGGCTCCGGAGCCCGTTTTTGTCATCGACACCGTCCCGGCCGACACTATTATCGAAGAGATAACAGTGGAGGAGATCCCTACATACATCCCCGGCTCAGTGGCTGAATGCCGCCCTTTCTACATGGGTCTGAAGACCAACCTCCTCTACGACGCTGCCGCGCTGCCCTCGATCGGTGCTGAATTTTACCTGGGCAAAAACTGGAGCGCGGGCATCAACTGGACATACGGCTGGTGGAGCAAAGACAGCAGCCACCGCTACTGGCGCGCCTATGGAGGCGACATCAACATCCGCCGCTGGTTCGGAGCAAAAGCCAACGCCAAACCCCTGACCGGCCACCACCTTGGCCTCTACTTCGGCGTCGTAACCTACGACTTTGAGTTTGGCGGGAAGGGTTACATGGGCGGTCTGCCCCACCGCACTCTTTGGGACCGCTGCAACTACATGGGAGGCATCGAGTACGGCTACTCGCTCCCTGTGGCTCGCCGTCTCAACATCGACTTCACCATCGGCATCGGCTACCTCGGTGGCAAATATCTGGAATACGAACCTGCGGCCCATGGCAAAGGCTACGTCTGGGAGAAGACCATGCGTCTTAACTGGTTCGGACCCACCAAAGCCGAAATCTCATTAGTCTGGCTCATCGGTTGCGACAACTACAACCGCCCTCACAAGAAAGGAGGTGAGATATGAAAACCTGTAAACTTATTCCCCTGCTCGCTCTCGGAGCTCTGGCGCTGACATCATGCCGCCACAAAGACCTGATCATGGAGGCCAATGACCGCCATGAGGTCTACGTCGCCTTCGACTGGCGCAATGCCCCCGAAGCCTCTCCGGCCTCCATGCTGGCCTACTTTTACTCTCCCACAGCCGGCGAGCCTCTGCTCTACACATTCTCCGACCCTACCGGCGGCAAAATCAGCATCCCTTACGGCTCTTACTCCGGCATCGGCATTAACGGCGACAACACCGACTGGGCTGCCATGCGCGGCACCGAGAGTCCCGATCTCTTCGAGGTCTACACCCGCGATGCCGAGGCCTTGCAAGCATCGGGATTCACCTCCCGCTCCGTGCCCCGCGCTGCAGGCGCCGAGAGCGAGCGCATGGCCAAGACTCCGGGCATGATCTGGAGCGACCGGCAAGACAACATCACGGTCGACGATGCCGTGGGAACGTCCGGCGTGCAGGTCATCACCTTCTATCCGGAAGAGGCCGTGTGCCACTACACCGTGGACATCCTTGACATAGACCACAGCGAATACCTGCGCGGAGCCGAAGTCGACGCCACCCTCTCGGGCATGGCCGAGGGTTACCTCCAGGGGCGCCGCTCTGCCACTGATGTGGCCGTGACGATGCCCTTCACGCTTAAAAACATCGACGATGGCCGGGCCCTGCATGCCGAATTTCTAACCTTCGGCGAGTGTGCCTCAAAAAAGGTCAATCATAATCTCACCGTCTACGTAATCCTCACCGACGGCACGAAATGGTACCAGAGCTTTGACGTCACCGACCAGGTGACCTCGGCTGCCGACCCCCGCCACGTGCACATCATCGTACGCGGTCTCGACCTGCCCAAGCCCATCCAGGGAGGCAGCGGATTCAACCCCGACGTCACCGACTGGAATAATATCAACATTGATTTAAAAATGTAGCTCACGGACTCAACCTTTTTTTCTGACGATTGTTAGAATACTGTAACCACGATAATTCAACTACTAAACTTATTATAATATGAAAAGGACACAAGCGCCGCTGATGATCGCGGCAATGGCAGCAGTGGCACTGGCCTCTTGCTCGCAAGACGAACCCGTTGTTTCTAACCCCGGTCGCGCCATCGACTTCCGCTCTGCTATGAGCTCTCGCGCCACTGAAACAACTAATGCCAACCTTACATCTATCAACGTAGCAGCTTTCATGGGCGACAAGCTCTTCTTCCCCACAATGGACTTCACCAAGGGATCTGACGGCTTCTTCACATCGCTCACAGAATATTACTGGCCCGGCGACGACACCGAGCTCACCTTCTACGCATTCTCGCCTGCCAACCCCGGCGGCGTGGTTAGCCTCACAGCCGATGATAAGTCAGTGACCAACTTCACAACCGCCCCGACCATGGCCGACCAGGTGGACTTCATCACCGCCAACGCCACAGGTAAAAAGAGCGTGAACGAGACCTCCGGTGTGCCTCTGACCTTTAACCACCAGCTCTCGCAGATAGAGGTGCGTGCAAAGACCGAAAACACCGTCTACACCTTCTCGATTAGCGGTGTGCGCATCGGCCAGCCCGTCTCCACCGGATCTTACGATTTCGTCACCTCCGACTGGACTCTCGACTCTGACAAAGCCATCTATACCGACACTTACACCGAGCCCAAAGTCCTCACCTCTGATGCCGTATCTGTGATGGGCGACGGTGGCAACGCAATGCTCCTGCCCCAGCAGCTCACCGCCTGGGATCCTGCATCCGATGCCTCCAACTCTGCAAAAGGCGCTTACCTTTCAGTCAAGCTCAATGTAAGCACAGCCGAGACCGGCGTGCAGGTCTACCCCTTCCCCTCTAACGGCGACTGCCAGTGGGCCGCAATTCCTATCGACACCAACTGGGAGGCCGGCAAGAAATACATCTACACTCTTGACTTCACTCACGGTGCCGGATACGTAGACCCCAACGATCCTATCCCCGGCGACCCCGTGCTCGGTGGCCCTATCAAATTTACGGTCGACGTGGTTGACTGGGTTGACACTCCCGTTGACGTCCCTATGACCACTAAATAATTCACACAAAAGAACTTATACGGATGCAGGGAGCAATCTCTCCCTGCATTCTTTCACTAAAAGCCTCTGTCTTAGAGGGCAGAGCACAGAAAACCTGAAGGATCCATGTCACACACACGTTTCTCCCGTCTCATCACCCGATATTCAGCCCTGAGCCTTGCTGCAGCAGCATTTTTGCTCGCATCCTGCTCCGACCGCGACTTCGACTCCCCCGCCTCCGGGCGCAAAATCAGTTTTGAAGTCTCTGACAAGCAATTTGGCAGCCGTTCGGGCTCTGTCGCCAATCCCACTCTTGCCACTGTGGCTCTTTCCCAAGGCTCCCGCAATCTTTACCTCATCCCCGAGGTCACTGCCGGGATTCAGCTTCAGAAAGCCGGCTCGCGCGGCGAGGTCGTGACCAAAGACAATATCGCGGATTTCGGCGTGTACGCCGCCACGGCCACCACCGCCGGGGCTTACTATATGCAGAACGTAGAAGTGACGCGCTCCAATTCCTGGACTCCCGAAAAGGAATATCTCTGGCCCGGCTCAGGCTCGCTCCACATCAACGCCTACTCCCCCTTCCGCTCTGTGGCCGATTCCCAAACAGGCATCACAGCCCTGCCCGCGGCCGACCCGGCTGAGGCTCCTACGCTGGATTTTACTGTGAACACAGACGTAACCGAGCAAATCGACCTGATGTGGGCCACTCCGCGCGATGGCTCCTCCTCGCCTTGCGCCCTTACTTTCAATCATGCCCTCGCGGCTGTAAGATTTGTGGCCGGCGATGAGCTGACACCCTGCACCGTAAAAAGCATCACCCTCTCGGGGCTCTCTGCCTCCGGCACCCTCAACCTTGAGAGCGGCAAATGGACCGCGCTCTCCGGTAATGAATCCTACCAAGCCTCTGTGAGCGCCGAGCTCCCGGCAGCCTCAGGAAGCGAATACGTGGAGCCGGGTGCCGAAATCACCGATGCCGCCAACACTTTCCTGCTCATGCCTCAAACTCTCGGCCAGGACGTGGAGGTGAGCGTTGTGGTTGACTTTTCGGGTGAGGAAATCCAATACACTGCCTCACTCTCAGGCCAGGTCTGGGAGGCAGGAAACACCTACACCTACCACCTTTCGGCCAACCCCACTGCGGACCGCTTCGTGATCACCGTGACCTCGCCCATCGCCTTCAATTACACAGGCGGAACGGGCTCTTACACCGTGAAGAGCACCCACGAGAGCATGACCAACGGCGTACTCACCACCACCGAGGTGCCCTGGAGTGCTGAATTTGTCGACGCCGAGGGCAACGTGATCCCCACCCCGTCGTGGATCACCGATTTCACTTTCTCGGCCTCCGGGTCAGGCGATTTCTCGGCTGCGACAAAAATGGTGGAGCCGGAGTTTGTGCAGATCAGCGAGCCATCGCGCATCCTGCGTGAAAGATCGGAAATCGGCTCAGCTTCAACACCTTACAATCTCTCCAACTCCACCGGCGCCCCCACCGTGGAGAATACGGCCAACACTTACGTGATTAACGCTCCCGGCACCTACAGCCTCCCTCTTGTCTACGGCAACGCCATCAAGAATGGAGCCGACAACACCGCAGCATATGCTCCTACCCGCTCCTCAGCCCCCTTTTATAACCACCTTAACAACCGCATCAAGCATCCCTACATCTACGACAACGAAGGCTGCAACAACGTCAAAGACGGCGTTCTGGTCTGGGAGGGAAGGCTCGACATGATCCAGAACGTGCGCCTCTCCGCCGACAAGAGATTTCTGGAATTTGACATCCCCAAGGCTTATATCCGTCAGGGGGTGGGCCTGGTGGCCGTGCGCGACGCCAACGATAATATAATGTGGAGCTGGCAGATCTGGGTCACGGATTATGTGCCCGGGGATGACATGGTGAGCATGACCTACAACGGCACAAGCTTTGAGATGATGCCGTGCAATCTGGGCTACATCGTAGGTGGCGACGAGACGGATTTCGCCTCATCCACTGCCTTAGTGCGCTTCACCCAGCACCCTGCCGACGGCTCCGAAGGCTCCACTGCCACAGTCACCATCGAGCAGACGGGCAAACATGTAATCACCCCTACCTGCTACAGCTTCTACCAGTGGGGACGCAAAGACCCCATGATTTCGGGATTCAAGGAGTGGTACTACGCCGACCACACCGAGATCACGACTATCGAGACCCAAAGCGCACCCATCACCAACAACCGCATCGACGCCGACTTTGAATCGCTGTGCGTAAAACATCCACAGGTGTTCTGGACAGAAGGAGCTTCCAGCCCTACCTTCCGCTACACAAACAACTGGAACACAGGCACATCCACCAAGAGCGAAAAGACCATCCTCGACCCCTCGCCCGTGGGCTTCATGGTGCCAGGCAATGAACTGATGGCCCTGCGCGATCTGGACACCACCAACTATACCTACACCGAAGCAGCCGGTCTGGGCACGCCTCCGGGATTCCACGTCGCTCTCCCCTCCGGACCCACCCTCTTCTTCCCCGCCCTGGGCTACCGCTCCGGCAATTCAGGCCACGAGACCTTTACCGGCACCAGCGGGGGCAGCCTCACAGCCCTATGGACCAACCACACCTCCACCAAAGAGGCCAGCGCCCAGATCATGAACTACAACTCCGGCAACATCACCCACCCCTTACGCTCCGACCCGCGTCTCGAAGCCTTCGCCATCCGTCCCATCCGCGAATAGTCAACCGGGGTTCTCTACCCTTCTACTGCATCAAGAACTCCCTCAGCGACAGCATCTCGATGCCGACTAAGGAAAAAGTTTTCAATATAACGAAAACTTTTGCAGATTTTGAGAAAAGTTTTCAATATAACGAAAACTTTTGCAGATTTTGAGAAAAGTTTTTAATATAACGAAAACTTTTGCAGATTTTGAGAAAAGTTTTCAATATGATGTAAACTTTTTCTTTGGGGGATGCTTAGTTGATACCACGATATCAGGTCCTCCGAGGTCATCAGTGCATGTAAGGTAGTACCATGGTGCGACCCTACATGCGATAATCCGTGAAATCCGTGGAATCCGTAGTTTTTATCTCGACGTGCCATGTCGCGCGCGGGCCGCACGCGACCTCCCGGTCATTTTTCTTGGAGGAAAGTTTGGATATTCGGAAAAAGGGTTGTAACTTTGCAACGGCAGGCCCGGCAAAACTTACTTCTATAAAATTTGGTAATTTTAAACTCATAGTTTTGCAATTGCCTGCCTTTTTCGTATCACTACTCTAAGCACACACTTGCCATGCCTTATTCTGCCATGTTTGCCGATCTGCAGCCGGTGGCTTTGCGCCACGGGGCTGTTTTCATCCCGTCTGCCATCCTTGACAAGCCTGCCGCGCAGGAGCTTTCTTCCCACACGCTCTACAGCCTGAGCGAGCTGCACAAATGTGGCTTCAGCCTCTCGCAGAGAGCTCTGCAGGCCTTCAATCTCCTTGACAGCGAGGAGCAAGGAATGGTGCTTCACAACATCGAGCAGGAATATGCTGTGAATATGAACTGGACTCCCCTGGTGCGCGATTGGCAGACTCCCACGGGCCAGACCCCTCAGGACATGCTTTACACCTACGTCTACAACGTAGCAAATCGCCTCGAGGGCGACTCTCTGCCCGGCACACGGCTGCCCTGCGGCCACGTAATCCCCGACGGGGTGTTTGACCTGAGCCGCTACACCGGTTGCCCCTTCTGCGGCAAGCCTTTTGAGCTGCACCCCGGCGCCAACTTCGGGCAAGGCTCAATCAAGCACGTGCTGGAGCTGATGACCGAGGCCGACATGCGCTCACTGCTGCGCAATATGTTGGAAATGAACACTCCGCTCGATGCCACCCAGATCGACACCCTCCGCATCCTGCTCCGATACTTTGCCGTGCCGGAGGATGTGGAGATAAAGATGAAGGAGACGCTGGTGGCGGTGATGTACTTCATGATCCGAGCCGGAGAGCCGGAGAAGCTGCTCGGGCTGGTGAAATCGCCAACTGACGTGCTCCGCTACCTGTGGTTTGAGCACACGGGCATGGACCGCATCATCCGCCCCCGCACCCTGCTGCAGCAGACTCTGGGGGCGTGGTCTCACATCTGTCCGGCTTTTGATGATTCAGTTTCGGAGTTTGAGCAGCGGAAGCAGAGACTGAGGCTGCACTACTCCCGCCCCACGGGGCGCATCGCGGCCTGGCTGCTCAACACCATGACCATGCCGGCCGAGGAGATGTGCGCGGCCATGCATCCCCACCGCAACATCTGGGTGCACATGATCCGCGCCCTGCACCTGCCTGATTTTGCCCGCAAGAAGGGCAACGGGAAGCTGCGCAACGTGCTCGACCGCTTCTATCGTGGTGATTACCTTGTGCCGCAGGGCGTGGTGGATCAAGCCAGACTCCGCAACGATTACCGCACCACGATGGATATGCTGCAGCTGCGCCCCGGGGCCTTTGCCCGTCAGCTTTTCTCGAATATGCTCTGGTACGCTCCCGATATCGTGCTGGATGAGTTTCGGAAGGTGATCACGCTGCTTCCCACCCGGTTGATTATCTCTTTGGCCAATGCTGCAGAGACGTATTTCAACCCTGATGCTCCACGCGTGGTGACCACCATCACCGGTAAAAGCAAAAAAATCGAGAAACCGGCCCTGCTGTATTCCCTGCCTGTCAAACAGCTCAAAGATACCATAATCGAGGTCAAAGGTCTCGTGCTCGATGCCCTGAGGCTCAAATACGGCATGATGCCCAAAGGCGAGGCCACATATATATATATCGACCCAGTACTGCAAAAGTGCGTGCTGCCCGTGGGCGACCGATCCCAAGCCCTCCAAGGCGCCGGAAGCGCTCTCCCTGGCATGTCTTTTGCGGTGGAGGGCGACAAAGTGCGTCTTTTCCTCTTCTGGGGCGAGGGGATGCCTGCCCAGCCCATCGATCTGGACCTGGCAGCAATGATTTTCTACGAAAATGACGTCAGAAACTGCTACTTCGGCGATCTCACCGTCGAGGGCGCCCAGCACTCCGGCGACATCCGCGAAATTCCCGACCTGGTGGGCACAGCCGAGTATATCGAACTCGACCTCCCGGCCTTGAAAGAGTCCGGAGCGAGGTACGTGGTCTTTAGCGTGGCGAATTATTCCGGAGGGGAACTCCCGCCCAACACCCGCGTGGGCTGGATGAGCTCAGAGCATCCGATGACGGTCTCCAACGAGACCGGCGTGGCCTTTGACCCCTCGTGCGTGCAGATGATGATCCGGCTGCCCCAAAACATGCAGAGCCGCTCGATGCTCTTCGGCGTGCTGGATGTGGAGGCGCGCGAGATAACTTATCTGGAGAGCTTCGAGCAGATGCAGGTGGTCAACGCCCGGGGGGCCTCTCTGGTGCTCGATCTGCTGCAGAAATTGCGCGAAAAGATCACTATCGGTCAGGCCTTGCACATGATGGCAGAGATGCAGGACCTCACGGAAGTCACCACCGAGGATCTCGCTGCCGACCCCACTCTTGCCGCCAAAACGAGGATTTACGACACTTCGGTGCTCTCCAATCTCCCCGAGCTGCTGCGCACCCTCATCCCCGAATAGTCCCCTCAACCTTTTTTCCTTCCACCTCCTTTTCAGACATGGCACACCCATCAGAGACGCGCGTACTCACCATATATAAGGCTTCGGCCGGTTCCGGCAAAACCTATGCCCTGACCTACGAATACCTCCGCGACCTCCTCACCGTCAAAAATCCGGAGACCGGGGAGTATCGCCTCAATCATCCGGCCTTCTCGCCCAAGGGCAGCAACGTAAACCGCCATCGCCACATCCTGGCCATCACCTTCACCAACAAAGCCACCGAGGAGATGAAAAAGCGCATCATCTCGCGCCTTCACGACCTCACCGTCATGCCTGCCTCCGACGCTAAGGATGCCGACTATGCCAATGATCTGATGACCCTGACCGGGTGCACCCGCGAGCAACTGTCCATGACCGCCGCAGCTGCCTTAGAGCAGCTGCTCTTTGATTTCCACAACTTCAACGTCTCCACGATCGATTCATTCTTCCAGCGCGTGCTGCGCAATTTTGCCCGCGAGCTCGACCGGCAAGGCGACTTTGAAATCGAGCTCAGCGAGAGCGTGGTGATGAATTCCGCCGTTGACGACATGCTTGACGATTTCAATATCTCCCTGGCAGGCACCACCCCGCTGGAGACCTGGCTCGAACGCTTTATGAAAGACGAAATCGACCGGGGCGAAAAAGGCGACTTGCTTAACCGCAACTCCAGGTCTCACCGCGAAATGGTGAGCCTCATCTCCAAAATCACCTCCGAAAAATTCACCCCTTACGAGCAGGCGATGAAAGATTATCTCTCGGATTCCGGCATGCGCCTGACGGCCCTTCAGGTGGCCATCGACCGCCGCATCAAAGAGATAAAAGAGGAAATCGCAGGAATGGCCACGAGCATCATCACCGAGCTTTCAGGATACAAAGACAACGGCGGCATCGTTTCCTTTGCCCTCAATTTTGTCAAGAAACTCGCCAACCATGAGGATTTGGATATCAAAAAGGAGCTCATACCATACAATACCGGAGAAAAGAAGATTTTCAAGAAAACTCACACCTGCCCGGATGATGTAAAAGCACGGATTGAAGACGAAATCTCGCGCGCAGCCGGCCTGAGGATACATCTTGATGAGCTCGCTCTCATCAAATCAGCCCTCTACACCCTGAGCTTCCTCTCGTTTGCTTGGGATTACCTCCACAAGTTTTATACCGAGAACAACGTCGTGCTCCTTGCCAACACCAACAACCTCATCCACCGCATCATCGACGGCAGCGACGTCCCCTTCATCTACGAGCGCCTGGGCACAAGGCTCCACAATTTCCTAATCGACGAATTCCAGGACACCTCCAAGATGCAGTGGAGCAATCTCAAGCCTCTGGTGGCCAATTCGATAGCCGAAACTCACGACAACCTCATCATCGGCGACGTCAAGCAGTCGATCTATCGATTCCGCAACTCCGAGCCCGACCTGCTGCACCGCCAGGTGCAAGAAGACGACTTTCCGCTCTACAGCACCGTGCGCGGCGACAAGACTGCAGAAAACACCAATTACCGCTCTTCGGCCACCGTGATCACCTTCAACAATACTCTCTTCAGGCGCCTGGCCACCAAGATGAAGATCGGAGGCTACGAGCACGTGGTGCAAGCCGTGCCTGCCAAGCACGCTGATTTCCGGGGATATGTGCGCTTTCTACCCATCTCGAAGCTCCAAAAAGGAGGCGCGAAAAAGAATGAATCCGAGGACGAGAACCTCTCCGAGCGCGAGAGAATCGAGAAGAAATGTCAACAACTGCCCCTTCTGGCCGAGCAAATCCGACGCCAGCACCTGCGGGGCGGCTACCGCTTCAAGGACATCGCCATCCTTTGCGACAAGCGGGATGAATGTGCCAAGGTGATTGAATACCTGCTGCAATATCACAGCGACATCCCGGTGCTGTCGTCTGATTCGCTGCTTCTTGAGAGCTCGCCGGCGGTGAAGCTTATTATAGCCATGCTGAGGCTGCTCTCCAACGTGCAGGCAGGGCGCTCCACGGGTCGAGGGGGCAAGGATTACGCCTCCCTGGCCGACATGAACCTGGCTGTGAGCCGGTTTGAATACTTCATCTCCCAACCCGAATCTAACGGCGACCCCGAGGTGGCTCTGGGGCGCGCTTTAGACAGCGCCGAGAGCGTGGAGAGCGTGGTGGGCGAGATTCTGGCCTCTCACCCCTCTTCGCTCCAGGCCCTCATCGACAGCATCATCTCGCAGCGCATCCCCCCGCAGATGCGACACGACCAGTTGCCCTATCTGCTTGCCCTTCAGGACTATGTGGCGCAGTATTCCGAGCGTGGCACCCAGTCGGTCAACTCCTTCCTTAGATGGTGGGATGAAAATAGCTCGAGCTTCACCATTCCTTTCGGCTCGGATATCGACGCCGTCACGGTGCTCACGGTCCACAAGTCAAAGGGTCTGGAATTTCCGTGCGTGCACCTGCCCTTCGCCTCCCGCGAGGTGGTTTCCAAAAAGTATAAAAATGCCTACATCTGGATTCCGATGCCCCGGCTTGAGGGCATTGACCCCTCACTGCTGCCCCCGGCGATTCTCACCAAAGTCAACAAGGTTGGCGACTGGGAGAAGGGTCTCTTTTATGACACATTCAAGGCTTATCTGCGCACGGGCGAGATCGACACCGTAAACCTCACATACGTGGCTTTCACCCGCGCCGAGGCGGAGCTCATTGTCTACTATGACCCCAAAGAAGACATGGGCAAGGACCTCTCGGAGTGTCTTGGGCAAGAAGCCACCGCTGAGGAGAGGAGCCTTGACTTCACGCTTGACCTGGCCCGATATTTCGACTCCGAGACCGGAGAATTTATCCTTGGCGAGGAGACGTTTGAGAAAAATCTGCCTCGCAACAAAGACAATGCTTCAAAGGACGCCCACAATGAAAGTGCTGACGTGGCTGAAAGTGCTAATGGGACTGAAGGTGCTGATGTGGCTGAAGGTATTGATGTGGCTGAGAGTGCTGATAAAGTCGAGAAGGTGCAGCCGGAGCCTTACTCGCCGGAATATCATGTGTATCCCCGTCCCGATACTCAGATCATTACATCTGTTGAGAGCCTTCTCGACGAGAAAGCCGACATCGAAGACGAGTCGCCATCGCCCACCCGGCGCGAGCGCAGAGGTTTCGACTCCCCGGAGATTGTCTATGGCAATATGATGCACGACATCCTCTCCAACACGCGCCTGATCTCTGACCTTGACTCGGCTGTGGCTCTTGTGGCTGCCTCGAAACAATATGATGCAGAGGAGGTAAAGAAGGGCGGCGAAACCCTCCGCGGAGTGCTCAACATGAATCGCGAGGAACTGGCGCGCTGGTTCCGTGATTTTGACACGGTGCTGTGCGAACAGTCGATCTACATCCCCAACATTCCCAAGCCCAACTATCGCAGGCCCGACCGGTTGGTGTTCCGCCCCGACGGGCGGGTTGAGGTGGTCGACTTCAAGTTCACCGCCTCCGAGGAGCCCGAGCACAAGACACAGGTGCGGGAGTACGTGTCGCTGCTGCGCGAAATGGGCTTCGACCTTGCCGGCGGCTGGCTCTGGTATCCCCTCCTTCCCGGCTC
>CAZNRK010000012.1:0-44838 GCA_964575435.1 uncultured Bacteroides sp.
TTTACTAAAAATGTTTGTTTGAAATTGTTGAAGTCTGCGAGCTTCACCGGCAGCCACATGGCGCCTGCGCTTTCGTAATAGTCGCCGTTGTTTGTGAGCATACCTAAATAGTCGCAGAAATTTATCAGTCTCTTCGGGGTGTCTTGCCAGATTACCTCTGCTACCCATTCAGTGCTTGGCGTAATGGCAAATGGCCAAACCGGTTCGTGTTGATCGTCGGTCAAATCTGTAAAATATTCATCACGTTTTATCCAACTTGCGGGATCCTGTGTAAGTTGTCCTGAAACATCATTGTTTACTTCTTTAAGCTCCTGCAAATAGATTTTAAAATATGCCTCCTCCCAATATGTATATTTTTTTTTACTTATATCAGGAGCACCGGGATAGAGATCCGTAGCAAAGTTATTGACAGGGCTTATCGGGAAGCGGTTTATGATGCGGGAGTCGTTGGGGTTGACAATATAAGCATTTCCTTCGCCATAACGTCTGTAAAGTTTTTTGACCGGGCCATCATCAGTAGGGAAATTGCTGAAGGTAAAATCTATATTATAGAATTTACCGGGAATGATGTTGTAATCGTTCACATCATTGGCGCCCACCATAAACTCTATGCGTCTGTATTTATTTTGCTGAGTCTCTTCTTTGTCAGAGCATACTATTTCGAGGAAGAGCGCATGCTTCGTAGCACTTGGGCTCTTCTGATATGGATCTGTGTTTTGGTTGACACCCTGGGTGTTGCGTGGCAGATATACGTCGATCGTCGCGGGCTTGTCAGACATATCCAGGGCGTAGCCAACTATTTCATTCCATTTTTCCTTATTCTCGGTGAGGGGAAAGAGGTTCAGTTTGGCCTCATTGATGGGAGAGGGGTACCTAAGCTCGTCAGTGTTGTAGTTGTCAGCTTCGTAGAGAATATCGGCGTATGGGAGGTCGGGCACATTTCCCCAGTTCACAGCAAGGGTCTTGCGCTTTCTATCCCAACTATTGCCGCCGCCGGCGTCACCTTCGCCATCCGTCGTCTTCATAAGCTTGAAATACAGGTGGAGTTTAGCCACATTTGGGCGGATATGTGCGCTGATGGACAGTGTGTTATAGTCGACATCTATTTTGCCGCTCATCGGCAGGTGCTTCTTGCCATCAATGATTACCCACACGTCATCGGCGTTTTTCATGGGTTTGTGCACATTCTTTACTGCTCTTACCGTTGCTGAGTTTTTATCGGTAAAAAGTGCAGAGTCGCCGGTGTTGGCCACCAACACGGTGGTGAAAATGCTGTTGGGTTTGGTGGGGATCAGAATCGGCACGACGGGCTTCTCTCCGGAGCCGGAGTATTCCTGATAATAAGGCATGCCCACCCTGTTTCCAGCGGCGTTGTACTGCAGGAGCCAAAAGTCATGCAGGCGCGACTCGTCTTCTGAAATTGTGGGATCGGGATCCTCTACGATCGGATAGAAATCATCGTCATCGCCATCACTGCGAGAAGCGGAGCTGAGAGTGACCATACCTTCCACTTCAAGAGACAGGGGCATCATAACTTCGCGTCCCGGATCATCAAATTCATTGGAAGCAGGCAAATTCAATTCATCTGCGCAGCCTGTCAATATCAGCAAAAGCAAAATAGCTCCTGCCGATTGGAAATTGAAAATATTTGTCAATATTTTGTGCATAGCTATTCTTTCTTATTTGTATAAATGGTGGGCAAAAGGATAAAATCATTTCCACCAGACTGTGCCGTCGGGACCGGTATTATTAGAATTGGCGCCCCAGCCTCCGTTACCGATAACACCACCGTTACTCCAATTACCGGTAGTGGTTGTTACCTCTACACCACCCCAATTCACGACGGGGGCGGCAGGGTTGGGGTCGTAGGGGTCATGCACACCCACGCCTTTTGTATAATCCAGGAGGTAGCTGTAGGTATATCCGGGCTTCCAGTCAACCTTCGCCGGGGCAGCAGCCCAGCCGTAGTGGCGGAGCTCCTCGGTGGCGGGTATGTTGTACTTTTTGGAGGTGCCGTAGACATTGCCGTATTTGTCGAGGCGCTCCATGACGGTGCCGTCAGACTTGCGCACCGACAGGTACACGATGTAGTCCTGCGACTGAGGGTCAGTGGAGGGGAAGATGCGGTGATGGTCGCCACCGTGCTGCGTGACGTGCACAAGGGCGCTGAAATACATGCCTTTGGGAGAGGAGGTGCGGTCGTTTTTGTAGTCCCACATGTCCTGTTTCTGGGGAATGAGCAGAGCTTTGCCGCTACCGCCCATAATGGATGCGGCCGTTTCTTTGGTGTTATGCTCATTAGTGTTGATGCGGACCACCTTATCGCCCGGGGCAAAGACATAGTCGACATATCCCTTCAGAGGTTTCTCAGGGATGTACCACTCTCCGATTGAGTTCTCCTCCTGTCCGAGATTCGGAAGCTCGGCAGAGAGATTGAAGTCGGCCTCGATGACAATGCCGCCCACGCGCACGCCTGCCACCTCGATATCGTAGAGAGAGGCGTCACCCCATACGCCGACTTCCACTCCTGAGAGCTGATGCTCGAAAGCAAGTTCAACCACCGAGTAGAGGTCGGTAGTCTTATTGCCCTCGCCGATGGCAGTGATAAAGTCGACCTGTTCGGATATATCCGGAGCGACACGGAATTTGGTGAGCCAATAGTCATAGGCGATATCTTCGCCGGTCTTTTTGGTATGATTAGCGTAAATGAAACATTCGGTTCCGACAGCTGCACGCTTCTTCATATCGGCGCGTGAGGGGTGGAAGGCGAAGAATTTAAGCTGCCCGGTTTTGTCGCCGGGGTTGCCCGGCCATTTACAGGAGTCGGAGCGGAAAACTCCGTCGACCTGAAGGGTTACGTTAACGTCCTGGCAGTGGACATCGAGAATGCCGTTGGCGTCCGCTTTGTCTTCAGGGCAAAATGCCGAAACTGTGAAGCCTGAATCCCGAAGGCAGGTCACAAGATTGTAAGAGCGGGAAGAAGCTCCGGGCAGCGATGCCACAAAGGAAATCTCATCGGTCACGTTCATCATCTCGCTCTCAGTGCACGAGGTGAGGACGGGGAGAGCAGAGAGAAGGGAGAAAAGTGAGAGTGCGGATATGTGTCTGAGAAGTTTCATAGGGAATATCAGTTTTTTAAGATCCGGGAACGATGAACTCGTCTCCGCCGCCGTCATTCCAGTCCTTGACGTCGTATGTGAATCTGACTCTGTCGCTGATGATGGGGTCGCCGGCTTTAGGAGCGGTAGTGGTCACTTCCGGATCATGAAGGCCCACGCCATGGCTATAGTTGAGAGTATATGTATAGACATGTCCGGGCAGCCAGTTTCCGGTGATGGGGATGGCAGCCCAGCCGAATTCCTTTATCTCTTCGTCGGCAGGGTACTTATATGGTTCGTTATTCTCGTCGTAGAAGATGCCGTCGTCCAGACGCAGGCGGCATGCCACGGTGTTGTCGGCTTTATTAACGGCCAGATACACTCTGTCGATTTTCATTGCGTCGGCGCCTTGCTTGAGGTCCTTGTAGGGGTATTGCTGCTGGGCTTTGTCGTTTTCAGTGCGGTCAATCACGCGGAGCAGAACGCTCAGGTAGAGGCCATTTGCGGTGTTGCGGCCATCGGCTGAAGGTTTCCACTCAGAGGAGTAAGTAGTGGGGATGAGCATGGCATCGTTGCCGTCGGGCTGCGCGTTGCCCATTATTGATAGAGCGCCTGTGTCTATTGAAGTCGATTTCTCTCCCTTTTTGAGGGAAACCACTTTGTCTTGATAGCCGAAAATGTATTCAACAAGATTTTTTTCGTCATAATCAGACCAGAAGCCGGGATTCTCGGCATCGGTCTTGAAATTGAATGTGGCTTTTGTGTAGACTCCGCCGATGCGCACGCCGGCAATCTCGATGTCGCAGCTTTTGTGATTGCTCCAGGCTTTGACGTGGATGCGGCACAGCTGGTGTTTGAAAGGAAGCTTGATGCCAGAGACCAAGTTGCGGGCCATAGATCCCGTAGCATATGCAGAAATAAAATCGACATGATTGGCTATATCCTTCTGAACGCGGAATCCGGAGTATTTGTAATCGATTCCGGAGGCAGTGGATGAGTTGGTCAACGCTTCGCCTTGATCAAAAATGAGGCCGGGATAAAAGCCGAAGAAAGTGACAACATGATCTTCCATTCCGGTTGCAGGCCAAATACAGAAAGGAGAAGAGAACTGGTTTTCACCCTCGACCACGTCAATTTTCTCGTACTCGAAGTTCGGCTCAAGTTTTCCTCCTATCAATTTTTCGTCGTCGGCAGGGTCGAATGCAGTCACGTAGAAATGTTTCAGATTTCCGGTAGTCGTAACCGAAGACCGAGATGTGACAACTGGAACAGAGGGGCAGAAAATTATCCTGTTGTCTTGCTCTATGATTTCTCGATTGCCGTTTTCCGAACAAGCAGAAAGCGACAGAGCCGCAGCAAGAAGAAGAAATCCGGATTTTATGCTAATTTTCATGTATGACGTATGTTTTTTATTTTCATAAACTGTTTATGAGTACAAAGTTACGAAAAATTTTTGGATTTGCTGCTATAATGAGAAACAAAATTACACCGATAGAGCACCAAGAAACTGTTAAAACAAGTGACAAAACTCAAAAAAATAAAATTTCCTTACAGATAGGACGTTCAAAAAGCCTAAATTACTAATTTATGACGGGCTGCATTAGCGAGAAATCCTAAGAGCGTGTTTCACAAGAGACACGCTCTAAGAGCTAAAAAACAGCGAAAGTGCCCGTAGAATTTCTCTGCGGGCACCTTATGCTTATGCGTAAGAGGGATTAGAATTCGGCGTTGTTGGGGAAGCGGGGGAAGGGGATTACGTCGCGGATGTTGGCCATGCCGGTGACGAAGAGCAGCAGACGCTCGAAGCCCAGTCCGAAGCCGCTGTGGGGCACGGAGCCGTAACGGCGCGTGTCGAGATACCACCACATGTCCTTCATCGGGATGTTGAGCTCCTGTATGCGTGTAAGAAGCTTGTCGTAGTCGGCTTCGCGCTCCGAACCGCCGATGATTTCGCCGATTTTGGGGAAGAGCACGTCCATGGCGCGCACGGTCTTGCCATCATCGTTCTGCTTCATATAGAAGGCCTTGATTTCCTTGGGATAGTCAGTGAGGATCACGGGCTTCTTGAAGTGCTCTTCCACGAGATAACGCTCGTGCTCGCTCTGCAGGTCGGTGCCCCAATGAACAGGGAATTCAAATTTCTTGCCTGAGGCTTCGAGAATCTTGATGCCTTCGGTGTAGGGCAGGCGCACGAAGTCGTTATGGAGCACAAATTCCAGACGATTCACCAGGTCCTTGTCAAAGTGCTCGGAGAGGAAGTCAATATCCTCGCGGCAATTGTCAAGGGCGTATTGGATGCAGTATTTGAGAAACGACTCGGCCAGGTCCATGTTGTCTGTAATGTCGTAGAAGGCCATTTCGGGCTCAATCATCCAGAACTCGGAGAGGTGGCGAGGGGTGTTGCTCTTCTCAGCGCGGAAAGTAGGACCAAAGGTGTAGATTTCGCCCAGGGCGGTGGCGCCAAGCTCGCCTTCGAGCTGGCCGGAGACGGTCAGGGAGGTTGACTTGCCGAAGAAGTCCTGCGAATAATCGACTTTGCCGTCTTCGGTGCGGGGCAGGTCGTTGAGGGGGAGCGTGGTGACCTGGAACATGGCACCGGCGCCCTCGCAGTCGCTGGCTGTGATCAGCGGGGTGTGCAGGTATACGAATCCTCGCTCCTGGAAGAATTTGTGGATGGCGAAGGCCATGGCCGAGCGGATGCGGAAGATGGCCGAGAAGGTGTTGGTGCGCGGACGCAGGTGGGCTTTGTCGCGCAGAAATTCCAAAGAGTGGCCTTTTTTCTGGAGGGGGTACTCCTCAGGGTCAGCCCCACCATAAACCTCAAATTCAGCGGCTTGCACTTCGCAAGTCTGGCCTTTGCCCATCGACTCCACGAGCTTGCCGGTGACACGCAGGGAGGAGCCGGTGGTGATTTGCTTCATGTCTTCCTCAGAGAATTTCTCCATGTCGAAGACGATCTGAAGGTTGCGGATGCAGCTGCCATCGTTAAGGGCAACGAATTGCACGTATTTGTTGCCGCGACGGCTGCGCACCCAGCCTTTTACTTCCACTTCCTCTCCGATGAGCTTACCTTCGAGGAGGCGGGATATTTTGACGTGTTTCATTTCGAGAGTATGATTGGTTTTAAGCGGAGAGCCGCCGAGGGGCTTCCGCAAGATTTATTTTCTTATTCAAACGAACCCATTTTCAGGAAGTTGACTTCCTCCTGAGTGAGATAGCGCCAACGCCCGCGAGGGAGATTCTTCTTGGTGAGACCGGCAAAGTAGACGCGGTCGAGCTTGGTGACGCGGTAGCCCAGATGCTCGAAGATGCGGCGCACGATGCGGTTTCTACCGGAGTGGATTTCGATGCCGGCCTGGTTGCGGTCGGTCTCGGTGGCGTAGCTGATGGCGTCGGGCTGGATGGGGCCGTCCTCAAGCTCGATGCCGTCGGCGATGCGCTGCATATCTTCCTCAGAGATGTCGCGGTCGGTCCACACGTGGTAGATTTTTTTCTTCACATATTTGGGATGCGTGACCTTTGAGGCCAGATCGCCGTCGTTGGTGAGCAGGAGCACACCGGTGGTGTTGCGGTCAAGACGCCCCACGGGGTAGATGCGCTCTTTGCAAGCGTCCTTCACGATATCCATCACGGTAAGGCGGCCGTTGGGGTCGTCGCTTGTGGTGACGCAGTCCTTGGGCTTATTCAGCAGCACGTAGCACTTGCGCTGCAGAGCCACGACCTTGTCGTCGTATTCCACCACGTCGCTATGGGTGATTTTAGTGCCCAGAGCGGTCACGACCTCGCCGTTGACCTTCACCAGGCCTTGCTGGATAAACTCATCAGCCTCGCGACGGGAGCAGATGCCGGAGTTGGCCATGTATTTGTTAAGGCGGATTTGCTCGTTGGGATCGGGAATCGGGATTTCGTATTCCACCTGGCGCGGACGCGGAGTGAAGCTCTTGCCCTTGCCGGGGAAAGCGCCCTGCGAGCGGCGCTGATTCTGGCCGTAGCCTCCTTGACCGGGACGCGAGTTCTGGTACTGTCCGGGCTGGCGGCGCTGGGGCTGCGAATAGCCCTCCTGACGCTGAGCGTTGTCATAATATCCGCCTTGACGGTTCTGATTATGGTTGTAACCGCCGGGGCGGCGGTTGTTATTATTGTAGCCACCTTGACGGTTGTTGCCGTAGCCGCCTTGCTGGCGCTGCTGGTATCCGCCTTGGGTGCGGGGTTGGTAGCCATCTTGAGAGCGATGCTGATAGCCCTCTGGTGAGCGTTGCTGATAGCCCTCTTGTGAACGTTGTTGACGCTGATAGCCTCCCTGGGGGTGCTGATAGCCGGATTGATAACCCTCGCGGTTATATCCTCCTTGCTGCTGCCGGCGCTCATAAAATCCCTCTTGGCGCCGGGGATATGTGCGACGCATGTGCTCGCCGTCGTCGGGCGATTGAGGATTGAAGCCCTGAGCTGGGGCATCATATTCAGCACGGCGATACCCTCCCTCAGGCTGTTGAGAGGGGCGGTTTTGGCCTATGCGCGGGCGACGCGGTTTGCGCTCGCCGGGGTTTGTGTTTTCGGTGTCCATGTCGGTGGTGATAAATTTGTACATTTCAAATAATTACCCGTGCTTTACAGCCTCGCGGCAAAATGCCGGGTATCTGATAATGTAACAAAGTAAGTGATTAAACAGTTGGAAAATAAGATAAAATTCACGTGAATGGGGAAACCCTTAATTTTTGCGCAAAGATAAAGAAAAATTTCCAATTACGAAAATTTCCACCGAAAATTCCCCAAAACTATCAAAAAAATTACACTGTCAAAAAAAGACGGAAGGTACAGAAACGGATACTGAAGTGGCCCTAAACAGACGCAAGCGATGCCGACCGGGCCACGATGTTCCGATCGGCTTTATGCCCCGAGGCTATGATTCCCTACCCTTTTACTTTAGGAGTTGTTGACGCCGAGCGGCTGCCTGGCGGAGGGCTTGCTCGTGGTCGGAGACCTCGGCTTTGTGGGTTGATGATTCTTCGTTAAGGATAATGGTGGTGTTGCTTCCGGAACTGCGTGTTGTGGATTTACGCTTGGACTGCGAGGCTTGTCGGCGCGATTCAGCTGCCTGTCGGCGCGCTTCAGCGGCTTGTTGGCGAGCTTCCTCAGCTTTTTTGCGTGCATCAGCTGCTTGGCGGTAGGCGTCCTCGGCCTGCTTGCGTGCTTTTTCAATATCGCGGGAGTTGATGACCGTCTCATCGCTGCTTCCGTCAGATTTCACTGTGACCAGAAATTGGTTGTTACTGCCATTGCCTTGCGCTTTGCAGCTCCATTGCCTTCCTTTATCCGTGAATCTGAGCAAAATCGTGCTATACTTTCCGCCTGTCTCGGAGTAATAATCCGACTCTGCTGCATGGGATTTCAGAGTATTGAAAATCTGCCTGTAAAGCTTTTTGGATTTTATACGGTAAGAATATGTTGCATGGGTGATTTCGTGGGTGTCGGGGGCGCGGTTCACGGCCATGGTCTTGTCTACTTCGGGCCTTGAGTTAAGGTTGCTTATAAGGGTTTCGCACCAGTTTTTGGCCGAAGCGGCTGCCAGGGTGCCTATGATGGTGACCAGGATTAAAAATAAGCGTTTCATAATCAATATATTTCGTAAGGATAAAGAGAATTGCCGTCATCAGTGAGAACACTCATGCGAGCGTCGATGTCCTGCTCCAGGCACGAGGCCTCGACCATAACAGCCTCAAACTCAGGAAGGAGGTCGGCCGAGAGGGGCATTATCTCTCCGTCGCGCATGGCGAAGCTGCCTTCGTATCGCGAAAGGTCGGCTGCGATTGCATTTCTGCGGCCTCCGGGCAGGAAAACCATGAAAGCCACAGCTGCTGCGATAGAGATGCCCCATGCTGCCTTCTTCCACCCTTTCTTCGGGCGGAGAGCTGGGGCGGAAGGCAGCGCTTCTTCTTCCATTCCGGAGGCGTACCACCCAAACATTTCGCGGTAGGGCCGGTACTGCTCGGGAAGGTCGGCGGTGGTGAGGAAATATTGCTCAAGGGCAGTTTCCTCGGCGCGCGATGTGTCGCCGTTGAAGAAGCGCTCGAGCATTTCATCAAGATTCCGGGGTGATATTTCAATTTGTGACATATGTTACGAATTTGGCAAAAAGAGTTTACGTATACGGCAGCGGGCACGGGAAAGAGCCGTGCGCACAGCGCCGGGGGAGGAATGGATCATGGAGGCGATTTCCTCGGTCTCCATGCCTTCGAGGTGCTTCATGCGCAGCACGGCCTGCTCGGTGTCGGGCAAAGAGAGGATTGCAGTCTGAAGCTCGTCGGAGATAGCCGAATCGGCATCTGATTCATCCTCCACATCGGGGAGGGTGGCTACGTCAACTGCTTGATACCGACGACTACGCAGGTGGTTGATGCTGAGGTTGCGGGTTATCACCCTTGCGATGGCATCAATAGAGGAATAGGCCGCAAGGCGATCACGCAAAAACCATAATTTCAGGAGCGTCTCTTGCACTATATCTTCAGCCTCGGTGTCGCTGACGATTGATGCCGCCACCCGCAACAGCACCGGTCGGAGCCTCCCGGCCTCGCGCTCAAATGTATTGCGGGTGAATTGTGACATCTTCTTTTATATAGGTATTGAAAAGCTCCTAAGGAATGGAAGGATCAGAGAGGCTTGACGTGGCTGTCTTTCGAGCCCTGAATTGAGATGTTGGTGGGCTTGCCGGCGTAGCGCACCATGCCGTTGCCGTAAACAGATGCGCTCAGGGATTTCAGCGCGTAACAGTCGATGCTGCCCACACTGCGGATAGAGGCGGAGACATTGTTGGCCTTCATGCCTTTGGCCTTTACATCACCTGAGCTTGACGTCAGGTAGGAAGCATTGTCGGTGATGCCGGCAATCTCAACATAGCCGGAGGAGTTGCAGGAAGCCGAAAGGTTAGTGCTGTTGCATTTCTTGACTTTGACATCACCGGCGGAGTTGGCATGGACCGCAACATTCTCTGCCGAGGCCTCGTCAATCTCTATATCGCCGGCTGAATTGGTTATAATCGAGAGCTTGTCGCCGGCGATGATCTGAGGCATCTCAATGTCGCCGGCCGAGTTAGTCCTGACGTTTGCCTGAATGCGGGCGAGGATTTTGCCGGTCTCGATATCGCCGGCGGAGTTGGCAATGATGTTGACATTGTCGGCTTTGATGTCGCCGGTCTCGATATCGCCGGCAGAACCTGTGGTGATCGTCACTGTCTCGGCCTCTATCTTGCGGGCTTTGATGTCGCCGGCACTTAAGACGTTGAGCTTCACTTCCTTGCCCTTGCGCACAAGGTCGCTTTTGATGTAAATATCGCCGGCTGAAGCGGTGGTAAATCTCGCGACATCCGGGCCGGAGATGCGCACCTGCACGTTGGCTTTGCCTCGGATTGTCATTTGCTCTGAGTAGCTTACCACAATCTCTTTGCCCTTGATGGCCACTTTGACATATTTCATCAGATTATCTGGAGCGTAGATGGTGATGTCCTGCGGACCTTGAGTGTAGATGAGGTCGATAGAGGTGTTGGTGCGCACGGCGTCAAAGGGGCCGGAGGTGACTTTACGGGTTACGAATTTCGAACTTGGAGTAATCTCGACAGCAGAGGCACACAGGCCGCATGCAAGAGTGAGGAGGGAAAGAATTGAGGTTTTAAGGATAGATTTCATCGGGTTGGAGTTTTAAAATTTGGAGGTCTTTGCTATATAGACACGCCGAAGGGGCGAAACGTTACATCGCCGTAAAAAATTTTTCAAAAAAAATCCACTCGAGTAACAAAAGAAACGTCAGTTCTGACCTGTGACCACTGACCTGCCGTGATTAAATGGGATTAAAATTATGGGAAGATTTGCGAAAGTTTGACGGAAAATTGGAAATATTAGAAATATATCGTAAATTTGCAATAATTTTGCCACAAAGCGCAGTGCCCGGATGCGATACAAATCTTCCGGTTTATCAGCACAATGCTGCTTTTGACTATATCTTTGAAGTAATGAAGGCTGAAATTATAAATTATATAAAGGAAAAAGTAATCAATGTGATCATTTCCTCGCGCCTTGTGCGGCGATTTCAGACGTCGCCCTCCCCGGCCTGGACGGTTTGGCTTGCCGACCTCTTAATAGTGGTGGGAGCTACATTGATCACAGCTTTGATGCACGGCATGTCGGTCGACGGCCATTACGGATTTTTCTTTTCTCTGCCGGTGCAGGTGGCTGTGGTCGCTCTGGTATATGCCCTAACATCGTGGTATTACGGCACATACCGCTACGTGGTGCGCCTTTCGGCCTTTACCGATGTGCTGCGAGCCGTTAAGCTCATCATATCTGCCAGCGTTATCCTCGTGGCCTTTGATTTTGTGGGCGAACTGATTTGGGACGTCCGCTATTTCAGCCTGTGGAACATCGCCACCATCGGCGTCATAGCATTCTCGTTGATGATACTGTTGAGGCTGTTTATCAAATACCTCTACACATCTCTTTCCATCCGCGGCTTTACGCGCACTCGCGTAGTGATCCTCGGCACTAACCTCAATTCCATCCAGCTGGCCACGGCCCTGCAAAACGAAGTCCTCGGCCAATACGAGCCCGCTGCCTTTCTCTCCCTCACACCCACTACCACCCACAAAATCGGTGGCATCCCGGTGTGTGAATACGACAAAGACCGCATCAAAGAGATTTTTCACAAAGTCCACGCTCAGGCTCTGCTCTTCAACACAGGGCAATTTGAGGTGGTGCGCGCTCATTACGCCGACGCTCTGCTCAACGCCGGCATCAAGCTTATGGTCTCCAAGCTCGTAAGTGAGATAGATGTGGATGGCACCGACGGCGACGACCGTTCGCTCTCTGCCAACGTGCGCAACATCCGCATCGAGGATCTGCTTGAACGCGAGACCATCCACACCGACAATCCCCGCATCAAGGAAGTCTTTTCCCGACAGTGTATCATGATCACCGGAGCGGCAGGCTCTATCGGGTCGGAGATTGTGGCCCAGCTGGCTGCTCTCGGAGCCTCGGAACTTGTGCTCATCGACCAGGCCGAAACGCCGATGCATGACCTGCAGCTCTTCATGAAAGAGCACTTCCCGGAGCAAAACGTCCACCTCTTCGTGGGCGACATCACCAACGCCGAGCGCATGGAGATGGCCTTCCGCAAGTACAAGCCGCGCTACGTATTCCACGCAGCCGCCTACAAGCACGTGCCGATGATGGAGAGCAACCCCTCCGAGGCCGTCAACACCAACGTCTTCGGCACCAAGACCATAGCCGACCTGGCTGTGAAATACGGCGTGGAGAAATTCGTAATGGTATCGACCGACAAAGCCGTGAATCCGACCAACATCATGGGCGCCACAAAGCGCATCGCGGAGATCTACGTGCAGTCACTTTTCTTCCACCAGCGTCGGCTCACCGACGGCCCCGTCACACAGTTTATAACTACTCGTTTTGGCAATGTTCTGGGCTCCAACGGCTCGGTTATCCCCCTGTTCAAGCGCCAAATCGAGGCCGGAGGCCCTGTCACCGTGACCCATCGCGACATCATCCGCTATTTCATGACCATCCCCGAGGCCTGCTCGCTGGTGCTTGAGGCCGCTTGCATGGGCCACGGCGGTGAAATCTACATCTTCGACATGGGCAAGCCGGTGAAGATCTACGACATGGCTCGCAAGATGATCTCCTTGTCAGGATTGCGTCCCGATATCGATATCAAGATCGTGGAGACCGGTCTGCGCCCCGGCGAGAAGCTCTACGAGGAACTCCTCAACGACAAAGAGCTCACTCTGGCCACCCACCACAAAAAGATCATGATCGCAAAGGTCGTGACTTACGACTACGACGCCGTCCACAACAACATGTCCACTCTCTACACCATGCTCCACACCTCCGACAATCACCACATTGTGGCTCAGATGAAGATTATGGTGCCGGAGTATGTGTCTAAAAACTCAAAGTGGGAGGAAGTGGACAAAGAGCTGCATCCCGAACATTCAGCCCACACCTCTCGCCCCCAGAATCAGCCCCAGGCTTCGTAACTTTCCCGAATGGGCTCCAAGAAACTAAAGTATCTCTACAACCGCCTTTCGGCTCGGTTCGACCGTCCGATTTCCGTGATTACAACCACGGCCGATGTGGTTGCAGCCATTGCCGCTTTGGTCTGCCTGATCGCCCTCACCGTCTACGCCGGCTTTGACCTGCTGCCGCGCGAGGTAAGAATAGTCAAAAACACGGTCCACACCTGCCAGCTCCTTTTCATCGTCAACATCCTGCTCCACGGCCTCTTTCGCTTCCGCGAGATGCTGAAGCAGAGCAGCGCGGTGCGATGGATTCTTGACGGGGTGATGCTCCTAACGCTCGTGCCTCTGGTGGTGCCTGCCGGAGCAAGCCCCCTGCTTCATTGGCTCTACTCCTCAAGGGTGCTTTACGTGTTTCTGGCTGTCTACTCCGTCATTGATATTTGCTATTCGGTGTCGCTGCTGGTGAACCGGCGCACCAATCCCTCCCTGCTCATGGGTTCGAGCTTTCTGTTTTTCATCATTCTGGGCTCGTTTGTGCTGCTTCTGCCCAAATGCACCTTCTCCGGGATTTCATATTTCGACTCGCTGTTCGTGGCCTCGAGCGCGGTGTGCATCACCGGACTAAGCTCCGTCGACATCCCCTCGACTTTCACTCCCCTGGGCATCGGCGTGATTTCGATTTTGGTGCAAATCGGCAGCCTTGGCATTATCACCTTCACGAGCTTTTTCGCCCTCTTCTTCACGGGCAACACTTCGATCTACAATCAGCTCTTGCTCAAAGACATGATGTTTTCCAAGAGCATGAACGCCCTGATTCCCACGCTGCTTTACGTCTTAGGCTTCACCCTTGTGGTGGAGCTGATGGGAGCCGTGGCGGTATACTTCACCGTGCCCGATGCTTTGGGAATGAGCATGACCGAAAAGATGATATTTTCGGCATTTCATTCGATGTCAGCGTTTTGCAACGCCGGATTCTCGTGCCTGCCGGGCGGAATGAGCAACCCCGTGCTGATGCAATCTTCACAATGGATCTATGGCATCACCTCAGTGCTGATTTTTGCCGGCGCCATCGGTTTTCCTATCCTGGTGAATTTCAAGGACATCCTGCACCAGTACCTCATGCAGCTGTGGGATGCTCTGCGCGGCCGCCGGGGTCGCCGCCTGCCGGTACACATCTACGACGTCAACACCAAAGTGGTGCTCTACACCACCCTTTCAATTCTGGCCCTCAGCACCATAGCCTTTTTTGTCTTAGAGTACAACAACACGCTGGCGGGGATGCCGACCGGCAAGAAAGTGGTGCAATCCGTCTTCAATTCCCTCACCCCTCGCAGCGCGGGGTTTGCATCGGTCAATCCGGCAGCGTTTCTTGACGTGACGCTGCTGTTGGTGATGGTGCAGATGGTCATTGGCGGCTCGTCGCAGTCGATGGCAGGCGGCATCAAAGTCAACACCTTCGGCACGACGCTCCTGTGCTTGCGCTCTGTGCTCTTCGGCCAGCGAGGCACCACAGCCTTTCACCGCACTTTGTCGCGCGTGTCGGTGCGCCGAGCCTTTGCGGTGCTCACACTCGGATTGCTGGCACTGCTTGTCTATACCGTCACGCTCCTGCTCCTTGAGCCGGCGCTTCCCACCAAAAGCGTAATCTTCGAGTCGATTTCCGCGCTCTTCACTGTGGGGTCGTCGCTGGGCATTACCGGGGCGCTCTCCCCGGCATCGAAGGTGCTGCTGTGCACGGCTATGTTTATAGGCCGCGTGGGCATCGTCTCGCTCCTGTGCGGATTTATCGGCACCCGACCCGACCCCTCTGAGCATTACCCGCAAGACAACGTCATCATCAACTAATCCCCCACCCCATACATTATATAATATATACCCACGTATAATATAATCTCCTTTCACCTCTATGCGCTACCTCATCATCGGACTCGGCATCTACGGCTCAAATCTCGCCCGCGACCTCACTGACATGGGCCACGAAATCATCGGCGCTGACAATTCCCGCCAAAACGTCGACGCTATCAAAGATTACATCTCCACGGCCTACTATATCGACGCCACCGAGGAGTCGTCGCTCGCTCTGCTTCCGCTCAACAACGTTGACCTGGTGATTGTGGCCATCGGCGAGAATTTCGGTGCGAGCATCAAGGTTGTGGCCCTGCTTAAGAAGCTGGGCGTGAAGCACATCTACGCACGCGCTATCGACCGCCTTCATGAATCCATCCTCGAAGGCTTTAACATCGACCGTATCGTCACCCCCGAGCAGCGTGCCGCACGAGACCTTTCCCACGAAATGGCTTTAGGCGTTGAGGTGCAGGCTCTGGCCATTGACGATGACACCTACGTGCTGCGTTTCCAGGCTCCGGCGCTCTTCGTGGGGCTGAAATATTCCGACATTAGCCTTGAGAAGAGCTTTGGCCTGAGGCTCATCGCTGTGGCCCGGGAGCAGAAGGTGACCAATATGATGGGCATCTCGCGCCTTGAGCCGCGGTGCTTCGATTTCTCTGCCACCGACACCGTAGTGGAGCAGGGCGATGTCTTCACTTGCCTGGGCAAATCCAAGGCTTATTATTCTCTTTACAAACAAATTCAGCACAGCTGAGCCGGCGAGGAGGTAATGAACGTAGCCTGGTACATATCCCAACGCCTGCGCCTCACGGCCAAGGGGCGCAAAGCCAACACCACGGGGGTGGTTATCGCCGTGGCGGGGGTGGCTCTGGCCATTATCGTGATGGAGATAACTCTGGCTGTGGTGGCCGGATTCAAGCACGGAATCACCCGGAAGCTCACGGGATTTGAGGGGCAAGTGACAGTACAGCCGGCCTTTGACTATGCCTCCGAGCAGCAGGAATCATACATCTCCCTCACGCCCCAATTGGTAAAGACCATCTGCGAGGTGGTGCCGGAGGCCGATATGGCGCTGAAATTCTCCATACCCGGATTGCTGAAAACCGACACCGACTTTGCCGGAGTCTACTTCACAGCCAAACCCTCCGACTCCGGGTTTGCGTTTGAGAAATCATGCATCACAGCCGGCCAATTTCCCGACTACGCCAGCCCCGACAACGCCTCGAAAATCGTGATTTCAGAGCCAACAGCCCGCAGCCTGGGGCTCGGGCTTGGCGACAAGATCAACGTGTGCTTTTTCCAGAACGAAGCCGTGAAGATGCGACGATTTGAGGTGGCCGGGCTCTATGAAAGCGGTTTTGCGGAATATGACGCCACAGTGGCCTTCGCTTCCCTACCGGCCTTGCAGCGCGTTGCCGGCACTGACAGCCTCACGGCCACGGCTATCGAGCTCTCCGGAGTGACGCTCTCCGATGCTGCCCGGACGGCCGAGCGGCTCCAAACTCGCTTGCTCAACGATTACAGCACCGGAACTCTTGCCGAGCTCTACCCCGTGGATAATATCACCCACACCGGAGCCGTGTACCTGAGCTGGCTCTCGCTGCTCGACACCAACGTGGTGGTGATCTTCATCCTCATGCTCTGTGTGGCGGCTTTCACGCTGATTTCCAGCATGTTTATCCTCATCCTTGAGCGCATCCCCACCATCGGCATCCTCCGGGCCATGGGTGCATCCCGCCGCCAGGTGCGCAGAGTGTTTATCTTCATGGCCATGAAGGTGGTGGGCACCGGCTTGATTATCGGCAACGCTCTGGGTCTTACCCTCTTACTGCTGCAAAAGCACTTCCAGTTCCTCCCCCTCGACCCCCGGACGTACTATCTCCACGCCGTGCCTGTCGAAATCTCGCCTCTTGCCTTCGTACTTTTAAATCTCGGAGCCATCGTAGCCGCCTGGCTCATCCTCATCCTCCCCTCCTCCATGGCCGCAGGAATTTCGCCCGCCGTGACCATGCGTTTTGACTGATTTTTTTACAAATTTTAACAAATGGGGGGGGTAGATTTTGTAGTTTGGGAAATTTATCCTATCTTTGCAGCGTGACCATAATTCAATCTCTCACTTGAGCCTAAATCCTCGTTTATGAAGAAACTCTTTTTCCTTTTGGTGATGATTCTGGCTTTGGCCACTGCTGCCCAAGCCAAGGATGATGATCTTATTTATCTTTTCGGCCGCGTGAAAGAAGCCACGCACAAGCTCGACCTCACTAACGCCCGCGTCAGGCTTCTTGATGCCGACGGAGCAGTGAAAGACTCTACAATCTCAAACCGCGGACGCCGCTTCGTGGGTCATCAACTTGATACGATTTCAGAATTTTACCTCCGCGCCCCGCGCATTGAGGCAACCTACACGATTGAGGTGGAGTGTGAGGGGTATCAGCCTGAGTATCTGAAATATACGTTGGACAATATCGGTAAGCGAGAGCACAACCGCGACATTCCTGTCATCTACATGCGTCGGGCGCCCAAAGTGCTCAACGAAGTGGTGGTAAAAACCAGTAAAATCAAATTTTATCATAAGGGCGATACCCTTGTCTACAGCGCAGACGCCTTCCAGCTCGCCGAGGGCTCGATGCTCGACGCTCTTATCGCCCAGCTTCCCGGCGTGGAGCTCAACACCAACGGCCAAATCAAGGTCAACGGTGAGTTTGTGGAATCGCTTTTGCTTAACGGCAAGGAATTTATGGACGGCAATAAGAGCGCGATGCTTGAAAATATCGCCGCATACACCGTTAAGGACGTGCAAGTCTATGAATCCCAAACACCCGAAGCCAAGCGCAAGCAAGACCTCTCAGCCCCGAAGGTGCTCACCATGGATGTCAAGCTCAAAAAAGAATATCAAATGGGCTGGATAGTCAACGCCCAAGGGGGCTACGGCACCGAGGACCGATACCTCGGGCGCCTCTTCGCCTCTTGGTTTAACGCCACAACGCGCGTCTCGCTCATTGGCAACGTCAACAACCTCAACGACAACCGCTCTCCTGGCAAGAACGACACCTGGACCCCCGAAATGCTGCCCAACGGGACAAAGCAGAACAGCATCGGATCGATCGACTACAACTATGAGAACCCGGAAAGCACTCGCGAGGCTCGTGGAGGGTTCGGCGTGGCTTCAAGCATCAACAACGTAAGACAGACCACATCACGCATCAACTTCCTGCCGGGAGCCGACACCTACGACAATTCCTTCAGCAGCAATCACGACAACGAGCTGAACCTGTACACTCGCCACAGCATTAACCTCCAGAAAAACAATTTCCTCTTCGATGCCGGCATCCGGGGCAATTACTCCCGGTCAAAGAACGTCGGCTCTGCAATCGCCGGCGCATTCTCCGAAGATAAGGAAATCACATCTGCGGATATGCTCGAGGCTATCTTTAATTCTACCAATCCCGGGGATTTCTCAAATGTGCTGAATATGTCGAGCACGTACACCGATGGATGGCGCCGGTCGATAAGCGGTAGCTTCTCTCCTTACATCTCCTACAAGATTCCGAAGTCAACGGATGCGATCTACGCCCAGTTTAATGTCTCATATCAGACCGACAAAGAGCACGATTGGAAGGACTATGCCATCAAGTACGGGCTTAACCCGAATGACCCGACCGTGAAGCGGCAGTACACCGATGTTTCCCCTAACCACAATCTGTCGCTCGGGAGCAGAATCGGCTACCGCACAAGCATCAATCAGAGTTACCTGAGCATTTCCTATGAATTCTCATTCAAAGATGAGGTGAAGGATTCGTATATGTATGCTCTTGACCGCCTCAACGACATGGGCATCTTCGGCATCGTGCCCGAAGATTACCTCCAGGCCCTCGACGTGGCAAACAGCTACACCTCGCGCCTGCTCACCGGCACCCACTCGATTTCACCTCAGCTCAACGGTTCATTCAATCTCTCCGAGACCTCAGCCTTGATGCTGTACATCACCCCGCAGCTCAACTTCGTGCACCGCCACCTCAACTACTGGCGCAACGACCATTCTTACCGTTTGTCAAAAAGCGACGTCACCCTTAGGGTAGCAAGCATCTTTAGCGGTATGGTTCAGCTCAACTTCAACGGCACAGGCGAAGGGCGCCGCAAGAATTACCGCAACACGGTGCGCTACAGCTTCCGCGTTGATCCCACCCTGCCTCAGATGACAGATATGCTCGATATTGTCGACGATTCCAATCCTCTGAATATCTACTATGGCAATCCCGATCTGAAGACTGCCATGCAGTTCCGCCACCTCTTCCGCTGGAGCTACAACCCGGCCTCGTACACTCTCAACAACATTCTCTACGCCAGCTATAACCACACCTCCAACGCTCTCACCCGCGGCTACACTTACGACACCACTACCGGTGTCAGATACAACCGGATGTACAACGTCGACGGCAACCATTCCGTGGCATTCACAAATGAGCTGAGCTGGCAGTTTGGGGCAACAAAGCAGTTCAGCCTCAGCTCAGAGACTGACTTTAACCTCTCTCGCCTTACCGACATGATTGGCGTGAACCTCAACAAGCCGGCCTTGGAGAAGGTCAACAACCGGGTCATGAGCGAGAAATTAAAGTTAGGATGGCAAGTGGCCGGGCAGTCGCTGCAGCTGCGTTGCGATTTCACCCAGCGCCATACCACCTCGACAGAAACGGGCTTCAACTCCATCAACGCCACCCACTGGGTGTACGGTCTCTCAGGCGTGTTCAAGCTCCCTCAGGGCTTTGGCATCAGCACGGATTTCCTGTGCTACACGCGTCGCGGTTATGGCGAAAGCTATCTCGACACCACCGACCCGGTCTGGAACGTCCGCGCCACCTACTCGCATCCCAAGCACACACGCTGGGTCTTCATCGCCGACGGCTTTGACCTGCTCCACAAGCTCTCAAATGTCAACTACGCCGTCACGAGCACCGGCCGCACCGTCAGCTACACCAACACCATCCCCCGCTACTTCCTCTTCTCAGTCCAATACCGCTTCAACATCCAACCCAAAAAACGCTAACCCTACCCCCCGGTAGCCCCGGGGGGGGTTCCAAAAAACGTACTGTAGAGTGGCGATTTTTGGCAAAAAATCGTGCTCTGCAGTGGCGATTTTTGGAAGTTATATAAAGTCTAAATAATTGTCGCGGTTCACTACATGATATTCAGCATTAGGGTAAGCTTCCTGAAATGCTTTTGGAGCGGCCGGTGACTTAGAACCCCATTTAAACTCAAGGGCCATGAGGTTTACCGAGTCATCTTCAATGAGATCTATTTCCTGTTTCTCATAAGTGCGCCAAAAGTAAAATTCTTTGTGAAGGGTTTCATTGAAATTTGCTTTTCTGCGCTCGCCGATTATATAATTTTCCCATAATGCTCCTACATCTTGCCTTACTGCAAGAGGAGAGAACGCTCCTATTATGGCATTTCGGATTCCGTTATCATAAAAATACCATTTTCCGGCTTTAGTGACCTCATTGCGAAGGTTTCTTGAAAATGCTCCCAATCTATAGATCACAAACACCTTCTCCAGAAGATCAAGATATTTCTCAACTGTGGTTTTACTCATGCCAAGCTGTCTGCCCAATTCTTCATACGAAACCTCACTGCCTACCTGAAAGGCAATTAATCTAAGCAGATCGCGCATCTTCATTGAGTTTTTTAATCCATCGATAGCCAATATATCTTTAAGGAGATAAGCGCCAACGATATCTCGGAGGTAATCTGTTTTTCGGTCAAAATCGTCCGTCATAACTACTTCGGGGTATGTGCCATAAATCAATCGAGATTCGAGATTCTGGCGAGTGGATAATGGAGTCTCGATTTGTGAAATTTCTTTTTGCGAGAAAGGCGTGAGGAGAAATTGTGTGCTCCGCCCCACAAGTGGCTCTCCGGCTTTGTTCTTAAGATCAAAAGAAGAAGATCCGCTTGCAATCACTCTGATTCCCGGAATCTCATCTACAATTAATTTGAGGATGCTGCCTATTTGCGGAATATTTTGAGCCTCATCAATAGCCAACAGGTCAATGCCGGCGAAAAGATGCTTATAATTAGCAATTGAGCGATTCTCTAAAAGGGCGAGAGTGTCAAAGTCCTCACCATTCAAGAGCATTGTTTTCCCAGAAAATTCTTTAACTAAATTCCGCAACAATACGGTTTTACCCACTCGTCGCGCGCCAAAAATCAGAATGGCTTTGTTAGGGGGTATTCGGGAGGAGATTTTATCATGAAGCTGTCGTTTAATGGTTTCCATAATTCAAATTTTTCTGCAAAGATACTAAAAAGAATCGGTAAAAATTAGTAATTTTCCAAAAAACGCACTGTAGAGTGGCGATTTTTGGCAAAAAATCGTGCTCTGCAGTGGCGATTTTTGGAATAGGGGGTCTGAGACACCGAAGCCCGCACTGAATAATCAGCGCGGGCTTCGGTGTGAGAGGGGAGATATTTTTTACAGTGGAGCGGGATCGTCTGTTTCGTTCAAGAGGGGCTCGGAGGCGGGATTCTCGTCAAGAACGTCGGTGCGCTCCTCTACTTCCTGTTTTGTCACTTTTTCATTATCTGCCATGTCGACTGCGGCTCCCGGTTTGTTGTCTGCGGCTTTTGATGCGCAGCAATTTCTTTTTTTCGTTTCCATAATTCAAAGTTTTTATTTCTAAAATTGAAACGCCGGGGCAGGGGCAATTGTTCACCTTCCGGTTAGTCGTCGAGGGTCAGGTCGTTGAAGCTGTCGGGGTCGAACTCGTCGTCGGAGAAGGATTCTGAGCCGTAGAAATTCTCGTCGATATCTGTAAGATCGGCCGCTGCAGAGGCGGCAACTTTGTCGTCGAGGTCGCGGGTGAATTCATCAATGTCTACCATCTGAGCCGGGGCTTTGCCCAGGGAGAGGGTGCAGAGGGGCTCGGAGAGGTTGCACCCGGTCTGGATCTCGCGCAGCTCCATGTAGAGAGCACGGTCTGTCATGTAGTCAAAGACGAAGAGAAGCTTCTGGCCCTCGTCTTCAAGATAGTCAGAGAGCACACATTCGTCCATGAGGTAGATGTCCTGGTCGGAATCCGAGTCCATGTCTTCAAATGTGATTTCTTTTTGCTTTTCCCAGTCGTCGCCGCAAAGGAAAAACGAGCACATCTGATTTTTATCGTAATCAACGGCGTCGCAGATTGCGTTTTTCAGGTCAAGAAAAGTGGCTGAGCCATCGATTTTGAGTTCGCGTTTAAAGTTTGTCACCTCGTCTGAGACGATTCGGAAGTTGAATATCATGGTTGAAATTTTTTTGTTTGCGAAGATAGTAATTATAAAAGGATAAATGCAAATATTTTGTTCAAAAAATTTCTTTTTCTTGCTTAAAAAGATAAAAATTACCTCGTAGGGGCAATTTTATAGAAATTTAATCAAAAAAACTTGTATTCGGCTCTGTGATTTCGTAATTTTGCCGAAATTTTTGGTTTAGAATATCCATAACTAAGCAACCTTGGCAAGCAATAAATCAAAAAAACTCTCAACCCTGGGCTCGCGCCTGACTGCAATCATAAGCGTGGCTTTGGCTCTGCTGATTTTAGGCATAATGATGGCCGGCGCTGTGGCTGCCACTGACGCTGCCGGGAAGCTCCGCGGCGGGGTCACGGTGGTGGCCAAGCTCAACCCCGGAGCCACAGAGGCTGAAGCATCGGGCATCAAGCAGTTTCTGAGCCGCGCCCCTTGGGTGGCTCAGTCGATGTACACCTCTGCCGACGATGTCCTGGCTCAGGAACTCGAATACAACGCTGAAATCAAGGACCTAATCGACGAAAACCCCTACTCTGCCGAATTTGAGGTAAGAGTGCGTCCCGACTACATTTACCCCGATTCCCTGCTTAAAATCCAACGCACTCTGGAGGGCCTCGAAGCCGTTGACCACGTGGTGCTCCCCATCGAGATTGCCGAAGGCATCACCACGATGGTGAGCAAGGTGCAGATCGTGCTGGGCATCGTGGCAGGAATCCTGCTGCTCATCTCTATTGTATTGATATTCAACACCGTGAGCCTGTCTGTCTATTCCCGTCGATTGCTCATCCACACGATGAAGCTCGTGGGAGCCACCCCGGGCTTTATCCGCGGTCCCTTCATCCGTTCGGGCATGCTTTCGGGAGCAATAGCCGGGGGGATTGCCTCGGTTGTGATCTGGCTCCTGGCCGGATGGGCACAATCTCGCGCAGCCGACCTGGGCCTGGAAATGACGGATGCGGGGCAGTACACCCTCTACCTTGCCGCCATCTCGGGAATCCTGATCGCGGCCGGCACGCTGATTTGCGGCCTCGCCTCTGTTTTCGCCACAAATAAATACATAGGCGCCACCTACGACGATTACTTCAAATAATTCTCCTATACATTATATATAATGGACAAACCTCTCTTAAAAAATAATTTCATAGCCATGGGCATCTCGGGCATCCTCATCGTGGTGGGGTTTCTGCTCATGCTCGGCGGGAGCTCCACCTCTGAGAGCTTCAATCCAGATATCTTCAGCACAAGGCGCATCGTAGTGGGCCCGCTGATTGCATTCGTCGGCTTTGTGGCCATGGCCATCGCTATCATCATCAAGCCTAAAAACAAAGCGTAATGGACACCCTACAGGCTCTCATTCTCGGCATCGTACAAGGACTGGCGGAATATCTGCCCATCAGTTCCTCAGGTCATCTTGAAATCTGCCAGGACCTCTTAGGCCTCGACCTCTCAGGCGCCAAGGCTTTGGAATTCGACCTCATGCTGCACGTGGCCACTGTGCTGAGCACACTGGTGATCCTCTGGAAGGAATTTGTGCCTCTGTGCCGGTCATTTTTCACTCTGAAAAACGACGACAACACGCGCTACGTGCTCAAAATCCTCCTCTCCTGCATCCCAGTGGCCGTGGTTGGTCTCTGCTTCAAGGATGTGATAGAGGGATTTTTCGGCTCCAATCTCCTGATTGTGGGTATCTGCCTGTGCGTCACCGCCTTGCTCCTCTCATTCACCTATTTCAAGCGCACCGACCCCCTCACCGCCGCGCCCTACACGCCTAAACCCATCGGCTGGTGGGACGCCTTTATCATCGGCTGCTCGCAGGCTGTGGCCGTGCTGCCGGGTTTGAGCCGGTCAGGCACGACAATCGCCACCGGTATCCTCTTGGGCAACCGGAAGGAGGACGTAGCCAAATTCTCGTTTTTCATGGTCATCATCCCCATCCTGGGCGAAGCGCTGCTTGATGTGAAAGACATGATCAAGCCTGCCGCCGAAGCTGCCGGAGAGGCCACCGTGGGCCTTATGCCCATGCTCGTGGGCTTCATCGCCGCCTTTGTAGTGGGTTGTCTGGCTTGCAAATGGATGCTGAAGATCGTAAAGGAGGGCAAACTGGTGTGGTTTGCCGTCTACTGCATGATCGTGGGCGCCCTGTGCATCATCTTCTCATAATCCTCCACTGAATAAATGAATTTTATCGACGGAGAAATATTATACATCGACAAGCCCCTGGGCTGGACATCGTTTGACGCCGTGAAGCGCCTGCGCTCCACTCTGACTCGGCGCACGGGCGTAAAGAAGCTCAAGGTGGGCCATGCCGGCACGCTTGACCCTCTGGCCACAGGCGTGATGATCGTCTGCACCGGCCGCGCCACAAAGCGCATCGAGGAGCTGCAGGCCGGAGTGAAGGAATATGTGGCCACGATCGCCCTTGGGGCCACCACTCCCTCCTTTGACCTGGAGACGGAGATCGATGCCACCTACCCTACATCACACATCACCCGCGAGCTTGTGGAGGAAGTCCTGAGCCGGTTCCGCGGCCGCATCGAGCAGGTGCCCCCTGCCTTCTCGGCCTGCAAAATCGATGGCCGTCGCGCCTACAAGATGGCTCGACAGGGCCAGGCCCCGGAGCTCAAGCCCAAAGTGCTCGTAATCGATGAAATGGAACTGCTGGAGTTTAAGCCCGAGGAGATCACCGTGCGCGTGGTCTGCAGCAAGGGCACATACATCCGCGCCCTGGCTCGCGACATCGGTCGTGCCTTAGGCTCCGGCGGCCACCTCACCGCCCTGCGTCGCACCCGCGTGGGCGAGATTTCCCTTGATCGCTGCTTGAGCATCGACCGGGCTGTTGACCTTATAAATAACGTAGATATTGAATATCCCGACGGATTCTCTTCCGAAGGCCAAAATACAGACAAATGAAACTCTCACAATTCAAATTCCGCCTCCCGGAAGAACTGATTGCGCAATACCCCGCGCCCGAACGCGACCAATGCCGCCTCATGGTGGTAAATAAAGCCACCGGCGAGATTGAAAACCTGATATTCAAGGACATACTGAATTTCTTCGACGACGGAGACATGATGGTCTTCAACGACACCAAAGTCTTCCCCGCCCGCCTTTACGGCAACAAGGAGAAAACCAACGCCCGCATCGAGGTCTTCCTCCTGCGCGAGCTCAACGCAGAAGGCAAGCTCTGGGACGTGCTGGTGGAGCCGGCCCGAAAAATCCGCATCGGCAACAAGCTCTATTTCGGCAAAGACAATTCGATGGTGGCCGAGGTGATTGACAACACCACCTCGCGCGGTCGCACCCTGCGTTTCCTCTACGATGGCGACCACGACGAATTCAAGCAAGAACTCTACTCCCTGGGCGAGACCCCGCTCCCTCTTTACATCAAGCGCGAAGTGATCGATGCCGATGCCGACAATTACCAGTGCATCTTCGCTGCCAACGAGGGCGCCGTGATGGCTCCGGCTGCCGGCGCGCACTTCTCCCGCGAGCTGCTCAAGCGTCTGGAAATAAAGGGTGTGAAGCAAGGATTCATGACCGTGCACAGCGGGCTGGGCAATTTCCGCGAAATAGACGTGGAAGACCTGACCAAGCATCGCATGGACTCCGAGCAGGTGATCGTGAGCGAGAAGCTCGTCGATGAAGTGAACCGCACCAAGGACTCTGACCACCGCGTCTGCGCCGTGGGCACATCCGTGCTCCGTGGCATGGTGGCCGCCGCCAGCATGGGAGGCCATCTGCAGCCCTACAGCGGCTGGACCAACAAATTCATCTTCCCGCCCTACGACTTCCCCACCGCCGACGCCCTGGTCTCAAACTTCCACCTCCCCTACTCCACCCTGCTGATGATGGTGGCAGCCTTCGGCGGCTACGATCTGGTAATGCACGCCTACGAAGAAGCCGTGAAAGAGGGCTACCGCTTTGGCGCTTACGGCGATGCCATGTTGATCATGTGATCGCAATCTTCTCTGATTAGTAACTCATAATCCCCAAAGATATGAACAACGATATAGATTGGAAATCCCTCTCATTCGGCTACACCCCCACCGACTACAACGTGCGCGTCACCTTCAAAGACGGCAAATGGGGCGAAGTGGAGGTATCTGATTCTCCCTACCTTGACATCCACATCGCAGCCACAGCCCTGCACTACGGCCAGGAAGTGTTTGAAGGCCTGAAAGCCTTCAGAGGCGTGGATGGCAAAGTGCGCATCTTCCGCCTGGAGGAAAATGCCAAGCGCATCCGCGAGTCGGCCAAGGGCCTGCTCATGGAGCCCGTACCCGAAGAGCTTTTCTGCCGCATGGTCAAGCAAGTGGTCAAGCTCAACGAGCTCTTCATTCCCCCATACGGCACCGGCGCCTCGCTCTATATCCGCCCCATCGAGGTGGGCATCTCCCCGCAGGTGGGCGTGAAGCCCGGCAAGGAGTACACCCTAATTATCTTCGTGACCCCCGTAGGCCCTTACTTCAAGACCGGATTCCGCCCCTCCAACATCTGCATCATGCGCAAATATGACCGTGTGGCTCCGCAAGGCACCGGCAAATGGAAAGTGGGCGGCAACTACGCCGCATCTCTGGCAGCCGGCGAGGAGGCCCACGCCATGGGTTACAGCGCCGTGCTCTTCCTCGACCCCAAAGAGAAGAAATATCTCGACGAGTGCGGCCCGGCCAACTTCTTCGCCGTGAAAGATGGCAAATACATCACTCCGGCCTCCGACTCCATCCTCCCCTCCATCACCAACAAGAGCCTAATGCAACTGGCTCGCGACATGGGCATCGAGGTGGAGCAGCGCCACATCACCATCGACGAGATCCCCGACTTCTCAGAAGCCGCCGCTTGCGGCACGGCTGCAGTGACATCTCCCGTGGGGGAAATCCACGACCTTGACACCGGCAAAAAGTACGTAATCTCAAAAGACGGCAATCCCGGCCCGGTCACCACAGCCCTCTACCATAAGCTCCAGGACATACAGTACGGCCGCTGCGAGGACACCCACGGCTGGAACACAGAGGTGGAATTGTAAATCCCGCCCCCTCCCCCGCTCGGCAACGAAGATTTCTGCACGCAACCGCTATGACTTGGCTCCACAACGGAGATTAATGCACGCAATGCTATGACTTGGCTCGACATCATTGACCGCTACTACCCCCACGGGTCCCGGCCTCGCCAGATCCTGCTGATGCACAGCTTCCAGGTCTCCACCCTGGCTCTGGAGATTGCCCACCGCCTCAGCCTCCCCCTGGCAGCCGACGAGATCATCGCAGCAGCGATGCTCCACGACCTGGGCATTATCGCCACCGACGCCCCCTCGCTGGGATGTCACGGCCAGGGGCATTACCTGCAGCATGGCGACCTCGGAGCCTCCATGATCCGCGCATGCGCTCAGGAGGCTAAGGACCAAGCCCAAGGAGGCGAAGGGCTTGATTTCGAGACGCTGGCACGCGTGGCCGAGCGCCACACCGGCGCAGGTATCTCTCCCGAAGAAATCAAAGCTCAGGGGCTGCCCCTCTCCGGCCGCTGCCACATGCCCGAGACTCTGCTCGAAAAGCTAATCTGTTACGCCGATAAATTCTACTCAAAATCCGCCTCGATGAGGCGCAAAACGCCCGAAGAGGCTCGCCGCTCGGTCGCTAAATTCGGCGAAGAGTCGGCCGAACGATTCGACCGTTTAAGAGAAATTTTTGAAGAAAAATAGCCCGAAACTATAAAATTCCGAGTAAAAATACTTACCTTTGCAGCTAAATGAAAAGTTTGCGGCACATAATCGCCATTTTCTGCCTCATCGTCTGCTCAGCCGCAGCCCTGGGACAGGAAGAATTCAAGAGAAATCTTGAACAGATTTCCTTCGTGCCCAAAGGTCAGTGGATCACGGGGTTAAGTGTCAGCTATTCGCAATCTTCGCAAGACAACTACCAGTTTCTTGTCGTAGAGAATCTCAACGGCGATACATATTCATTCAAGCTCAGCCCCATGCTCATGTACGCCTTTGCCGACAACATGGCGGCGGGCGGAAAGTTCACATATACACGCCAGCGCACAAAGCTCAACCAGGCGAGCATCGTCATCGACTCAGAGACCGACTACGACGTTGACAATCTCTTCTCCATCTCTCACAAATATTCCGCCATGGCTGCTTTCCGCAACTACATCAGTTTCGGCTCGAGCACGCGGTTTGGAATGTTCAACGAGGTGCAGCTGCAGTTTGGCGGCGGAGAGTCGAAGCTCTGCAGCGGCTCGGGCGTCGACGTCACGGGCACCTTCGAGCGCTCCTACTCCGTGGACATCGGTGTGGCCCCCGGCATGATCATGTTTCTGAACAATTACTCGGCCATAGAGGTCAACGTGGGCGTGCTCGGCTTCAGCTATCAGCACACCAAATCCACCACCGACCGCATCTACGTGGCCAACCGCAACTATAAAGCCGCCAACCTGAAAATCAACCTCTTTTCCATCACCTTCGGCGTGGTCTTCTACCTATGATCAAGCGTCTTGGCATATTACTTCTGCTTCTGAGCACGGTGCTTGCAGCCGGGGCTCAGATTGCCCGCAAAGACAGTGTGCCTCTTGGCCTGGCTGAGGTTGACCAGCAGGTGATCGTGCGCGGGGACACTATCTCCATCATTCTGCCGCAGAAAAATTATGGCCGTTACGACCGCGGTCTCTTCAACTTCCTTTACATCCCCAAGGGCGAGTGGGCTTTTGGCTTTACAGCATCTTACGGCGAACTCAACACAGAAGACATCCAGGTGCTCTCCATGCTCAAAAACGTGGATTTTGGCGGCAAGCTTTACTCTCTGAAGCCCTCGGTGTCGTATTTCTTCAACCACAACCAGTCGCTTGGCATGCGCCTGAACTATACACGCGGCGAGGCCAACCTGAGGAATCTTGCCCTCGACATCGACGATGATATGAATTTCGAGCTCCACGACGTCAGCTATTACAGCCACTCTTTTGATCTTGGGGTGGTCTACCGCAACTATGTGGGTCTGGACAAGCACAAACGCTTCTCGGTGTTCAATGAGGTATCGCTTGACTTCGGCTCCGGCTCCTCGCGCTTCAAACGCTACTACAACGACGAGCTTCGCGACACCCGCACCAACTCCATGGGCGTGAGCCTCAACTTCAGCCCCGGCCTCTGCGTGTTTGTGCAGGATTTCGTGGCCTTCAACGTCTCATTCGGCGTCTTCGGCATCAAGGCCGCCAAGGAAAAGCAGACCACCAACGGCGTGGACGAAGGTTCGCGCTTCTCCAGCGGGGCAAATTTCCGCTTTAACATCTTCAACATCAACTTCGGATTGCTCGTTGTGATATGACCGCCGGAACCAAGCATATTACCCGCCTGTGGGCTGCCATGGCAGGGCTCTTTGCCCTGGTGGCCACCATTGCCCTGCCCGGATGCCTGAAAAACGACATCCCATACCCACGCATCCAAGCCAACTTTCTGAGCATCAGCGCCGAGGGAGAAAGCAAACCGGCCCTTATCGATTCCACCAACTGCACCATCACCCTCTATTTCCCCGAAGAGGCCAACATTTTCGACGTTCGCATCTCCGACTACACCCTCACCCCCGGCTCTCAGATCGTGTCGGGAGCGATTATGGACGGCCTTGACCTGGCCGCGCCGGTCAGCGTCACTCTCCGCCTCTATCAGGACTACATGTGGCAAATCTCTGCCTCACAGGATATTGAGCGATATTTTGCCCTCCGTGGGCAGATCGGATCGTCAGTTATCGACGTGCCGGGCAAGCGCGTGGTGGCCTATGTCTCCGATAAGGAGAACCTGAAATCCATCTATGTCGAGAAGTGCAAACTCGGCCCCGCCGGCTGCACCATGAATCCCGATCTCGAGGGCGAGAAGGTAGACTTCTCCAAGCCCCTGAAAGTCAACATCAACATCCACGACCACATCGAGCGCTGGACCATCTACGTAGAGCAGACCCAAAGCACCGTCTCGACCACGCAGGCCGACGGCTGGACATGCGTCGGATGGGTCTACGGCGAGGCTCAGGCCGGGAAGAAAAACACTGTGCAATATCGCATCAAGGGCGACACCGAGTGGATCACCGTGCCCGATAGCTGGCTCACGGAAAACGGCGGCAGCTTCCACGCCCGCCTTGTGGGCCTTACACCGCAGACCACTTACGAGGCGCGAGCCGTCTCGGATGAGGAGTACGGCGAGGTGCTCACCTTCACCACCGGCACCAAGGCTCAGCTCCCCAACGGCGACTTCGACCAGTGGTGGCTTGACGGCAAGGTGTGGAATCCCTGGCCCGAAGGCGGCACACAATTCTGGGACACGGGCAACAAGGGCGCGACCACCCTGGGCCCGAGCAACACAACCCCTACCGACGACACCGTGACCGGAACCGGCCAGGCAGCTCGCCTTGAGACAAAATTCGTGGGCATCGGCATGATCGGCAAGCTCGCTGCCGGCAATATCTTTGCCGGGCGATATGTCCGCACCGACGGCACCAACGGCATCCTCTCGTTCGGCCGTGATTTCACCGAACGTCCTACGCGCTTAAAGGGATATTTCAAGTACAAGACAGCACCCATCAGCTCTGCCTCAGGCGATTTCGCACCCCTGAAAGGCCGCCCCGACACTTGCATCGTATGGTGTGCCCTCATTGATTCCGACGAGCCCTTCGAGATTCGCACCAACCCCGCCAATCGTCACCTCTTCGACCCCAACGGCCCCGAGGTGGTGGCCTACGGTCGCATGATCTGCGGCGAGGACGTCGAGGCTTACGTCCCCTTCACCGTCGAGCTGGAGTACAAGGCCACTAACCGCAAGCCCAAGTACATCCTCGTCACCGGCTCTGCCAGCATCTACGGCGACTATTTCGTCGGCGGCAACGGCGCCCTCCTCTACCTCGACGACTTTACCCTCGACTACGACTACTAAAAGTAGGGACGCACCATGGTGCGTCCGTTCCACTCAAAACTCAATTAACAGGAGTACAGGAGAACGCCGATTTAGGAGGTAAAACTACAGATTACACGGATTCCACGGATTATCGATAGTAGGGTCGCCACTTGTGGCGACGAGGTTGGATTGTGGTCAACCTCCCGAGGGCGGTTAGTTTGTAATGGTACAGGTGATTGTGGCGGATGAGCCGGAGGGGTCGATGATTGTGAGGCGGTGAAGTCCGGAGGTGATGGTGACGGGCATTTTGTGGATGTCGGTCGTGGAGCCAAGACAGCGATTATCCAGATGCCAGAAAAGTGTGGCCGAGGGGTCGGTGTGGGTGGCTGTGCACACCATCACGTTGCCCTCGCTTTTGGGGAGAGCCACCACGGTGCCGTCTGCAGGGTAGATAAACCGCATTCCGTTGCCCTCGCCGGGGTCGGCGGGCGGCTCCACATAGTCGGCATGGCTGAGCTTATAGAAATGTTTCTGCAGGGGCGGAAGCATGAAAAACTTCTGCATCTGCATTGGCTCCGAGCAGTTGGCTACACGCCGTTTGCCATCGAGCGAGACAGGCACCTCCTGACAGTAAGGACACGGCTCCGAGACCGCGCCGCGGGCAGTGACAGTGACCTCATGAGTCTCCGCACAATACTTACCGGCCAGATGTCCTGACCGGGAGCACACCCGCGCCTTCATCCCCCTGGGCTCGCGAAACCACCCCGAGTGAGGCAGGAGATTAAACACATCAAACATCACCGGCCCGGCCGTCCTCGCCCCTGTGAGACCGGCCACCGGTCCTCCGTCGGCATTCCCCACCCAGACGCCCACGACATATCCCGGAGTGAGACCAACGGACCAGCCGTCGCGAGCGCCATAACTCGTACCGGTCTTCCAGGCCACATTTTGAATATCGCTCACACGGCTGTAATCGAGCTGGTCTGGGCGGTTCACCTCCCTCATGGCCTCAAGCATGGAATATACGGCAACTGAATCGTTCAGGGGGAAATTCCGCTCAAACCGGGCGAGCGAAGCGTAGCAGTCGACCACCTCCAGAAGCGACACCTCCGCACCGCCGAGCACGAGCGAGAGACCATACTGCCGAGCAGGACGAGTCAGGGTGGACAACCCGCATTTCTGAAGCAGTGAGGCAAACCGCCCCACGCCGTAGTCGCGGAGCAGGTGCACATTCGGCACGTTGAGCGATAGAGCCAGCGCACGGTTGGCCGGCACCACTCCGGCAAACTTCCCATCGAAATTCTTAGGCGCGAAGCCTCCGAAATCCGTGGGCACGTCGGGCAGAATCGTGCCCGGGAGTATCAACCCCTCTTGCAAGGCGGCGCAGTAGAGCAAGGGCTTGAGGATGCTCCCCGAGGAGCGCGGAGCGCGAGCAATGTCTACCCACTTGCCGTGGCGGTCAGCTCCGATGTCGGCGTTGCCGCAATAGGCCACCACCGAACCCGAGACCACATCCTCGACCACCACAGCCAGATCTTGCGGCCCTGTCAGAGCCAACTCCTCGCGCCAATAGGTGGCAAGGTTTTCAACGCGCTGCTGGAGCGAGAAATCTATGCTCGTGCAGGTGCGCAGACCTCGGCGATTCTTGTGGTAATGCTCCACAAGGTGTGGGGCCAGCGCCGGCATCGGGTACGGCTCCCCTATCAGAGGTTCCTCCAGGGCAAGGTCAAGCTCCTCTGAGCTGATTTCTCCTTTTTCGAAAAGCCGACGGAGCAGGCGGTTGCGCTTGGCCAGGAGGCGGTCGCGGTTCTTGGAGAGGTGGATTGTGGAGGGGGCGTTTTGGAGCACCGCCAAAGTCGCCGCTTCGGCCCACGACATTTCGTTGCCGTCACGGCCAAGGTAACGCCACACGGCCGCATCGATGCCCACCACGTTGCCCCCGAATGGTGCGTGGGAGGCGTAGAGCCGCAGGATCTCAGCCTTTGAATAGCGCACCTCAAGGCGCGTGGCCATAAACATCTCCACCAGTTTCTCCCACACCGTGCGAGGCCCACGGCGGTGCAGGCGTATGGTCTGCATCGTAATTGTGGAACCGCCGCTCACAACACGGCCGTTTGCCACGTTTTGCTTCACCGCCCTGACCAGGCCGCGCAGACTGATGCCAACGTGGCCGTAAAATCCCCGGTCCTCGTATTCAACCAGCGCTTTGGCGAATTTCTCCGGCACGGAATCGCACGGCGGAAACCGCCACTGGCCATCCTCGGCCACGCGAGCCCCGAGCAGAGAGCCGTCGGCCAATGTCACCACCGTGGAGTAAGGCACATCCGAGAACATCTCCCCGGGCAGGCAAAACAACCACAACAGCACAAGGCCGGCTGCCACCGCTGCACAGCCTCGTTTGAGGCGCGTTTTCACTTTCGCACTTACACTCATGAATTAGTTTTTACTTTCGCACTGACACTCATGAATTAGTTTTTACTTTTGCACCACCACCCATGAATTACCGGTCACAGCTCTGTGCGAGGGATTGTACATGTCTTCGGCCACCACAGGCGGGAGCATGAATTTCCCGGCGTAGGCCGCACGCAGGCGAATGTTGAAGACCTTCGTCTGCCCGGCGCGAAGAGACGTGTAATAGCTCACTCGGTTGTCGCGCATGTCGCAGTATTCCGCGAGTTTCTCATCTCTGCCGTGCAGGCGCGAGTTCCAGAGCTCCCAGCCTGAGGGCAGATTATATGTCAGGGCCAGTGAGGAGATGTGCGCTCCGGTATTCTCCACCGATATGCTCGCTATGAATTCCGCATCCTGTCGCAGGAGGTTTACGGCGATGGGCGCCTGTCTGAGGTTGAGGTATTGCACCTTGATTTTCAGACCCTTGCTCTCGGGTGCCAACTTTTCCGAGGCCGAGGGGCGGAAGGCGCGGGTAAGGGAAAGGTCGACAGTGGTCTTGCCCGTGTTGGTCACTTCCACCTGTCCACTCTGAGGCTGAAGGGGCAGATTTTTAACCCAACCGGCATTCTGAATCGCAAGGGATTTCGAGCCCTTTTGGGCAACTGTGACTGAGAAAGAGCCTGAGCCCGTGACAGCGCTTAGCTGACGCAAGGCCATGGTGGCGAAAGCGAGGTCTTGGGTCACGTATGTGCTCCCCGTGCATTCCCGGGCGATGCTGCGAGCCAGAGGAAGGGCCTTGGCCGAGTCTTTGCAAAGGGCATAGGCCAGGACTTTGAAGGCCTCGTCGCAGAGCTCGGAGCGAAACCGCCCGGAACCGGGGACGTAATCCGTACGTTCGGCCCTCTCTGAGAGCCGGGCAGCCACATCGGTGCGCCCCTCCAGGGCGTAAGCGGCGGCAAGGCAGTAGGCGGCTGTCTGCGAGAGGTCTTTTGACTCGCGCAGGCGATTCATGGCCGGTTTCATCGCTTGGCCGGCAGCTACCAGCGTGTAAAGACGGAAGGCCTGGTCAAGGTCGCTGCGTTCTGCACTCCGATAGTCGCGCGCCTGCTTCTGCTGGAAGGCAGTCCACCGCTCCAGAGCTCCGCGATCCACGCTGAATCCCTGCCTTGAGGCCTCGGTGAGGGCCAATCCGGCCATGGAGGTGGCCCATGAGCTTGGTTGAGCATCACCCGGCCAATAGCTGAACCCTCCATCGGGCATCCGGCGCGCGGAAAGCTGCTTCAGCACACCCGGAAGCACCTTCTCGCACCGCGCCTTATCCTCAGCGCTCAGAAATTGCCGCCCGAAGAGCATAAACAGAGCCTTCGAGGCCAACTGCTCGGTACACAGGTGAGGATAATGCTCAAAGAACTGCATCGCTCCGCCGAAACTGATAGCCGGCATGGAGGCAATCTGCAGGGACGTCTCTACTGTGCGGTCGGGGGTCCAGGTCAGTGTGGCGCTCTGCCCGGGTTTCAGGGTCCTGTCAGTGAGGTCAACGAGCACTGGCATGGGGTTTTGCACCTCGATAAAGGTAGTGTCAGACATCCGGTAGGCTCCGGAAGCGGCTTTGACCACGATTCGCGCCTGCCCGAGGGCGGAATTGTCACATTCGAGGCGGAAATTCGCCGGTTTCTCGCCGGCAGAGGCAAATGTCACCTTCTTGCTCTTCTCTCCGGCGATGGAGACCGGACCGGAGGCCTCGATGCTGAGAGCCACGTCACGAATGTCGTCGCGCATGGCAAAAACGTTGACCGGCACATCCAGGGCATCCCCGCAGGCCAGCACGGGCGGCAAGGTGGTCAGGAGCATGAGCTCGGAGGTGACTGCCACGGTCTTGTCGGCGTGGCCGTACGTGCCTTCATGGGCTGCTACGACCATCACGCGCACCGAGCCCACGTAGTTGGGCATCGTGATCTTGTGATGGCTGCTTCCCCCGCGCAGGGTGAACGGCCCGAGGAACCGCACCACAGGATTGAACCGTTTCTCTTTGCCGGCCGACTTGCGCAGCGCCTCGTCGCCACCGACGCTGAGCACGGAGCGGAAGTTGGAACCGAAGGCGCCGATTACATCGTCAAACATGTCCCAGGTTTTCACCCCCAGAGCCTCTTTGCGGTTCATGGCCTCCCAGGGCCGCGGAGTCTTGAAGTTGGTGATGTCGAGCAGGCCTTCGTCAACGAGGGCTACGGTGTAGGTCATCGGTTTGTTGTCTTTCTCTTTGATGCTCAGGGTAAAGGTCTGCCCCGGATGCAGCTCACCGGGCATGTCGATTACGGGGTGGAGGATGGTGCGCTTGTCCACGACCGAGGCTCCCTGCACGCCGAAGAGGCGGATGGGCTCGGTGAGCGATGTCTCGGCGTGGGGGCGCAGCAGAGTGGCCGTAACGTAGAAATTCGGAGCCATGTCGCCGGTGACGGGGAGCCTGAAGCACGTCTGTCCGGAGGCCGAGGTGGCGACCCAGTAGCGGCGGAGCACCTTAGTGCCGTTTTCGATAGAGAGAAGCACGCGGCCGCCACGGCATTTGGGCAGGTACACTTGAGCGGTCTCGCCGGCGGTGTATGAGTCCTTGTCAAGGGTGAATGCAAGCTGTGTGCTGCCCCCGGCGGCCTCTTGGGAGGCACGTCCGCGCCACGATGGCCAGTCCACGCTGAAGGTACCACCGGTGGCGTGCCCGCCCTTAATATCGCGCACCACCACGAGATATTTGCCCCAATCGGGGTAATCCACCCGGAAGGGAATTGCGCCTCTGCCCCCCGTCACTGTGATGGTGTCGGAGGCCACAACCTCGACCGACGGGCTTGAGATGTACCGGCTGAAATTGCTCCTGCGCCCTTCCATCCACCAGAAGTTTTCAAGGCGGTAGATTTTGTAGGCCAGGCGGCGGCTCTTCATCCGGGCGCCGTTCTGGTTGACCACCACTACGGGCAGGCGCAGGTCGGTGTCGGTCATGTACTCCCCTTTCCCTGCATCGATGCCAACATAGACGCCAAAGGGCGACAGAGCCACGGAGCGCGAGGTGATGCTGGCCTCACCGCCGGGCTCGGTCACTTTGGCTGTGAGGTTTGCCATGAGCATGCCGGGGGCGTTGATGTCAGTGCCGATGGTGCACGGCTTGTTGAGGCTGCCGAGGCTGTCGAGCCTTCCGGTGAGGATTTGCGAGGTGGAGGAAGAGAAGTCAACGAGCGGATTGGCGAAGGTGAAGTTTTTATATTGGGGGAAAGGTTTAGGGTTGGAGTAAAGAGTCATCTCCATCGTTGCTGACATTCCCGATGCTACCGGCCCGGTGAGCCATCGGGCATCGATGCCTAAGGACTGCGGGGTGTTGGCTTGAATCACGGCAGGAGCCTGAATATTGACTTTCAGGCGGTTGGGCTTGATTGTCTCGATTCTTACAGGGTGGGTAAAGGTCTGATTTCCCACTTTGAATTTCGCCGTCCACGTGCCGGTGGGAGCGGAGATCTCGGTGGGGATGTGGAAGGTGTAGAAACCGTCAATGCTGCGGGAGAGGGAGAGGCGCGAATGGAGGCGGTCGTCGGGAGTGGTGAGCTCAAGCACCACGGGGTGGGAGGACGGCAGAGTGCGGTCCTTGTCCTCGAGGATGAGGGTGAGGTGGACATCATCGCCGGGGCACCACACGCCGCGGTCGCCGTAGACAAAGCCCTTTACGCCGTCGGTCATCGTAAGGCCGTCGGTGTCAAACCCCTCGGTGGGCAGGTCGTGCATGGGGAGCTTGATGTAGGTGGTGCTTTGGCCGTCGGTGGCTGTGACCATGTAGGGGCCGGTGGAGACAGGGAGCGTGGCGAATCCGCCGGCATCGGTGGTGGCTGAGGCCAGACGGCGCAGCTGGTAGTCGTAGATGTCTACCCTCACTCCGGGAGCCGGGGCGGCCGTGATAAGATCGGTGACTGCGGCCAGATAGCGGTTGTCGGCGCCTTTCTTCACGATCAGCCCCAGTGTAGAGGCCACGAGGTTGCACTCGGGCATGTCGTAGTCCATGTAATACGACACGGTGGAGGGGTCCCTGCAGTCGCGCCAGCTGTAGTGTTCCCAATCGTTGTCGGGGTTGTCGCGGTAGATATATGAGTGATTGCGGCTCCACGTCTCGTCGTCCTCGGGTGTGATTCCGTCCACTTCCTCAAATTCCCCGGCCTCTGTGCGGTCGTAGAGCGAATAGGCGCGCCGGAATGAGAGGCGCACGTTATACACGGCTCCCCTCTGGCGGTGGAAGAGGTCTTTGAGGTCAATGGAGAAATCCTGCCACTGATGCAGGTCGATGGATTTGTCGCGGTCAAGGCGCACAGTCTTGCGGTAGATGAGTCTGCCGAACCGGCGCAGCTCTCCGGTGCCGTCGAGGTCGGTCTCCTGCAGGTAGTGCATTACATTGGCCGGAAACACCTTCACCACTTCCACATCCACGGCGGCGAGGTTCACGGCACGGAAGGGGAGCCTGAGGTTGCTGTTGTCGGGCAGAATTGAACCTTCAAAGGGCATCTCCAGGGCAGGAGCGATGACCTGCTGCTCGAACCGTCGCTCCACCTCGGTGCCTAAGGGGCGCCCTTCGCCGTTTCTTAGGGCGTCTGAAATGCGGAGGGTGAGGTCCTTTATGCCGGTGGAGGGGTAGTATACTTTCACGTTGCAGCCGTCGCGCCGGATTTTCAGCTCGTCGACGCGGTCGATGGTGATCAGGCCGTCGAGATCTTGCTCGCGGGAGAGCGGAGAGCTGAAGTTGAGGTTGATGTATGGCTCGGAGGCCTCGACGCGCTCGGCGCTGATGAGCCGGAAATCGGCAATCGATGGGATGTCCACGATCTCTTCGGCTTTTGAGAAGCCCAGGAGGGGATTGGTGGAGATTCTCACCTGCGAGGGCCCTGTTTGTCGCTTTATGCCGTGGATTCTGAACCGTCGGGAAAGGTGTGAGGACCGGGAGTCGACGATAACGCGGGCGCCGGGGTGGTCACAGACGATGATGGAGCTGTCGGCGGTGGCTGCAGCACCGGCAGGAGTGCTGTATTCTATCACGCCGCTGATGGTCATGCGCGAGGTGTCGTAAGGGTCTACTGTGGCCTCAACCTCGGTGAGGGCCATGTCTCTGCGCTCTACGCGGAAATCAAAGGTGAAGTCGGCAAGGGAGTCGACTCCGGTGAGCGAGGCCATGTCCAGCCGGCACCTGTAGCTGCGTCCTTGCTTTAGCGGAGCCTCGGGAGTGAAGTCGATGCTGGTGCCGTCGGCCGAGAGGGTCGCGGTGCCTTTTACCGAGGGCGAAAAGGTGAAGCAGCGGGCCAAGAGGGCTGAGGAGTCGACTTTTGCCCGCATGGCTTCGGTCATCTCAATGCGGATTTTCGAGTCCATGTCGATGTGGGCGGGTGTGTAGGCCGAAATCCATTCCGAGGCCTGGTCGGGAGTCATGGATTTGCGGCTGCAGGAGGTGATAAACGTGGCAGTGCTCACTGCCATAACGATAAGAAGGAGGGAGAGAAGTGCCGGGGGCACAGAAGCCGGAACGTGGATTTTCATAATTGCGTAGAGTTGATTTTTCTGACGCAAATTTCGGATAAAGGAAACGCCCGACAAAGGATTTTGCCGGACGTTGTATGAAACCTTGGTGTTGATGTATGAAATCTCTCCCGGGGGTCAGCGCTGAGGGCAGCTCGGGGCTGACTGGGCGGTCAGCGCCAGATGAGGAAGTTGGTGTTCTCGGCCATTTGCCCGTAGCGGTTGCCAAACTCCATTTTGCGCCCGTCGGCATCATAGCCGAAGCCGTAACCGCTGCCGCCCACGAGGTAGATAGCGTTGCTGACGCCCAGATCAACGAGCCGCTGAGAGAAATCGTGGAAGGTGAGCTCCTCGCGGCTGATGATCACCACGGGCACGCCGTCAAGCTCCGCCAGGGCCTTGCGCAGGGATTTGCCCCGGGGCCGGTTTTCCACTATCTGATTGGCCACTACCAGGGGGTACTGGCGGAAGAAGTAGCCGTCGGTCTCCAGAGCCTGCTCCAGAAGTGGGGTGGCATCGGCCACGCCCACGGTGATCTTGCCGCCGATGATGGCGCAGAAGCCGGACTTGGCCTGGCCCTTGCTCAGGAGGGTGCCACGGTCGACGAAGGCACCGACTATGCCGCCATTGTCGGCCCGGATGTCGGCTGCCTGCACCAGAAAGCGCACGGTGGAGTCGTCGAGGATGTCGGTGCCCACATGCAGCGTGGGGGTCAAGGACTCAGGACGGAAAATGGTCAGAGGTGTGCCGGAGATGATGGTGTCGGCAGAGACGACGTAGCCCGCCGGCTCGGCAGTGTCCGGGGTGAGCGCGGACAGATTTTCTTCAGTGCCGGTAATGGGAGATGCAGCCACGTTGGGGACTTCTTCGAGGTAGCACTCTTCGGGTGCGTTGCCTTTGATAATCAGCCACACTATGAAGCCGGCACAAATCAGGGCCAAGGCCACCAAAACGGGTCGAAGCCACTTGAGTCGGGTCCCGGAGGGAGAGCCTTCGGGGGTGTCGCCGCTGATTATGCGTATCTCGTCGTCGCGGATGTCATGTGGGTCGGTGCTCATTGTTCAGCCTCCTTTTCAATGTATTCTTTTAGCGCTTTAAGTGCCTCACGCGAGGCGGAGACGTCGTGGCGGAAACTCCGGCAATCCGAGAGGGTGAGCTTTTGGCGCGAGGGGTTGATAAATGTTATATACTCGCGGTTGACAATCAGGCTCTTGCCGATGCGGATAAATCGGTTGTCGTCGCTGTCAACCATCTCCGAGATCCTCTTTTCTATCTGTCCGAGCTGGAGAGTGAGCACATACTGGCTGCCATCGGCCATCGTTATGGCTGAGTAATTACCTGAGGCGGTGATAAAGACCACTGCCCCGGCCGGCACCCGGATCATCTCCGTGGAGGTGAAGAAAAGAAGGACCTTGTTCATAATTCTGATGCAAAATTACAATTTTTCTTCGAATTCCGGCAAAAATCCCCTGCCGGATGTATGAAATCCCCTCGCCCGCGTATGAAATTCCCCACCGGGAGGCTCACAGCAGTCCAACCTCAGACAAAGGATAAAAACTACGGATTACGCGGATTTCACGGATTCTCGTGTGTAGGGTCGCCACTTGTGGCGACGAGCCTTTATAAAACGGTGCTCCTGGTCATCCGTCGCCACAAGTGGCGACCCTACAAACGCCTGATGGTCTTGATGATGCGCTATAGGAATGTCACGTGCGAGGTTCTTGATTTTTTATTTTGGATTTTTATCCTTACCTTTGCCCTCATCTGTCATGTTTTAATCCTTGATTATGAATAAAGTTATCCTTATGGGCAATGCGGGCAAGGACCCCGAGATCCGATATATCGGCACCAGACCGGTGGCCACCTTCTCCCTCGCCACCAACGAGCGGCCGCGCCGCCTGGCCGACGGCTCTGAGGTGCCGGAACGCACCGAGTGGCACAACATCGTGATGTTTGACTCCGCGGCAGAGACGGCCGAGAAATACATCCGCAAAGGCACACGCCTGCTCATCGAGGGCAAGATCCGCTATCGCATCTGGGAGGACCGCAACGCCATCAAGCGCACCGTGACTGAAATCTACGTCGACTCCTTCGACATCCTCCGTTAAACCTTTTGCCCCGCCACGGGGTCATATATGATATGAAACGATTTTTGCTCTTCCTTTTTTTGATGGCGGGGGTTGCCGTGGCGGCCTGCGCCGAGAATTTCGCCGATGAAACGCTCCACTATAAGGTAATGTACAAGTGGGGCCTGATCAATAAAAACGCCGGCGACGTCACCATCACCCTCCGCAACGCCCCGGAAATCTACAACGCACGCCTGACGGCCAAATCCGCCCCCTGGGCCGATAAATTCTACCGCGTGCGCGACACCCTCAACGCCAAAATCATCAAAAACGGCCTCCAACCCACCTTCTACGAAAAAATCTCGCACGAGGGCTCGGAGGATAAGCACGACCAGGTAAAATACAAGCGCGACCACCACAACGTCAGCGCCGATTGCATCCGCCGCAAGTGGAAAAACGGCAAACTCGTCACCGACGAAACCCGCGCTCTTCAGGCCACGGGCACTACCGTCGATATGCTCACAGCCTTCTATTACATGCGTCGCCTCCCCTTCGACTCCTGGCAGCCGGGCCATGTGCTCACCATCAACATCTTCTCCGGCAAACGCAAGGAGCTCCTCACCATCAAATACTTAGGCAAGGAAGACACAAAAACCGACTTCGGCACCAAACCCTGCTATCACATCTCCTTTATCTTCACCTCAGACGGTCGCACACGCACCTCCGACGACATGGAGGCCTGGATCTCCACCGCTCCCGACCGCATCCCCTACCGCCTCGAGGGCAAGCTCCCGGTGGGTAAAGTCAAATGCTTCTACACGGGCTCTTAGAGCCTTACCGACACCGAAGGGCCTGCTACAGAACTCCACTCCTCTGTTATTTGAGGGTCACCACCGTGATGCCGGCCCCGCCGAAGCGCACGTCTTCATCAACGGCTGCCTCGACTTGCGGCACGGTCAGCAGATACTGCCGCAGGGACTGCCGCAGAGCTCCCGTGCCGGTGCCGTGGAGGATGCGCACACGCCCGGCGTTGAATTGCACGGCATCGTCGATGAAATATGTCACAGCCTGCAGCGCCTCGTCAACGCGCATACCTCTCACATCTATCTCCTGACGGAAATCCAGCTGGCGCTGACGCGAGGCCTCGGAAGTGGCTGCGCTCACCAGCGCGGGCTTTCCGGCGGAGCTGCGTATCTGCTTGTCGGTGAGGGAGAGGCGGGAGGTCTTGACCGTGGTTTTGAGCACACCGAAGAGCACCAAAGCGTTCTTTCCAGAGATTTCAAGCACCTGGCCCGGAGTGCCGGCCCCGTCGAGCAGCACGGTGTCGCCGGGGCGGATTTCCCTTTCGGGCCCCAGGGTCGGGGCTGCGGGTTTGACCTTGGGCTTTTTCTTGCGCTCGGCCTTGCGCAGCAGGGGGTGAGATGTCTCAGAGCCCTCTTCGAGGCGCGATTTCTCCTCCTGGAGCTTGCGGCGGAGTTCCTTTGTCTGCTCGCGATCGGCCTGAGCACGACGGATATCATGGATAGTGCGCTCTATGGCGGCGTTGCTCTCCTGGAGGATAGTGCGCGCCTGCTCCTTGGCCTCGTTGATGATCTCTCGACGCTGCGAGTGCAGGGTTTCGGCCTCGGCGTGGTATTTCTCGAGGATTTCGTCGATTTCCTTCTCGCGGCGACGGATGGCCGTGCGCTTGTTCTCCCAGTATTTGCGGTCGCGGGCGATGTCGAGGAGGTATTTGTCCATGTTTACGTAGTCGCTGCCGGCAATCTCCGAGGCGGCGTCTACGATGGCCTTGGGCAGCCCCGTCTTGCGTGCTATCTCAAGGGCGAACGAGCTGCCGGGATTGCCGATGCTAAGGCTGAAGAGCGGTCGCATCTGCTGGCGGTCGTAGAGCATGGAGCCGTTGACCAGACCGGGGGTGTCGGAGGCGAATTGTTTGAGGTTCTGGAAGTGGGTGGAGATCACGCCCTTGCACCCTCCGGCCGTAAACTCAGAGAGCAGGGCCTGGGCAATGGCGCCGCCGATTGTGGGCTCGGTGCCGCTGCCGAATTCGTCGATGAGGATGAGAGAGCCCTTGGAGGCGTGGGTGACGAAGTATTTCATGTTGCGCAGGTGCGAGGAGTAAGTGCTCAGGTCGTTTTCGATGCTTTGGTCGTCTCCGATGTCTATCATGATGTCGGAGAAGACGCCCATGTGGGAATTGTCGTAGAGCGGAGGCAGGACACCGCTCTGGGCCATGTATTGCACGATGGCCACGGTCTTGAGCACCACCGACTTGCCTCCGGCGTTCGGGCCTGAAATCACGAGTATGCGCTGCCGGTCGGTGAGGGTGATGTCAAGGGGCACTATCTGCTTGCCCTGTCGCTGCAGGGAGAGGGCCAGGACGGGGTGGCAGGCGTGGTACCATTCCAAGGTCGTGTCAGGGTGAAGGCTCGGGAGCGTGGCGGAAATGTCGATGGCAAAGAGGGCTTTGGCGTGGATGAAGTCGAAGTCGCCGAGGATGTCGAGCCCGGCGAGCAGGTCGGGGAGCATGGGGCGAAGCGTCTGGGCCAGAACGGTGAGGATGCGGATGATTTCGCGACGCTCGTCCATCTGGAGTTCGCGCAAGCGGTTATTGACCTCCACCACCTCGGCAGGCTCAATGAAGATGGTCTTGCCGGTGGCCGATTCGTCGTGCACGATGCCGGGGATGCGACGCTTGTTGGCCGGCGATACGGGGATCACCAGGCGCCCGTCGCGCATTGAGGGGGAGGTGTCGGAGTCGATCACTCCTTCAGCCACCGCACGCGCCAGCACTCTGCGCATGGCTCCGGAGATACTGCCCGAGGCGGCTGAAATGGCGCTGCGAATGCCGGCAAGGTCGGGCGAGGCGTTGTCTTTGATTTCGCCTGTCTTGTCGATTATGGCGTCGATGGCGCGAATGGCAGCCACCGGGGGCACGATGCCTGCCGCCAAGGCTTTCAGGGTTGGATATTCCACGCCCGGACGCGAGAAGTAGGCCGAGATGGATCCCAGGGTGGCCAGGGTGGTACGCAGGGGCAAGAGCTCGTCAGGGGAAATGTGGGTGCCGGCAGGACGTATTCTGGCCAGGGATTGACGCAGGTCGTGGATGCCTGAGAGCGAGAAGCCGTCGTCAGCAGCTATTACGGCAGTCATTTCATTGACGGCGTCGAGGCGCGATTTCACAAGGTCAAAATCGCTGCTGAAGGCCATCTGCTCGCATTTCTCGCGGCCAAGAGCGCTTGCGCAACGTTCAGCGATCAGCCCTCTGACAGCATCAAAACCGATTTTATGTTCAATATTTTCGGGATAGCAAATCATATCAGAATCAGAAATATATGCAAAGTTACAAAAAAAATGGGGATTCCACGGATTTTTCCATCCGGATGTAGGGTCGCCACTCGTGGCGACGGCTGTTGGGGAGGTAGAGGTTTTAGATGCCGGTCGCCACTTGTGGCGACGGACAACCGTGAGGGAGAAGGGGCAACCGCTTCGGAGATGCGGTGGTTGTGGTTAGCCCCAGCCGGAGCGTCAGCGACGTCTGGGGATGATGAGATCTCCCCACCCGCCCCATCGCGCCTCGGAGAGGTGCGGATAGTGATACCACGATCATGACCCCTCCGGGGCCATAGATGTAAAGGAGGTGAGCACCGATGACCCCACCGGGCTAACGCCCGGGGTTAACCACGATCATCGCCCATCTCGGGCGATTGTAGGGTTACCACTTGTGGCGAC
>CAZNRK010000013.1:0-42933 GCA_964575435.1 uncultured Bacteroides sp.
TATGCTACACCGTTGACCCCAAGCCCACCGAGCCTGCCAAGAAGCCCGGATTCTTCGCTCGCCTCTTCGGCTCCAAGCCTCAGGAGCCCGAGAAGATCTTTACCACCGAATACTTTGTCAATAAGGCAAAGCAGATGGAGCAGATCGGTGCCAAGATCATAACCCTGAAGGACATGGCCGGTCTGGTCACTCCCTCGCGTGCTGCCGAGATCATCTCGCAGCTCAAGGCCAACCTCTCCGTGCCCGTTGACTTCCATACCCATTGCACTCCCGGCTACGGTCTTGCCTCCTCTCTTATGGCCATCCTCCACGGGGTGGACATTCTGGACACGAATATATGGTGGTTCGGCGGCGGATCGGCTGCCCCGGCCATCGAGCTCATCTACATCTTCTGCCAGAAGCTCGGCATCGAGGTTGAGGCCGACATGAAGGCTGTGGGCCAAATACGCGACCGCCTGCTCGAGGCCCGCAAGAGTCTGGCCGATTTCGATCTCAACAAAGACCACATGCCCCGACCCTTCGACCCGCTGGCCGACAAGCTCCCCGCCGAGGTTGACGCACAATTTGACAAAGCCATCGAAATGGCCAAGGCCGGCAACGAAGCAGCCCTGCTCGAGGCTTGCCACGCCATCGAGGCATACTTCGGATTCCCCAAACCCAACGAACTTGTGAAGAATGCCGAGGTGCCCGGCGGAATGTACTCCAACATGGTGGCTCAGCTCAAGCAGCTCGGTGCCAGCGATCTGCTCGAAGATGCCATGAAGCTCATCCCCATGGTGCGCCGTGATGCCGGTCTGGTGCCTCTGGTCACCCCCACCAGCCAGATCGTGGGCTCGCAGGCCGTGCTCGTGGCCATCGACCGCAAGAAAGGCAATCCCGACTACAGCAACACATCCAACCAGTTCAATTCTCTGGTCAAGGGAGAATACGGCCACACCCCCGTGCCGGTTGACCCCGCCTTCCGCGAAAAGATCACCGGCGACCCCACAGAGAAGCCCTACGATGTAAATTCTTACCGTCAGCCCGAAAATCCCACCCTTGAGGACCTCGGCGGCAAGAAACTTGCAAAGAACACTGAGGAAGAACTCCTGCTGGCACTGCTGCCCTCCGTGGCCAACGGCTTCCTGCGCAAGCTCCGTACCACCGAATACGAGGCTGAAAAGCCCGCTACGGCAGCCGCTGTGGCAGAAGAGGTGAAAGAAGCTGAGGAGCCCGTGACCGGCCCCACAATCTCGGCCCCCATGGGCGGACGCATTGTGGAGGTGAACGTCAAACCCGGCACCGAGGTCAAGAAAGGTCAGGTTGTGCTCGTCTATGAAGCCATGAAGATGGAAAATGACGTCACCGCTCCTGCCGACGGCAAGGTGAAACGCGTCTTCGTGAAGCCCGACCAAGTGGTAGGCACCGATGCCGTGCTCATTGAATTTGAATAAGTAACAGACAATACCGGCCGGGCACGGCGATGGCTGAACCATCTGCCGCACCCGGCCGTTTAATATTTATCTTGGAGATTCCGGTCGGCTTGCCGACTTCGCTCCGAGAGATTAACTCTAACTTATTTACCCACAAACCGATACTTATGAAAATCGTAATACTCGACGGCTACGTGGCCAACAAAGGCGACCTGAGCTGGGACGGCATCGCCGCCCTCGGAGAGCTCACCGTGTATGAGCGCACAAAGCCCGAACTCGTCGTTGAGCGTGCAGCCGATGCCGACGCCGTCTTTATTAATAAGGTGGTGCTCGATGCCGCCACTATCGCCCAACTGCCCAAACTGAAATTTATCGGCGTGATGGCCACGGGATACAACAACGTAGACATCCCCGCGGCCCGCGAGCGTGGCATAGTGGTCAGCAACGTGCCCTCCTACAGCACCGAATCGGTGGTGCAGACCATCTTCGCCCACATCCTCAACATCACCAACGCCGTGGCCCTGCATGACCGCTCCGTGCACAAAGGCGCCTGGCAGCACTGCCGCGACTTCTGCTATCGCCTGGTGCCCATCGTGGAGCTATGCGGCCACACCATCGGCATCTACGGTCTGGGGCACATCGGCATGCGCGTGGCCGAGATCGCGCGGGCGTTCGGCATGAACGTCATCGCCCTCACCTCCAAGAGCGCCGAGCAGCTCCCGCCTTACATCACCCCCGTGAGCAAAGACGAGCTGTTTGCACAGAGCGACGTGCTGGTGCTCTGCGCCCCGCTGGCCGATGACAACCACAAATTTGTAAATGCCGACACTCTGGCCATGATGAAGCCCTCGGCAATTCTGATCAACACCGCTCGCGGCGGTCTGGTCGACTCCAAGGCCCTGGCCGTGGCTCTGCGCGAAAAGAAAATCGCGGCAGCCGGCATCGACGTGCTTGAAACCGAGCCTCCCACCGGCGACGAGCCTCTGCTCACCGCTCCCAATTGCTACATCACTCCGCACATTGCATGGCAGAGCGATACAGCCCGAAGAGAATTGGTGAATATCTGCACAGAAAACCTCCGCGCCTATTGCCAAGGTGCGCCCATCAACGTTGTGGATTGATACTCAACGAAATCACATCGCTCACTGCCCCCGGTGTGGAGGTTTTTGCCTCCCTCACCGAGGCGCAGCTATGCAATCGCCTCCACCCCGAGCTCGGGCTCTTCATTGCAGAGAGTCCAAAGGTGATAGCTGTGGCCCTTGATGCAGGATATGAGCCCGTGGCCATGCTTTGCGAGCGCAGGCACATCGAGGGCGATGCCGCCGCTATCATAGCCCGATGTCCCGAGGAGATGCCCGTCTACACCGGCGAGCGCTCCGTCTTAGAGGCCCTGACCGGGTATAAGCTCACGCGTGGAGTGCTTTGTGCCATGCGCAGACCCGTGTTACCCCCGGTCTCCGAAATCGTGAAGGGTGCGCGGCGAGTAGTGGTCATCGATTCCGTGGTCGATACCACCAATATCGGAGCCATCTTCCGTTCGGCCGCAGCCTTGGGCATCGACGCCGTGCTGGTCACGCCCACATCCTGTTCGCCGCTCAACCGCCGGGCGGTGCGTGTGTCGATGGGGTCAGTGTTTTTAGTGCCGTGGACAGAAATTTCCGACATCAATTCGCTCAAGCCGTTGGGCTTCAAGACCGTAGCGATGGCTCTGACTGACCGCTCCGTGCCGATCGACGATCCGCAGCTGTGCGCTGAGCCGCGCCTTGCCATCATCATGGGCACTGAGGGCGACGGCCTGGCCCAAAACGTAATTGACGATGCCGACTACACCGCCCGCATCCCCATGGCCCACGGCGTCGACTCCCTCAACGTAGCCGCCGCAGCAGCCGTCGCCTTCTGGCAGCTCCGAGTGTCGGAATAAAACAAAGAGAGGATGCCTCTTGGCGAAGCATCCTCTGCGGTTAAGGTATAAGGAGTTTAAAGGGAGTTGACGCAACCGATAAAAATAATTGTTCCGGTCGTTTTTTCGGTGATAAGATAGATGAAAGGATGATCAAGGTGGAAGGGACGGGGTTCAACACGTTCGTCGCCGTTGTCGGGTTCCGGCTCGATTGGGTCAGGGATAATTGTAGTAACGCCGGCAGCCTCTGCACCATCTTCGTTGACTCGCAAGCGAGCGTTGTGAAGAATCTTTTCCACTTCCAGACCGGCTGGACAAGCGAAATAGTAGTCGCCTTTTCCCTTTACGGCTTTCACCATGCCCATTTCAGCGAGGATCTCCTTGATGCTGTTGTTGTAGCAGACATCAAATTTGGGCATTTTCAGATCAAGCAATTCCGAAGTCGGGGTTCCGGCCATGACTGCGTCCCATTTGCCGTTTGACAGGCTTTTCTGGCAATCCTCCACTGAAACACCATCGTTGGGGCGCACGAGATAGAAGTTATAGTTGCCGTTGCCGAAAGGAAGCGCGATTACCTCAAGTTTATCGGTTTTTCTTGAATCGAACAGCATAACCTGCGACATCATCTCAGGTTGAGAAACGGATTTGTCAGCGTTAGTAAAATTGCCCTTCTTGGTTGCCCCTTTGTCAAAGCCGAACTTTTCGCCCCAAATGCCTTTGAAATAAGTAGCGTTGATGAGTGCCATTTTCGGCGTTTTAAAATCAGAGGGCATGAGGTTGTCGATCATGCCATTAGTTTTGATATCGCACCAGCGGTTGACGTCCGAGACAAAACTTGCTTCGAGCACAGGGTAAGCGTCAGCGGCAAAATCTTTTTTGAGAAGCGAGATGTAGGCCGGATTTATAAAGATTTGTTGATAATCAATCCACAGAGAGTTAGCCAAAGCCAGATCCACGTCCTTGTCGAGGCGGATAATGCGGTTGGCTAATTTCATCACGGCCGAATTTACCTCAGACATGGGCATTCCTGAAAATCCGAGCACATCAAGAATTTCTGCGCGCACGGGGCTATCCTCGTAAGTGCCGTTATTGAGCATCGTCATAGCGATAGTCACGCTCAAGGGGGAGACCACTGCATTGCGAGCATTGCCGGTATTGTTTCGGGCAAAGAAATCCCATGCAAAAGCATTGTTGCCCTTCACTGCTTTAGCCTCGTTGGAGGTAAGGTCGAGCGACGACAGATAAGATAATTCGCCCGGGGCTTCAATTTCCACTTTGCTGTTTTCATCATCAGCAGTAGTTTTCGGGTCATCGGAGCAGGCGGTGATTGCAAGGAGTGCAATGGCGCCGAGCAGAAATTTTAATAGTTTCATGAGACGTGTTTTTGAAGTGTGGATAGTTTTATTGGATGAGCCTTTAATGTGTCTGCAAGTATGAGGGGTAATCTGGCTGCAAATTCAGTGATTTTCTTTTGTTTTCCAAATTTTTGGTAAAAATAATTAGAAAATGTAATAATGTAATGATTTGTTTGTATTTGGATTTTTTTTGAAGGGGGCCATTGGGTTAACCACAATCGCTGCATCTCCGATGCGGTATGACCGGACGGTCATTCCTTGTAGCTTGTAGGGTCGCCACTTGTGGCGACTACCACATGCCCCACAACCTCCGTCGCCACAAGTGGCGACCCTACACTCGCATGGTAAGGGACGCACCATGGTGCGTCCCTACATTCGATTATCCGTTTAATTTTTATCCTCTTGCCCACGGCGAGTCGCCATGGGCCTCCCAGTCAACCACCGCGACGTCCCAATTAAGCATTGAGGGTGAGGCGGGTGGAGGAGAGGTGGAGGCGGCCGGAGTCGGCGAGGCGACGGGCGGTGGAGATGATGTCGGCGCGGAGGTGGGGGTAGGCGGATATCAGGGTGGCGAGGTCGCAGCCTTCGGTGGCTGCGGCGGCTTGCAGGAGCAGGGATTCGAGGGATGCGGGGTTGGATTTTTTTGATGCGGGGCGATGTTCGCGGCACACGTCACAGCGGCCGCAGGCGTTGACCTCGGCTTCTCCGAAATATTCCAGCAGGATTGCAGACCGGCAGACCTCATCGGAGAAGGCGAAGCGCTTGATGGCCTCGATGCGCTTCTCCAGGGCACGGCGGCGGTCGTCGTAGACAGCAGCGGGGAAGAGCAGGTGGTGCGGTTCCTCGCGCGAGGTGGGAAAGTAGACAAAGGGGAGGGTGCGTCGGGGCACATAGACCAGCACGTGCATGCGGTCGAGGGTCTGAAGGGCATGGTATACGGTGTTGACGTCCAGACCGGTGGCAAGGGACAGGGCTGTCTCCTCGATGAAGACGAAATCGGAGAAGAGGCCGGTGTAGCTGCGCAGCAGGGCGGTGAGGACGGCCTCGGTGTTGGGGTCGAGAGTGAGGGAGTAGAATTCGCGTTTGTCAATGGTGATCATGACGCGTGCGCGCGAGAAGGCATCCTCGTCGAAGATCAGATATCCGGCATTTCCGAGGATTTTCAGGGCAGAGAGTGTGTCGGGGCCCGGGAGGTGGAAACGCGATAGGAAGAGGGAGAAATCAAATTCCATCACCGTTGAGTAGCCCTCGCCAAGGGCCACACCGAGAAAATCGCAGGCCGCGACGTAAACCTTACGGATGAAATCTTTTGAGGGGAACGATGTGCTCACCCGGCGCGAGAGGGTGGCCTTGTCGGCCGGACCGGTTATGACCACGGCAAAGGCCGGAAGGCCATCACGGCCGGCTCGTCCGGCTTCCTGGTAGTATTCCTCCAGAGATGAGGGGAGGTCGAAGTGCACGACCACGCGCACGTCGGGCTTGTCGATACCCATGCCGAAGGCGTTGGTGGCCACCATGACGCGCGTTTGGTCGGCCTTCCAGCGCTCCTGACGAGCGCTTTTGTCAAGGGCGTCTATGCCCGCGTGGTAGGCCTCGGCGGAGATGCCTTCGGCGCGGAGCATGGCGGCGAGCTGGAGGGTGCGCTTGCGCGAGCGGACGTAGACGATGGCTGTGCCAGAGGTGGCATGCAGCACGCGCAGCAGCTGAGCCTCCTTGTCGGGGGTGTGGCGCACGATGTAGCTGAGGTTGTCGCGGTCGAAACTGCGGGAGAAACGTGCCGAACCCTTGCGGAATGCAAGCTGCCGCTCTATATCCTCTGCAACGGCCGGAGTGGCCGAAGCGGTGAGGGCCAGCACCGGGACGTCGGGAAAACGCTCGCGGAGGCGTCCGATCTCAAGATAGGAGGGGCGGAAATCGTAGCCCCATTGTGAGATGCAGTGGGCCTCGTCGACGACGATGAGGCTGATGTGCCAGAGGGCCAGTTCCTGCATGAAATTGCTGCTCTGCAGCCTCTCCGGGGCCACGTACAAGATCTTGATTTTGCCCAAGAGGCATCGGTCGAGCACGAGTCTGGTCTCGCTATACTTCATGCCTGCGTAAAGGGCGCCGGCACGGATGCCGCGGGCGGCGAGGTTGTCCACCTGGTCCTTCATCAGGGAGATCAGGGGGGTGACCACCAGGGTGATGCCATCCAGGAGCAGGGCCGGGACCTGGAAGGTGATGGATTTGCCTCCGCCGGTGGGGAGAAGGCCGAGGGTGTCATGCCCCGAGAGCACCGAATCGATGATCTCGGCCTGGAGGGGGCGGAAGGCGTCGTAGCCCCAGTATTGGCGCAGGATGTCAACCGGCGAGGACATGGCTTAACAGTGGATTCGGGGTGGTCAGTCGAGCACGGTCTCGTCGTAGGTGTGGATCTGCTTGACAAGAAGCTGGAGGGATGATGTGGCGTTGCGGTGGTTGTTCTCCTCGATGGTGTAGCAGATGTCGAAGGGTTTGCCCGAGTGGATGTAGGGGAAATACCGGGCCATGTTGAAAGCGATGCCGTTGATGACCTTGCCGCAGGAATTGTCGACGACCTCGAGCTTGATGTGCTCGAGCTGCCGGCCCACAAGGCGACTGGTGCCGAAATCAGTGACAGATCGGGTGCAGAAGACAGGCTTCTGATTGCCGGGACCGAAGGGGGAGAACAGACGCAGGGTGGAAACGAATTCCGGGGTGATCTGCGCAAAATCGATCACGGCGTCGATGTCGAGCTGCGGGGTGAGCTGGCCCGGGAGGATGTTGGCGGCGACGTATTCCTCGAAGCGGCGGGTGAATTCAGGGAGGTTTTCCACCTTGAGGGAAAGGCCGACGGCGTAGGTGTGGCCACCGAAATTCTCAAGCAGATCGCGACAGGCCTCCACGGCTTTGTAGACGTCGAAACCCTGCACCGAGCGGGATGAGCCTGTGGCCAGGCCGCCCGCGAAAGTGAGGACTACTGAGGGCTTGTAGTAAAGCTCTGTGAGGCGCGATGCCACGATGCCAATGATGCCTTTGTGCCAGTCTTCGTTGTAGATTACGATGGATTTCTTGTTGGAATCCATCTCACCGCGGGCCTCAAGGATGGCGTTGGCCTCCTCGGTGATGCGCTTGTCGAGCTGCTTGCGGTCTTTGTTGTATTGGTCGATGGCCAGGGAGAGAGCGGCGGCCTCGCGGAAGTCGCGGCATGTGAGGAGCTCCACGGCTTCGCGTCCGCTCTGCATGCGTCCGGAGGCGTTGATGCGGGGGCCGATCTTGAAGATTAGGTCAGAGAATGTGATTTCCTTGCTCTGGAGGCCGCAGGTGCGGATTATGGCGCGCAGGCCCATGTTGGGGTTGGAATTGATGCGCTTGAGGCCGTGGTAGGCCATCACGCGGTTCTCGTCGACCATGGGCACGATGTCGCTGGCGATGCTGACGGCCACGAGGTCGAGCATGCCCTCGAGCTCGGCGGTAGAGATGCCGTTGGAGATGGAGAAGGCCTGCATGAATTTATACCCCACGCCGCAGCCCGAGAGGTGGGAGCAGGGGTAGGTAGAGCCTTCCATTTTGGGGTTGAGGATGGCCACAGCGGGCGGGAGTTCGTCGTCGGGGACGTGGTGGTCGCAGATGATGAAGTCGATGCCGAGCTCTTTTGCGTATCTGATCTCTTCGATGGCTTTGATGCCGCAGTCGAGGATGATGAAGAGCTTGACGCCGGCCTCTGCGGCCTCGTCGATAACTTTTGTGGTGATACCGTATCCGTCTTCGTTTCGGGTGGGGATGTAGAAATCGATTTCGGAATAGAAGTTCTGCAGGTACCGGTACACCAAGGCCACGGCGGTGGTTCCATCTACGTCGTAGTCGCCGTAAACCATGATTTTTTCCTTTGCCCCCATCGCTTTGTTGAGGCGATCCACGGCACGATTCATGTCGGGCATCAGGAACGGGTTATGTAGGTCGCGCAGCGAGGGGTGAAAAAATTTTTCAGCCTCGGCAAGGGTGGTTATTCCGCGCTGCATGAGCAGGTCGGCCACCGGTGGACATTTTGCAAAACGCTTAGTTAACTCATTCTCAGATTGGACGTTGTCGGTGTGGAGAGGCAAGTAATTCCATCTACTTGTCATTATATAGTTTTTTTATTTTTCGAGGACGGAGGGGCTGTGAGGCCCGAAGGGGAAGCCGAAAAAATGAGGGGGATGGTGCTTACAGGCACTATTTCGGCAATATGCACTGCAAATATACCGAAAAAACGTCGGAAAACCTCAATTTTACGAATATTTAACTTTTCTCTGGCGGAAAAAACTACGGGAGTGTAGGGTCGCCACTTGTGGCGACGGTGATTGTGACTGCTATTCCTTTTGGGATCTATGGTAGTCGCCACAAGTGGCGACCCTACATGGTCTATCGTGTCTACGGCGAGGCGTCCACGACGTCCCTATCAGTGCCCACGGCGGGCCGCCGTGGGCCTCCCAGTCAGGCTCCCAGTCAGGCTCCCAGTCAGGCTTTCAGTTAAGCACTCCCATTAAAAGTAGAGGCTTGGGCATCGAGGGGATGCCTAAGCCTCAGAAGAGAAGAGGAGAGAGGAGAAAATTTCTTTATACGTATATGTTAATTATACGTATATGCTATTTTACGTATATGTTAATTATACGCTTATCTCAACTTTTCGAGAATGTTGATTACGCGTATATGTGAGATTCAGCGGATCAGTCGGCGAAGTCTTCGCGACAGATGTAGTGCTGATAGGGATGGTTGCAAGCTGGGCATTTTGTGGGGGGCTCGGTGCCGACGTAGTCGTAACCGCATACGAGGCAGTGCCAGGTGACGGGTTTTTCGCGTTTCCACAGGGTGCCGTCGGTGACCATTTGCAGGAAGCGTGCGAAACGCTCTTTGTGGTGGTTTTCGATGGTTGCGATGGCCTCGAAATGGTCTGCGATGTCGTCAAAACCTTCAGCGCGAGCCACTTTGGCTGCTTCGGTGTATTCAACCACGCCTTCTTGCTGCTCGCTTTCGATAGCCTGCTTGAGGTTGGCCACGGTGTCGCCGATGATGCCGGGGTTGGCAGGGTTGAGGTCAAGGTTTACGGGGTTGTTTTCCAGATATTTATAGAATATTTTGGCGTGATGGAGTTCATTGGCTGCGGTGTCATTGAAGACCTCTGCCACGGGGTAATAGCTTTCTTTAGTGGCCTGCTGGGCGTAGAAAGTATAACGTGTGTAAGCTGTGCTTTCGGCGATAAATGCCTGCACCAGAGCGACTTCGGTTTTGGTGCCTTTGATTGATTTAGGATTGGTAGCCATAATAGTTTGTTTTAGTTGATTCGTTTTATATACAGAACGACTATGGCGTGGGGAAAGTTCACTCGCTTTGCATTAATTCATCCATTTTTGGCGGGATGATGAAAATATCTTCCGGGGAGAGGGGCCGGAGGTCGTCCCACCACATGAAACGGGGGAGGAAGAAGAGGGATTTTTTTGCCAGGTAGAGTGGGGTGACCGTTCCTGAGGTTTCGGGCCATAGCTTCATGCGCTCGACGTTGTCGGGGGTGAATGTGGCGTCGAGGAAGGAGCTCTCCATGTTGAGGATTTTGTTGTAGGTGGAGTCGTTTTCCTGTGGGAGCATAATGGCCTGGACGTTGCCGTTGACCTGAAGGCGGGAAAGGTGGCCGTCGTGGAAGTGGACGATCATTTCCTTGCCCGAGAGCTGATTGTAGAAATTCTCGTCGATGTGCTCGGCGCTGAATCCGAAGTCCGGGAGGGTAGCGCTCTCGACGGTAGAGTCGTTGAGGTGAACCTGGATGATGTTGCCGAAAATCTGGCGCTCGCCGCTCCAGACGATGGGGTGGCGCATGAGGTAGAGGTTAGAATCCCGCTGGACGTAACGCATTGAGTCGCAGATACCTTGCATGTCGGAGCGATAGAACCTGACTCTGGGGTAGGCCAGGGTGATGTGGGTGGAATCCAGGCGCTCGCCTGCGGGGGTTCCGGCCACGGTGTCGGCCTCGAAGCGGATGGTGTCGACTTGGAGGAACATCTCGATCTGACGGCCGTGGATGTATAGGGTGTCTTCCTTGGAATATTCCATGGCCATGGCCCGGCCGGTGACGAAAGCGCTGTCGCGCAGCTCGTTATAGTAGCCGTAATCGCCACTTAGGGAGGAGCGGCGCACCGAGTCGGTGAGCACCATATTGCCGAAGGCCTCGCCGAAGCCGGCGGCGCGGTCGTAAAAGAGGGTGTCGCCCTCGAGAGTGGAGCCTCGGGATGTGACCACGCGGGAGCGGTCGAAGAGCTCGGAGATGTTGGTATTGGTGTTGTAAGTGCCTGAACGGGTGAAGATTGTGGCGTCGCGGCTGATGATGCGCGAGGGGGAGTAGAGCTCAGCGATGCGGGAGTCGGTGTTGTAGTAAAGGGTGTCGGTGAAGATGTTTACGGTGTCTTGCTTGTCATTGACCGAGAGGAGGTGGACGTCGGTGTAGAAGTTGGCCTCTTTTGTGGCCGGGACGTATTCACCCTCGGTGGATGTGAGCCTGTTGCGGGCGTCGGTGAGGGTGCCCTCGTGGGTGTAATAACCGAACTCGGCAGCAAGGTCGTAGATGAATTCGTCGGTGATGAGGGTGACGTCGCGGTTTATCATCTTGACCGGGGCCGACGGGGTGCCATAGAGGATGGCCATGCGGTCGCGGTAGTTGAGCTCGTCGGCGAAGACAAAGAGGGTGTCGCCCTGCTCCATGCGCACATGGCCAAAGGCGTCAAGCGACTCTGTCTCAGGGAAATAGTGGGCCGAGTCGCAATACATCTGCATGGCGCCTCGCGAGAAGTGGACGCTGCCGATGAGCACGAGAAACGAGTCGGTTTCAGCTTTTTCGAGACGGTCGGCATGCTCGAGGAAGACGCGAGAGGTGTTGTTGCGATTAGCCTCCGGCACGCGCGGACGTATCTCCGGCAGATGATCGCGGTCCGGGGCCACGGCAGCCATGAGCACAGGCAGCCACAGGGCAGCGATTGCCGCCAGGACAGCAGCTGTATGTCGGAAAGGCGAGCGCACGGGGGGGGTGATGAGATTTGCGGTGGGTTATTTTTTCAGCCAGCCTTTGTGGGAGAATTCGCAGCCGCGCCAGCCGTCTTCGATGCGCACGTAAGTGTTCTTGATTTTTTGCTCGAGCCAGTCGCTGATGATCTTATCCTTCTGAGCGTTTTCATACATGGTTTTGATCTGCTGATAGTCATCGCTGAGGTTGGCACGATGGGCGGGTATGCGGCTTGTGAGCTTGACGATGGCCACGACGTCGCGGTCCTTGCCCGGCTCCTTCATGATGAAGGGCTGAGAGACGTCGCCCGGCTCCATTGTGCTGACAGCCTTGGAGATTTCCTGTGGGAGCTGGCTCATCTGAAAGCGCGTGGTGCCGTTTTCGGAATTGACCATGACGCCGTTGCTCAGGCGAGTGTCTTTATCTTGGGAGACGTAGCGCGTGGCCTCTTCAAAAGTGCCGATTTTGTTGACCACGATGTCGGCGCGCACCGAGTCAAGGCGCACCATAGCCTCGCGCAGGTCTTTTTCAGCCACCTTCGGGCGCAGGAGGATGTGACGGCAGTTGATGCGGTCGCCGCGTTTCTCGATAAGCTGGATGATGTGGTAGCCATACTCGGTCTCGACGATTTTCGACACCTTTTTGGGGTCGTTGAGGTTGAAGGCCACGGCGGCAAATTCCGGGACAAGCTGACCGCGTCCCATGAAACCGAGCTCGCCGCCGCGAGAGGCCGAGGCGCGGTCGTCGGAATATAGGATGGCGAGGGTAGAAAAGTCTGATGTGCCGGAAGTTACGCGCTCGGAATAGTCGCGCAAGCGGGCCTTAACGTCTTCGATTTCCTGACGGGGAATCACGGGGTTGAGGGTGATGATCTGCACCTCGACCTGCATGGGCACGTAGGGGATTGAATCCTCGGGGAGGGAGGAGAAATATTTGCGGACGTCGGAGGGGGTGACCTTCAGGTTTTGAGTAAGGCGTCGCTGCACCTGCTGCACGCGGCTGCGCTCGCTGATTGATTTGGCGTAGTATTCGCGGATCTCGGGGAGAGAGCGGCGGAAGTATTGCTCGAGTTTTTCGCGCGAGCCGAGGTTGGCGATAAGGTAATTGATCTGAGCATCAACCTGTTGCTGCACCATAGCGGGCTGAGCTTCGATGGTGTCGAGCTCGGCTTGATGCAGGAACATGCGCTGGATGGCGATTTGCTCCGGGATCACGCAGTAGGGGTCGCCTTTTATGGGCATGCGGTCCTGGAGGGCCTCCTGGTAGGCCTCTTCGATCTCGGATTTGTAGATGGGTTCGTCGCCAATGGTCCAAGCCACCTCTTCAGCGATGTTGTTTTGAGCCGGAACGCTCGTGGAAACTGCCGCCAGAAGAGCGGCAAGGAGATATTTCAGAATTTTCACTTTCGGAATGGTTTTGCAATATATTATGCAAAAGTAAGCAAAAAAAATGATGTGGCCCTCAAATCAACGATTTTTAACTATATCGCTGACACTTTGGAGTCTGTTTCGGAGGCTTCGGGCCCGTGAGCGAGAATGTCGGCGGGTGAGAGGCCGAGGGTGCGCATTTTGGCGAAAAAGGCGGGGACATCAGTGGCCAGGAATTCCTCGCGCATGGCTTGGATGGCGCCGGCGCGGGCATTGTCGCAGAGGATGAAGCCGAGGCCGCGACGGGGCTCGATGAGGCCTCTGGCCTGGAGCTCGTCGTAGGCCTTGAGCACGGTGTGGGGATTCACGGCCAACTTCGCACCCATCTCGCGCACCGAGGGCACGCGTGCGCCCTCGCTCCACTCGCCGGAGATAATGAGCTGGCGACAAAGGTCCACGACCTGCTGATATATGGGTTTGTCGGCTTTAAAATCCACTGTTGTTCAGGCTTTTGTATAATTTCTTCATGAATATCGCAAGCACCACCACAGCCACGGCAATCAGCACGTAGAAAACCCAAGGGAATAAGGATAGAGTCAATTGAGCCATCATATTCTCGTCAAACTCTCCCTCATAAGAGGCCTGAAAGCCGGCGTACAATCCTATTCCGAAGGCGCAAAATGCTGAAATCAGGATATATGAGACGAAGGTGAGCAAGGCCGCGCCGATGCCCGATAGGATGCGGCTTTTCCGGGCTTTAACCAGGGCATAAAGTTCAACAATGACGATGGAAGCAGACTGGAGGGATCCGCAGAAGTAAATGACTGAGGGAGAGAGGTTGGGGTATTCAAAAATGGCCGTAAGGTAAGTGATATCGACATGAAGCACTTCGCTCACGCACCAGCCGCCGGCCAATTCAGCCAGGCAGATGCAGCCCGGAAACACAAGCCAATACAGGAAGAGCAGCGTGGAGAACTTTTCGCCGGCTGTGACCGGGAGCTGAGAGCTTATGTCGCGAAAGTCGCGTCGGGCAAGCGTGATGGGCGCCAAAAGGATGATAAATTGCAACAAGTAATATCCACCGAGCGGATTTTGGTTGCCTGTGATCTTAATATATAAGCCTGTACCTGTGGTAAGGAGAAAAGATAACACTGTAAGAGCCAGCAATTTAAACCTTAAAGCCGGAGCATAGAGGCGCAGGAGCATGACGAAGCGCGAAAAGCGGGAATGGTTCTCGCGATATAGCAGGCGGTCGGCGAGATTCATGATTGGGAGGGGGATTTGAAGTGGTTAAAAAGGGCTTCAGGGGCGGCAGTGGCGGCGAGGTAGAGCAGACGGAAATCCACTGCCGTCGGGCATCCGGCCGAGGCAGGAAGGATCTGGTTGGGTCCGTCGACGCCATCGCGGAAGAAAATGGCCTCCGGGTGGCGGATCGGATCGGAAATGAACGATAAGGAGTCCATGATCTCACCGACAGAGGCTGAAAGAACGATTTGGCCGCAGTTGAGGATGGTGACCGAGTCGAAAATGTTGCGCATTTCCTGCACGGTGTGGGTGGCCACGACGATGCTGCGGTCGCCCTCGTCGGCCGCCGAGACCAGGAGGGAGGTGAGGACGTCTTTTGAGGCCATGTCCAGGCCGTTGGCCGGTTCGTCAAGCATAAGAACCTCAGTGCCAAGCGCTAAGGCATAAGCCACGTGGGCTTTTCGGCGATTACCCAGCGAAAGATCCTCAAGGCGCATGTCGGCTGTGAGGCCAAAAGCGTCAAGGTTTCTTGCCAATGCCTCGGGGGAGAAGGAGGGGTAAAACGGGGCATGGAGTGCTACCATTTGGGCGAGGGAGGGGAGAGGGAAGGTCATGTCGTCGCTCAGGAAGAAGATGTGGCGGACGGCGTGCGGGTCGTGGCACGCCATCACTTCCTTATCCAAAAAGCACGCGCCCTCGGAGGGGTCAAGCAGCCCGGCGCCAACCTTCAGCAGTGTGGATTTGCCTGCGCCGTTAGGGCCTAAGAGCAAGTGGAGGCCGGGGCCAAAGGTGGCGCTGACGCGGTCGAGCGCAAGGGAAAGAGGGGAGTAGGAGAAGGTAACGTTTTGGTAATCAAGCGTCATAGCAGAGGAGATTTGATGGGTGGAAAAGCAAATGCGAGAGGCGGCCACGGCTCAGAAGCAAGCGGCCACCAGAGACACGCATCCAACCAAAAGAATTGAGATAACCATAAAGAGAAAATAAGGGATGAAAAGAGAGTTGTTTTGGTGTGTTACATCACTAACACACCGCAAAGGTACAACAAATTTTTCATTCACCAAATTTTTTGGCAAAAAAACTTTTTTTTGTAAGGGGGTAGGTTTTAAAAACTACGGATTAAACGGATTAAGCGGATTAAGGTTTTGAGGGGGGGGATTTTTCAACAGGAGTACAGTAGAAAAAGGTTTTGAGGGGGGGCAACAGGAGTACAGTAGAACAAGGTTTTTTGGGGGGAGGATTTTTCAACAGGAGTACAGTAGAACAAGGTTTGGGGGGGATTTTTCAACAGGAGTACAGTAGAATAAGGTTTTGATAGTCAATAAACTACGGATTAAACGGATTATGCGGATTTTTTTATTTGACCACTAATGTGGTCAATAGGTGTAGCTGATTCACAAGCTTCTGTAGGGTCGCCACTTGTGGCGACGGATGAGATGGAATTTGCGTTGATAGCCGTCGGTCGCCACAAGTGGCGACCCTACACTTGATATCACCCCCGGTTACCTTATTAGAATTAGACCGCTAATGCGGTCATTTTCAACAAGATGGGCGGGATCGTCTGCGAAAAATCGGCCTCGCAGGGAAGAGGTGGGGAAATACAGAGCTTACTCTTCCTCGGGTGGTGGATGGTCAGGCGAGGGCGGAGGCGAGGAGGAAGAGGAGGGAGTAAAGGAGCATGAGCATGGCGGTGGCGCCGAGCAGGGGGTTGAGGGCGGCGCCTTGGAGGCGGCGCAGTTTCACCCAGATGGCGGTGTGAGCCACAAGGTAGACGATCGGGATGACCCTACTCCACAGTGGCATTTCAAGCCACAAAGAGAGCATGAGGGCCACGGCGATGTAGCCGTTGAAGAGATAAAGGGATGTGGTGGCGCGGTCGCCAAGGAGCACGGCGAGTGTGGTTTTGCCCACGGATGCGTCGTCGTAGCGGTCGCGGTAATTGTTGACAATCAAAACGTTAGCTCCCATTAGTCCGATTGATACAGAGCCCATCAGGCAGGTCGGGTCAAACACTCCGGCCTGGAGGTAGAATGTGAAATTGACCGGAATGAGGCCAAAAAAGAAGATCACGGCCACTTCGCCCAAGCCGTGGCGCGACAGTGGGTAAGGGCCGGTGCTATATGCCAGGGCTCCGAGGGCAATGCCAGCGCCCACAGCCACCAACCACCAGCCGCCCCAATGCACCAAACCCAGCCCCACGGCGCATGCCGCGGCCAGGGTGGCGTACGTTGCGATTTTCATGGCTCGAGGGGAGATGTCGCCCTCTGTTACGCCACGGCGAGGCCCTTGCCGGCCTTTGCGGTCAAGACCGGAAACATAGTCGTAATACTCATTGGCAAAATTTGAGGATATTTGGGCTAAAATTGCGAATATCAGGCACATAGCAGCCGGCACGGCTTTGAATGAGCCGGCAAGAAAGGCGAAAGCGCACCCGGCAAAGACACCGGCCACCGAGACCGGGAGTGTGCGCAATCGCATGGCTTCAATCCATTCTTTCATTCTATATTATAATGTGGGGAAAACAGCGATAAGGGGGTGATTGGGGGAAATATCGGGGAAGGAGGGATTATAATTTGGGGAAATTCAGGCGAAGGGTGACGCCGACGGTCCAAGGGCGCGCGCGCTGCACAAATTCATTGCCGATAGATTTGAAATAGAAGGTGCAATAGCGCGTGGCAGTGAGGTTTTCGCCCCAAAGACGGATGTTCCAGCGGTCCGAGCCGAGCGAGATGGCAGCGCCGAGAGTGGCGTAGAATGGCTGGCGGAGAGTGTTTTCCTCGTTCCACATGATATCGCCGATGCCGCGCACCGATGCCTCCACCCCCGGGGTGGCCCCAAGGAGGCGGCAGGGCAATTCGTAGTTGGCGCTGAGGAAGAGCGTGTTGGCCGGTGCGTAGGGCAGGCGTTTGCCGCGAAAGTCCTCCTTGCCGTTGTTGTATTGGCGGAAGGTGGCGTTGGTGAATCCATAGCTGCCGCGCAGGGTAAGGCCCTCAAGAGGGAAAAGGTCAAGAGAGAGCTCGGCGCCGAAAGAGCGGGTGCGTCCGGCGTTGGTCATGATGCGTCCGGTGGTGAGGCCGTCGGGGAAGGCAGTGAGCTGCTGGTCGGTGCATGAGATAAAGAACAGGTCGGCCTTGGCAGTGAGCAACTTATGCGAGAATTCGGCACCGATTTCGTAGTTCCAACTCTTCTCGGGGCGGTAGCTGACGATATCGTCAACGTCATATTTCATGGTGAGGCCCATCATCTCCATGATGCGTTGCTGGAGCACGTCGGAAAACATCTGCGAATTATATCCACCGGCCTTGTAAGCCTTTGATACATTGGCGTATAGCTTGATTCCTGCGGGGAAACGGTAGCCGACGGTAAATTTCGGAAGGAGCTCTGAAAACGTGCGGGAGAGGTGGCCGTGGTCGGCAATCTCAACAGGGACGTGGGCGAAATTTTCCAGAGCGCCTGAGGGGAGGCGGTGGTAGATGGTATAGCCCGAGGAGCAGTTGCTGTCGTAGATGAGCGAGGCGTGCTCAAGGTCGTAGCGCAGGCCAAGCTCGAAGGTCCAATTGCCTGTTATATAGGAGTTTCGAGCATAAAAGGCGATGCCCTTAGTCAGGGTTGTGAATCGGCTGCCGAGGGTGAATTGCCGGCTGTCCCAGGCCAGAGGATAGTCAGGGTTCATCTGGTTGGGGTGAGCCTCGATGAGGTCGGAAATACCTGTGTCTTTGAATGTTACGGGTGCCAGCATGCGGGAGTGCTTGTAGAAGCCAAACACGCCGCCGAGCCAAGAATCGGCGCCACGGTTGCCGCGTGTGTAAAGGTCCTGAGTCAGGGCCCATTCCTTGCGGTCCTGCATGAGGGTGAAATAGGGGTCGGGGAGGAAATCCTGGTCGGCGTGGAGGCAGTCGTCAATATACTGGAAAGAAGTTACGGAATTGACTATCACTCGTTTACCCGTCCAGCCGATGGTAAGGGCATCGGTCAGGGAGTTGCGGGAATAGCGAGCGAAATCGTTGTAGGAAATCAGGCCGGAGGCGAGGTTTTCGTAAGGCAAACCGCCTTGGCGAGAGATCTGAGCAGCGGCCACGTTGGCGATCGAAAGGCGGTCGGCGGGGTGCCATGAGAGCTTCCAGCGGACAGAGCCTTGGCGCTCCGTGTCGATGCGCGCGCCATCATAGGCGTTGCGAAAAAATCCGTCGGTCATAGTGAAATATCCCGAAAGCGATGAGGCCATCGTAGGCGACAAGCGCCCATACCAGCCCAGGGAAGCCTTTGCCGAGTGGCCACGGCCATATTCAGCCATGAGGCGCAGTCCGCTAAAGCGCCAGGGCGAGAGGGTGACGATGTTGATTTGCCCTCCCATGGTGTTTCGGCCGTTGAGGATGGCCTGCGGGCCTCGAAGCACCTCAATACGCTCGATATCTACCAGATCGAAGTCGTAATTGTCTTTGTTCAAGTAAGTTACGCCGTCAACATTGAGGCCGACGACAGGCTGGTCGATGCGCGCGCCCAGACCGCGGACATAGATCGACGAGGTCATACGGCTTCCGTAGTCCGGAAGGAAGAAATTTGGCGCTAACTCGCTGATATCCTTTATTTTGACAATGCCAAGGCGTTGGATTTCCGGAGCAGAGATTGTGGTGGTGGCTGCAAGCTCTGATTCGGCCTGCTGCTTGAGACCCACCACGGCCACCTCGCGCAGGCGCGTCACAACGGTGTCGCGTTGCGAGAACGCAGCCAAAAGCGAGGTCAAAAAAAGGATAAGAGCAAGAAAACGTTTCATTTAGGTTATGATTTTTAGGAGGCCCGCGGGCTAAAAGTCAACCGTGAAGCCCACACTCTCCATCTGAGCCGGGATTGGCGGTGCGAGCTTTTCGATGGTGAGGGTGCCGGCGGTAATTTTTGAGCCGTAAGTCTCACGCAGAGAGCGAATTATGTCGCCGGCAGCAGCTTCAATCAAAGCGCGGGGCCGAAGCATCGACCTGCGCATGATTTCCACCACTTCGGCGTAGTTGATCGTGTCGGTGAGGCAGTCAGAGGTCATAGCCTGCTCTGAATCAGGCACTTCCACGCTCAGAGAGAGGCGGAAGGTATTGCCCACTCGGCGCTCCTGTTCGGCCACACCGTGGGCGGCCTGCACAAGCAGGTTTTTTACGAAGATTCTGCCCATCAGCGGCGCGATTTGCCCGAGGGACGACGTTTGCCGCGGTTGCGCGAATTTTTGCGTGCGAGCACTTCCTTCACGCCGGCCGTTTCGCCCTTCTCGTCGGTGCCGGGGCGCTTCCGGCCATCATCCTCGACCATGGCAAAGTCAAGTTGCTTTTTGTCGAGGTTGGCTCTGGCCACACGCACTTTCACCTGATCGCCAAGGCGATACCGATTGCCGTGGCGACGGCCCACGAGTGTGAAATTCTTCTCGTCGAAGTCGTAATAGTCATCGGCCAGATCGCGCACAGGCACCAGGCCCTCGCACAGATTCTCGTCGAGCTCCACGTAGAGGCCCCATTCCGTAACGCCGGAAATGATGCCGGTGTAGACCTCGCCGAGGTGGTCGTTCATGTATTCCACCTGCTTGTATTTGATGGAAGCACGCTCTGCGTTGGCAGCCAGCTGCTCCATCTGCGAGGAGTGGTTGCACTGCTCCTGCAGCTTCTCGAGGTTGACGCTGCGGCCTCCGTCGAGATATTTCTCCAGCAGACGGTGCACCATCATGTCGGGGTAGCGGCGAATGGGCGATGTGAAGTGGGTATAGTATTCAAAACCAAGGCCATAGTGGCCGATATTGTTGGTGTCGTAGAGCGCCTTGGCCATGGAGCGGATGGCGATGGTGGAGAGGTAGTTTTCCTCGCCGCGGCCTTTTACCTCGGCCAGCATCTTGTTGATCGACCGGTTCACCTCGCGCGATGACCCCGTGGTCTTGATCTTGTAGCCGAAATTGCGGGAGAGGTCGGCAAGAGATGTAAGTTTCTCAGGGTCAGGCATATCATGGATGCGATATACGAATGCTTTGGGCTTCTTTTTGCCCACGGGTTTGCCCACGAATGCTGCCACGGTCTTGTTGGCCAGGAGCATGAACTCCTCGATGAGCTTGTTGGCATCCTTTGACTCCTTGAAGAAGACGCCGACGGGGTGGCCCGTCTCGTCGATGTCAAATTTCACCTCAGCGCGGTCAAATTCCACCGACCCGTTTTCAAATCTCTCTTCGCGAAGGATTTTTGCCAACCGATTGAGAGTGAGGAGTTCATCGGCCATATCGCCCTTGCCGGTCTCGATTACCTCCTGAGCCTCCTCGTAGGCAAAACGGCGCTGTGAGCGGATTACGGCGCGCACGATTCTGGAATTGACAACCTTGCCATCGGGGGTCATCTCGAAGATTGTCGAGAAGGTGAGTTTGTCTTCGTTGGGGCGCAGCGAGCAGATGCCGTTGCAGAGGCGCTCGGGGAGCATAGGCACCACGCGGTCAACGAGATAGACGGAAGTGGCGCGCTTCTCAGCCTCGCGGTCGATTATCGATCCGGGTTTTACGTAGTGGGTCACGTCGGCGATGTGCACGCCTATTTCGTAGTTGCCGTTGGGGAGCTTGCGTATCGAGAGGGCGTCGTCAAAATCTTTGGCGTCCTTGGGGTCGATGGTGAAGGTGGTGACGCCGCGCATGTCCACACGGCCCTCCAGGTCGGCCTTTGAGATGGTGTCGGAGATTTTTTCGGCGGCTTTTTCCACCGCTTCGGGGTAGACATACGGCAGGCCGAACTCAGCCAGGATGGCATGGATTTCGGCGTCGTTCTGGCCCGTAGCTCCCAGCACGTCAAGCACTTCGCCGCGCGGGTTCTTCATGTCGTCGGTCCAGTCGGTGATGCGCACCACGGCCTTGTCGCCCGTTTTTCCACCCTTGAGTTTGCCCTTCGGGATGAAAATATCTGTGGCAAGGAATTTGGAGTCGGTCAGCAGGTAAGCGAAATGCTTGTCGACCTGCAAAGTACCCACAAATACCTGCTCGTTTTTCTCTAAAATTTTGGTGACCACGGCCTCAGGCTCTGCACCGCGGCGGCGAGCGGCGATGCTGACCTCCACGCGGTCGCCGTTGAGGGCATGCATGGAGTTGCGTTCAGCCACAAAAATCACTTCACCGTCCTCGTCGGTGGTGACGCTGTTTTTGCCGTTTGAGCGGCGGGAGAAGACGCCCGTGGCTTGCACTGTGCGCACCGGAGCTTTGTATTTTCCGGGCGAAACCTCCACGATTTCGCCGTCGAAGGCCAGCTCCGACAGCGCCATGGCCACGGCTTTCTGCTGTGCCGGGCCTTTAAGCCCCAGAGCAGCAGCCACTTGGCGGTAATTGAATGTGGCCTGCGGAGAGTTGTCAATATATTCGCGCACCATTGCCTGGACTTTGCGCGATGAAAGGCTATTTTTAGTTGAACGTGTCATGGTAAGTCTTAATTTTGGAAGTTTAGTCAAAGCCCGGCTGCCCCGCATGGAGGCCGCCGGGCTTTATATCATAACAACTCGGTAGGGCTTAATGTTTTAGCCACCGGGCGGCAATCCACCCGAAGGCCCGGATGATATGTCGAGCGCTTAGGCATCGATGTTGGCATAGTTGGCGTTAGCTTCGATAAAATCGCGACGGGGCGCCACATCCTCGCCCATCAGCATCGAGAAAATGCGGTCGGCCTCTGCGGCGTCGCTGATTTCTACCTGCTTGAGCATGCGGTGCTCGGGGTCCATTGTGGTGTCTTTAAGCTCCTGGGCGCTCATCTCGCCAAGACCTTTATATCGCTGCACGACAACGCCTTGGCCGAAACGCATCTTGAAATTGTTGACCTGCTGCGTGGTCCAGCAGTACTCCTCGTTCTTGCCCTTCTTGCATTTGTAGAGAGGCGGAGTGGCCAGATAGAGGTAGCCGTTTTCGATTACGGGGCGCATGCGGCGGAAGAAGAAAGTCATGAGCAGGGTGGCGATGTGGGCGCCATCGACGTCGGCATCGGTCATGATGATGATCTTGTGGTAAGCGAGCTTCGAGAGGTTGGCCTCCTTGGGGTCGTCTTCGGTGCCGATAGTCACGCGCAGAGCACGGAAAAGGTTGGAAATCTCCTCATTATCAAGGATTTTGTGCTCCATGGCCTTCTCGACATTCAGGATTTTGCCACGGAGGGGGAGGATGGCCTGAGTGCGACGGTCGCGGCCTTGCTTGGCCGTTCCGCCTGCCGAGTCGCCCTCGACGATAAAGAGCTCGCAATCCTCAGCCGTGCGGCTTGAGCAGTCGGCGAGCTTGCCCGGGAGGCCACCGCCACTCAGAGGCGACTTGCGCTGCACTTGCTTGCGAGCCTGGTATGCAGCGTGGCGAGCCTGGGCGGCCAGAATCACCTTCTCAACGATCGTCTTAGCCTGGCGTGGGTGCTCCTCCAGGTAGAGCTTAAGAGCCTCGCTCACAGCCACCTGCACGGCGCCCATCACCTCCGTGTTGCCCAGTTTGGTCTTGGTCTGGCCTTCAAACTGCGGCTCCAGCACCTTGACCGAAACCACAGCCGTGAGGCCCTCGCGGAAGTCATCAGAGGAAATCTCAACCTTGGCGTTGCGCAGCAGATTGTTGTCCTCAGCGTATTTCTTCAGAGTCATGGTCAGGCCGCGGCGGAATCCCGTAAGGTGGGTGCCGCCTTCCACGGTGAAAATGTTATTGACGTAGGAATAGACGTTTTCGTTGTACGTATTATTATATGTAAGAGCCACCTCAACGGGGATGCCCTGCTTGTCGGAGCGAAGGTCGATGACATCGTCGATAAGGCTCTCCTTGTTAGAGTCGATGTAGCGCACAAACTCTTTCAGGCCCTCCTGCGAGAAGAACGTCTCGCTGCGAGCCACGCCTTCATCGTTGAGGTTGCGCAGGTCTTTGATGCTCAGGGTGATGCCGGCATTCAGATAAGCCAGATCGCGCAGGCGGTTGGCCAGATAATCGTAATCGTACTCCGTAACGGTAAAAATCGATGCGTCAGGCTTGAAGGTAATAGATGTGCCCGTGCGCGAGCTTTCGCCCTCGACGCGCAGCTCCGTGGTGGGCTTGCCGCACGAATATTCCTGCACGTAAGCCTTGCCATCGCGGTGCACCTCGGCGCGCAGATATGTCGAGAGCGCATTCACGCAGCTCACGCCCACACCGTGCAAGCCGCCCGAGACCTTGTACGATCCCTTGTCAAACTTACCGCCGGCGTGAAGCACCGTGAGCACCACCTCAAGGGCGCTCTTATGCTCCTTCTCGTGCATGTCGACAGGGATGCCGCGACCATCATCGATCACCGTAATGGAATTATCAGCATTAATCGTCACGCTGATATTTTTGGCAAAGCCCGCCAGGGCCTCGTCGATAGAATTGTCGACCACCTCGCTCACAAGGTGATGCAATCCCTTGAACGAGATATCGCCGATATACATCGCCGGGCGCTTGCGCACAGCCTCCAGGCCTTCGAGGACCTGGATATTACTCGCGCTATATTCTTCAGGATTTTCTGACATATATTTAATGTGAAATTATCAAATCATTCTCATTCCGGAGCCACGGCGGCTTGCATGCCGCATACCGCTACAAAATGCACACAAAGGTACAAAAAAATCTCCAAATAGCCAAATACCGCATAAAAAAGTGGGTCTAAATCGTTACCAAACGTTAAAACTGTGAAAATACGTGAAATTACTGCTTCAACACTTGCAAGTTTCAGAAATACCGCGTAACTTTGCAACGCTTTTCAGAAATCGGGGTGTAGCTCAGTTGGTTAGAGTACGCGTCTGGGGGGCGTGAGGTCGCTAGTTCGAGTCTAGTCACCCCGACAAAAAGCAAAAGCATCGAAATCAGCCGTTCGGCTCATTTCGATGCTTTTTTTCATATGCCTATGTCACTGACAGACAATAAAAAAACAGGGTATTGCCGAGATAGGCAACACCCTGTATTGTGCTTGTTGGAGGGAGATCAAGCCGGGGGAAGGATGGCGCCGGTGGGGCACACAGCTTCGCATGATCCGCACTCAATGCAGGTGTCGGGATCGATGTGGTAGATTTCACCTTCGGAGATAGCTCCAACGGGGCATTCGGGCAGACAGGTGCCGCAAGCCACACAGATGTCGGTAATAACGTAAGCCATTTTGTAAGTTTTAATCGATTAATAACGTTTAGCAGTGCAAAGGTATGAAAAATTTTTGTACTCGTGCGAGTTTTGGACTAAAAATTTTCAGCCTCGGTGTCATTCCTGATTTTTTATCAATTCGGCAATGCGAAGGATGAATTGTTCGACTTTTGGAATCAAGGGTAAAATATCATCCTCTTCCCAATCAAAAAGGTCCTCATAGTCACCTGTATAACGCATATTCATCAATCTGCCGAAAAGGTTGACTTCGGTGGTAGTCAGCTGCCCGCCTTTGACAAATATTGCACCTAACATTCTGTGTACACCCTTGTGAGTCGAAGCCTCGATATTCCGGCTAATCAAAAGGGCAACGCTTGCGTAATAGGCCGCATAATAAAGCCTGTTGGCTGCCAGATTCCAATATCCGATCGAACCCACATTCTTTACTTCATCAAGGGTGCTGAGGGCTTTTTCGAGTCGATATGCCACTATGGCTTCCCTTTCTTTAGGTTTCAGTGTCATAGCATTTAATTTTGAAAGAGTAAGATTTTGTCTTTTTCAACGTTTTTGTAAAACGGAAAGAAATGGCGGAGCGCCCAGCCCGAGTAAGAGTAGAGGCGAGGTGACACATCATTATCATGTTCAAGGCCTATCTCCATGAATGGCCATGCGTATTGATTCCACAATGCTTCGGGCAATTTATCCGGCCCATTTATGAGAATTAACAGGTCCCAATCAGAGTCAGGCCGGTAATCGCCCCGCGCGCGAGAACCATACAAAGCCAATGTGGATCCTTCGGGCAGAATCTCGAAGGCTTTGTCTTTGAATGCTTGAAGATAATCAAAGTTTTCTGTCATAATTGATTTATTTGAGCCCGACAAATGATAAGTCAGGACAAAGATACGAATTATTTCTGAATTTCGACTTTTAGGAGATAAAAATCAATATACGGGTTGAGAAACACAGCTGATTTCGATGAATATTTGCGGAATTTACGGATATGTTGTAACTTTGCAGCGAGATAAACTATAAATGTAACGGGCTTATTCTGTTGTTTGCTTCCAATAATTCAATTTCTAATCCCAAAATAGTTATAAATATGAAGAAGTTTTACTCTCTTTTCTTTGTGGCTGCTGCGGCTCTGACAGCAGCGGCTGCTGACTACGTGACCCCCGGCACGGGCGTGACCTTCACCCCCGCGGCTTTGGCCGAGATAGCCGAAAGCGGCGTGACGGACAAGGGCGACGGCACGTTTCTCTTCTCAACAAGCCTCACCATCGCCGAGGGCGACGGCTTTGCCATCGGTGATGCAAGCCTCTTTCAACTCGCTGACGGCGTGTGCATTACCATAAAAGGCAACAGCGACTTCCGCTCTCCGGCTGACCGCCGCCTCACCATCACCCGCGCCTCTGAGACCGATGCGCCCCAAGGCTTCTACCTCCAAAACGACACGCAGACCCCGGACGCCTTCACCAATGTCGACTTCGTCTACGCGCAGCTGCGCAGCTTCAGCGAGACAGGATTCACGATGGAGGATTGCACCTTCACCGAGTGCAACGGCCGGCTCTCCAGCACCGGTGCTTTGGCTCTGGGCAAGACGGGTGCCGAGTTCAGCATCACCGGTTGCACCTTCACCGATTGCACGGTGCCTGCCATCGGAGAGGCTGCCAATTATTTCAGCGCCTTGACGATTACAGATTGCACATTTATCCACAACAACACCGACAACACCAATAAACCGCAAGTCAACGTCACCGTCGGCGGCGAAAACGATGTGGTGATTCGCAACTGCCATTTTGACGGCGGAGGGCTCAACATGGTGGGCGCCATCGCCGTGGGTAATCTCACCCTGCTCCAGGCCTCCAATCGCGTTGTGATTGAGAATTGCGAGCTCGTGGAGCATCGATACGGCATCACCGGCGTGGGCCCGATGAACATGGAGATCCGCAACAACCGCCTGGTGAACAATAACCACGAATCGAATCCGATGAACGGCGGTTCGGGCATCAGTCTCTCCGGTTATAACTACGGGCTTAACGCTGTAATCTCCGGCAATCACATTGAGAATTCGCTCTGGGGCGTGACCTTGATTCAGTGTTCCAACGTGAGCCTGGGCGAAGTGGACAATCCCGATAGCCCCGGCGGCAACACCTTTAAGGATAACGGCAACAACGGCCAGCCCTACGACCTCTACAATAACGGCGTCAACACCGTCTACGCCCAGCTCAACACCTGGAGCGTGCCCGAGCAAACGGCTGAGCAGATCGAGACTGTCATCTTCCACAAAGCCGACAACCCCAACCTCGGAGAGGTTATCTACATGCCGGCTGCCGATACTGAGGGCATATCGGATATCACAGTTGCAGGCTCTCAGGCGCGGTATTTTGACCTGCAAGGGCGCCCGGTGGAGTCGCCTGTTTCAGGTCTCTACATCGAAATCAGCAACGGCACAGCCCGAAAGGTAATGAAATAGGCGCTGGAAAGTACGATGTCGCCCCAGCGGCGACTGTACCTCATGAGCTAAACCGCATATCCCATAAAAATCAAACGGCCTGAAGCGATCAAGCTTCAGGCCGTTTTGGTGATATTGGAGTGGGAGGGATTTAGTAGACGAGTTCGAGGTCGTCGATCCACATGTTCGAGCCGGAGCCGCCGGTGAAGTAGTCGCCGCCCTTCGATGCCGAAGCGGTGAGGACGATCTTCTTGGCAGTGCGTCCGCGGCAGTCTTTGTAGATGATGGGGATGTTAAATTCCACCATGCCGTCGCCTTGGGTCTTGCCTTCGAGCACGAGTTCGCCATAGCCAAGGACGTCAGAACGGTTTTTGTCGAAGAGCTCGGTTGTCTTGGTTTTAACGATTACGGGGAAGTGGTCGCCGCTGTATTCGTTATCGACAGAGCCGTCGAGGATGGCGATGTAGATGATGCCGCGGTCCATGTCGCCCTTGACATATTCGGCCGGGGCGTTGTTCTGGCGGTGAGAGATGGCCACGGGCTCGTAGCGCACCCAGCCTTTGAGGGCGATGGGGCGAGCCTCGCAGTCGCGGCCCCAACCGAGCACGCCGTCAGTGCCTTCGGTAGCGAGGTATTTGCCTGCAAAGACGTTGCCGGCAGCAAATTTGCCGATGCTACCCAGACCCACAAACTGTGAAGCCAACTTGAGGCTCTGGTTGCCTGAGTGCTTGTACTGGGTGTCGGGGTAAGTCACATCCTTGCCCATGGTCTTGGAGCCGTGGTTGCCGGAATCCCAGAACATGTTGGCCGCATCGCCTGTGTAGAGGAGCACGGGGGCAGTGCCCTGAGTCTCTTCAAATCCGCCGTTGGGTAGGGTGAAGGTGCCTTCAGTGGTGAAGTGGTCAATCTCGGTAGTGAAGTCAGGCGTTACGAAGAGAAATTCGTAGCGGGTGTTCTCGTTAAGGTCATTAAGGTCTGCGCAGAGAAGATTGCCGGAGACGTAGCAGGGAGCGGTGAGCCATTCGCCGACAGCCTTGCTGATCACCGAATTGCCCGTAGCGGCACGATATTCCACATGAGATGTGGAGGCGTCAAAATTGCCTTTAGTGGTTATTTTAGCGCTGACGGTGCAGCGGTGGGCGAAGGCAATACCCGAATCGCCGCCAATGGGAGTCGGGATGAGGGGGTCGTTGGAGACGGTGACTGTGAGTGTGCGATCAGTGGTGTGGTCATAGGCATCCGTGGCCTTTATATTAAAGGTGTAGGTGCCCGAGGGGAGACCGCTCAGGAGCTCCTCTTCAAAGTTGACTTTGAGTGAGGTGAGGTCGGTGTCGGCATTGTGGTCATAGAAGAAGTTGAGGCCTGCGGCCGAGAAGTCGTCGAGAGTGGCGGGGGTGTGTTCGCGCACGTACATATAGTCGAAGTCGGGCTGGCTGATTCCGAGCAAGCGGGGGAATGCATCGGAGGTGAAGATCACCGATTTCAGGTCAGTGGCAGCAGAGACATAGACCGAAATGTGGCCGCTCTCCATGTTGAAGAACTGCTCCTGGTTGATGTTAAAGCCCACGCCGTTGACCAGCGGAGCGATGGCGATAACGATGTTAGAGTCGATGATGATCTCCGACTCGTCGATAACGATGTCGAGCACGCCGCCACCGATCTCCTGGGGGTTGCCGGCAGCAGAGACGTTGAAGACGTATTCGTAGCCGGGCTTGACGTTTTCAACCTTACCGGTGCGCGAGAAGAGGGTGCCGTCAGAGGTCTTGTGGCCGGTGAGGGTGTAGCTCAGATCTTTATCGGTAGAGGGCATCATGAAGTAGCCGCGCTCGGGGGTGGCGTCGGGGATGAAAGTGAGCTCGCCGCGGTCGTGGCTGATGGTGAAGGTGTAATCCGAGAGGACCTCGTCGACGCTCTCGTCATACTTGATCGAGGCCACTACGTTGGCTATCTTGAGGTTAAGATCCACGGCCGTGGAGCCGCCTTTCTGGATGTCGAAGGGGACGTAGCACTTGAACCAGCGCTTATCCCAAGATGCAGAGACAGAGTCGCCGGCCCAGGCTTCGGCCACGTATTTGCCCGAGGGAAGCACCACACCGTCGGCGGGCACATTCTCCAGGCCTTGATATTTGCGCACCACACCGGTGGGGTTTGAGATCCAGAGCTGGAAGCTCTCGGAGAGCTGCTCCTTGAGCTCGTCGGAAGAGGTGCGTGAGGCGGGGCGGACATCGGCGTTGATTGTTGTGGAGAGCATCACACGGCCCTCGCCCGAGCCGGGAATCTCACGGTCGTCAGCACAGGCCACAACAGAGATGGCAGCCAGAAGGGCGCATGCGGTTTTGAGAGTTTTCATCTTCATTGGGGCTGATTATTTGACGGTGAATAAAAGGGTTTTAGAGAAGGTGTTGGCGGGGTTGGCCTGGTCTTCGATAGTGATGGTGAAGGAGTGGTCGCCCGTGAAGCCGGCGAGCAGGGGGATAAAGTCGGTGATGTTGAAGACAAGATCGGTCTCGCCGATTACTTCATTGCCGACGGGGAATCCGAGGTCGGTTTTGAATGCCGATGCGTAACTGCCGGGATATGCGAGGTCAAACTCCATGGGGAGGAATTCGCTGACGGCGGATGCGAAACCGGGATTCGAGGATTGAATCTTGACGTAGAGGTGAGCGATTTTGTTGTCGGCGTGGAGGTTGACTTTGCCTTCGGGGTTGGGGGCTCCGCCGCCAAGGATGTTGGCTGAGTCAAAGCTCAGAGTGGCGCAGGTGATTGTGATGGGGTCTTCGCCGGGAGTGGGGGGAGTTGGCTGGTCAGGCTGGTCAGGCTTGTCAGGATCCTCTTTGGGATCTTCATTAGGGCGGCCGGTGTCATCGCCGTTTTCCTCATTATCATTGACACTGCTATTAATGTTTTCGGTACCGAGGATGTCGGTGTCGACTACGATGCCGCTTCCGAGGTCGATTGTGCCGGTCTCATCAGGGATGATGGGGTTGGGGCCCTTGGCAGAGAAGTTGAGGCGATAATGCTTGCCGGCGGCCACGTCGGTAAAGGTCACGGGCTGGGTCTGAGTGTAGTTGCCTTGCACGGTGCCCATGAAAGTGGCAGCCAAGGTCATGGAGCCCTCAACGGGGCGGAAATAGGCCGAAGAGGTGTAGTGGTCTTTGTCAAACTCAAGCGAGGTGCCAGAATTGCCCACTTCCACGACCACTTTGCAGTCGTCGTCCATGGCCTTGCGCAGGTCGTCGGTGAAGGTTACTGACACGCGCACGCTCTTAAACGAGCAAGTGACGGCGCCGATCTCCGTGATCTCGCCTTTGGTGATGGTGAAGGATTTAGAGCCGGCATAGTAGGGGTGATCCCATTCGGCGTCTTTGAGCTCGTGAGAGATTACGTTGACGGTGTATTCGCCCTCAGCGAGGGAGAGCACTTCGGGCATCTGGGCGTAGGTCCATTTTTGCACCACGGCGTCGGCCCTCTTGATTTCGATGATGAAGGGGGAGAGGTCGACTGAAGTGCGCGAGGTGGCCACCTCGTGCTCCTTGTCGTCGATGTCAACACCCAGGCCCTTGAGGCTGAGGGTGCCGGTGGCATTGGTCTTGCCGCCGTTGGGGTCCCAAGTGTCATCGTTGCAGCTTGCAAAGCCCAGGGCTAATGCGAGGACTGCGAAGATGGAGAATATATGATTTTTCATGTTCTTGGCTTGTTAATAGTTAAGGGTGATGTCATCGATATAGAGCTCTGAGCCTTTATAGCGCTCGCTGTTGTATTTAGCGCTTCCGGGGTCTTTGAGGCAGTCGGAGGTCCATTTCAGGCAGTCGGCGTTGCCGGAAGACTTGAAAGTGACACGCAGGGTGGCGGCCTTCTTGTCGGTGACGGTGTAGGTGACGGGGACGGTCACGAGCTCATAGGCTGAGCGTGCTGTGATGTGCAGAGATCCGGAGCCGATGACAGCGCCCGAAGCATCCAACACGGTGATTTCGGCCAGGCCGTAGTCAGCGCTGCTGCGCGGCACGTACAGGCAGTAGAAGCTGAGCGACGCGGGGCGCGAGGCAAAGCCGATGCCATAGTTGGCTTTACGGGAGCTGATGTCGTATGTGCCGAGGAAGAGCTCGCCTGCGGTGACGTTTTCGCATTTGCCGCCGGTGCCGAATGATGTATTGCCTGAGCCCCAGCCCACGGTAGAGATGTAGGCGCTCTCGCCGTTATATCCGGCCTTGATGTCGCCGGCATCGGCGTAGCCCTCGGCCTTGAGCTTATTAGCCGGCCAAGTGCCTGAGAAGGCGCGGTAGGCGGAACCTCCGTAGCTGAAGATGCTGTTGCCGGTGCCACCCTCAGAGGTGGTGAGCTCGTTGACGGTGGCCCAAGGACCGGAACATGTGGCCAGCTTCTGATATTTGGAGTGGCCGGAGACCTGGGTCACGTTCCAGGATTCCATATTGGCGTTTTCGAGCTGCGGAGCGGCCTCGGTGGTGATGGAGATGGGGCCGCGGGCCTCGGCGATGTCGGTGCCGTCAGAGCCTTTTACATAATATGTGGTGGAGGGAGTCAGACCGGTGATGTAGCCTTTGGCGTCGGTAGTTACGGGGGAGTAGTTAGTGCCGTCGGTTGAGAGCCAGTAGTGGCCGGCAGCGCTCATGTCATGAATGCCGTCGGTGATGTTCATTTTGGCGCGGGTGGCCCAAACGTCATTGGCGTTGACCGAGAACTTCACGCCGGCCTTTACCGTGGCCTCGGAGCTTTGAGCGGCTTCGCCCGAGCCCACTGTGACGCGCACCTCGATCTGGCCGGCAACGGCAGGCACGTTCAGCACCACGCGCCAGCGAGTGGCAGCGCGCGAGGTAGCGGTGACTGAAACCACTTCGGCCTCCGACCATGTGCCCAGAGCGTTACGGATTTCAAATTTGGCGTTATCCTTGAAATTCTGACCGTTATAGTCCACGAATACCTCAATCTGCGTGTCGCCGGCGCTGACGTCGGAGATTGAAGCGATGTTCACCTGCAGGCGCTCCACATCGATTGTGAGAGCCATCGGGTCGGAAGCTTTGCCGTTTTTGTCGACAGCAACGAGTACAAACTCATTTGTGAGCACATCGGCATCGCCGGAGGTGAGGTAGGGCAGAACCTTGGTGAAGTCGAGCACGGCCATCTTGTCAGGATTCTTCCACACGCCCAAAGCGCTAAAGCCCAGAGCCTTCATGGCGTTTTGCTCAGAAGTGCCGAGGGTGAGGAGGTTGGCCGAAGCGGGCCATCCGGCAGCAGTGAGAGCCGGAGCAGTGGTGGAGAGGTTCAGTTCGGCAAGTTCGCCGGGAGCGGTGATGGTCATCTTCAGGGGCTCTGAAGCGTTATCGCCGGCCACAATGCTCAGGGGGGTGCCGGAGGTGAAGCCTGTGGAGGTGATTTCCGGGGCTGCAGTGATGAAGAGCTCATCGCTGAGGTCGATGGTCACTTCCTCGGTCTCAAGCTCGTCGGAAATTGTGATCACGAGTTGGCCGGTGCCGAGCTCACCGTTGTTGTAGTCAACGGTCACATTATACATATAGCGGGCCTTGGCTTCAAAATCGCACGCCTTGAGCCTTGCCGATTCGGTTTTGGTGGGAATTGTAATGGTCACGTAGACAGATACTTTGCCCGGCTTCATGTAAGCCAAATCTCCTGTGCGGTCGGCGGGATACTCCACCGATGATATGCTGCCCTCGCTCAGGAGGTCAGCGCCGTAAGAGAGCACGTATGACTTGAACGCGTCGGTGTAGTCAACAGTCACGATAGCCTGCTGCAGAGTGGCAGTAACGGCCACGGGCGTGGTCTCGTTCTCGCGCACGTTAAATTGTGTGCTGCCGTAGTAGTAAGGCACCTCAAAGCCCTCGGCGTCAGCATCGCCGTAAAAGGCCTCCATGGTGTATCTTCCGATAGGAAACTCTTTTTCTGTGGGGAAATCCGCCACAGCATCCCATTGCTCCGGGGCAAGAGCTTCGTCAGAGGGAATCAGGCGCAGACCGAGCATGTCGGAGGTCACTTGATCGTAATCCGTGCGCGAAGCGGGAGCTTTTTGGCCCTTGGGAGCCTGTGCTGAGGAGTTGACCTCCACCACAGGAGCCACACGGCCTTTGCCCGAAGTGCTAAAGTCAGCGCTGCTGTCGCTGCAGCCGGCACAAGCCAGCAAAGTCAGAGCGCAGGCCACGCCGCTAAATACCTTTAGATTCTTCATTTGGATTAATTTGGTGAATATGATTGGATTATTATAATCTGGCAATTGAAAGGCTACAAAAAAGCCAATATCGCTGCGAAGTTACGAAAAATCAGCCCACCAGCCAAATTTACTTGTAAAAAACATCAAAAAACGCCAAAAAAATATACTATTAAGCAAATTTCCCTGCTTCGCAAGCCCTTGGGCGATTGCGGTCGAATAAGAGAGGGGGAGAGAACTTTCGTGGGAGGTGGAGTGTTTGATTTATAGTTATGATCTTAAATTTTTGAGTTATGAACAACAATGCAAAAGTTTGGTGCTGGGTGCTGGGCATTCTGGCCGTGGCAATTCTGGCGATTATAGTATTTTGTAAGGTAGTGTACTGGCTTATATGGATCGGCGCGTTCACGGTGCTGGTGCTTCTGGGCTTCATCATCTATTATGCTCGCAAGGGCGCAAACCGCATCGAGGACGACATCGACCAATAAAGATAAGGGGCAGTCTCTCGCGAGACCGCTCCTTCTGACAGATATAAGAGAATTTGGTTACATCCTGATTTTCTGAGCCTTACCGCCCGACACACGGATAAAGGTGCCGTGGGTGCCGGCAGCCGGGCGGCGGATTTCTATGCCCGAGAGGTTGAACCACCGCTCGGCCGCCTCATCAGCCTCGGCAGCCACTGACGAGATCCCGGAGGTGTTGTCAATTCTGGCGTAGAGGGCAGTGTCGCCGGTTACTTCAGAAGCCGGGACGGTGCATTCAGGGTCAGCGAACCACCACACTTCCTGACCGTCGATGTGAGATGGCAGGGAGCCGTTGGTGTAGATAGCAGGCATTTCGTCGTCTTGAGTGGCAGGGGTGTCGGCAGTGGAGACTACGGAGTAAGAAACCTTGAAGACTTTTGCGCCGTTGATTACCGGAAGCGCCTCCTCGCCGATATTCTGCCCGAAGGCCTCGCCAAGAAGCCATGCCACCTCGCCGGAGGCCATCTGCTCTTCAGTTACAAGGGTTTGCGCTTGGGTGAATACGTATTCTTTGATGCAGAACACATTCTCCACTTGCCCCTCTTTGATGGTGGTGGTGCTTCCATAGAGACATGCTCCGATGCCGTCGCCGGTCACCTCACCGATGCTGAAGCAGTTGGAGACCTTGGGGAGGGCGTTGCCCAGCAGGCCGGCGCAGTATTTGTTGCCGGTGATTGCGGCAGTGTTGCAGGAATTGGAGAGAGAGGCTGTGGCCACGCCCGTGGCAGCGATGCCACCCACGTAATTGCCCGTTCCGGTGACTTCGACAGAGTTGACACAACGGTCAATCCTGGTGTTCGCGCCCATCATGGCAGCGATGCCGCCTACGTATTGCTTGGCCGATACGCTGCCTTCGAGGGTGAGGTTGCTGATCGTGGCCTCGGCGGTGTAGCCGAAGAAGCCTTGATAGGTGGCTTTTTCATTGGAAATGAAGAGGCCCTTGACGGTGTGGCCGTTGCCCTCGAAAGAGCCTTTAAAAGCAGTAGAGGAGGAGGTGCCGCCGATGGGGGTCCAGTCGTAGTTGGCCAGGTCGATGTCGGCAGCGAGCTGAGCTTTGATGCTGTATTGTTTGCCATTTACAGCCGCAGCAAACCATGCCAGCTCACTGCCTGTCGAAATCACGTAAGAATCGCCGGCAAGGGCAGGCTCGGTCTTGGAGACCCCGTCCCAAGCCTCCGGGATGGCCTTTTCCAGCTCGCAAGCGAATGTTTGAAGGCCTGAGGCATCGTCAGCGATGTTGAAGGTGTGGCGATAGCAGCGATAGCCGGGAGTGGCCACGGTGACCTGATAGTCGCCATAGGTGCCGCTGTATAGGCCGTTGTCGTCGGGGGTGAGGGCTTTGCCATCGAAGGCGACAGTGAGGGCGGAGCCTTCTTTCAGTCCCAGCACTTTGATATCAAAGTCAAGACGTGCAGAGACCGGAATCTTCACCTCCGGAATGCTTCCGAAGTAGGTCTTGTGGGCAACGGCAGTGAAGTTGGGCGAACGTCCGGCCAGCGGCGAGGTGTTGCGGTGGTTGCCAATGGGGTCGCCGTAGCCATTGACCTGGATCACGCCGTTGCTCAGAGCTATTTCGGAATTATTCGCCGTGTCGAAATCGGCAGGAACCTCCACGGTGACGGCCTGGGCTGATGCCGCCGAACCGAAGGTGTACTGGTTGGCGCTGAGGATCAGGGATGTGCCGTTGGGGATGTCGTTGTAGGTCACGTAGGCCGACATGTTGTAGATGCCCGCGAGCTTGTTGGCCGGGTGGCGCAGACCGGAGAGCTGGACTGTGATTTTGTCGCCCGGCTGGTAGATTTTGCTGCCGGGGCGGGTGGCGTTTTTGACCTCCACGGTGCAGGGCTTGGCTGTAAGCACTTGATATGTAGCATTTCCCGATGCGTCGATGAGGCGCACAATGCTGCGCCCCTCGGGGAGGGTGAGGGTGTAAGAGCCATCGGCGTTTTTGACGACACCTTGTTTTGTGAATCCATCGTAAGATATCATCCTCTCGCCGATTGTGGGCAAGGCGATGTCAACGTCAGCCACATCTTCGGGAGTGAAGGTGAAAAGGGCTCCGCCGGTGCCCTCAAAATAAAACACATCGTGCTCGGCATCCACATTCTCGCCGGCGAGGCGGAGCGCACCCTGATTAAATTTCTCATTTATGAGCATGTTGGGAACGGCGGCAGAAGCCGGCTCGTCGACAGAAACCACATACACTGCAGTGTTTTCGGGCCATATCGCACCCCAATATTCGCCGCCGAGGTAGGGGGTCTTGGCAGCGCCGTTGTAGTAGTTCACGCCTATGGCATCGTAGACCACGCGCACGATCACCGTGCCGGGGCCCACGGCGCGGATCTTAGACCAGGGCGAGGTTGTGGTGTCGGAGTTGTCGATTTCGATCACGCCCGAGGATGGACGCCCCTGAAGATCAGTGATATAGTAGTGGAAATCAGGCTCCATGAAGTAATTGTTGGTGGAATTGTCGGTTATCTCCCATGAGCGCATGGCCAGGGCGTCAAAAGTCTCGCCCAACTTCATTTTCAGATAGCCCTGAGGGTTGATATTGACGAAAATGTCGCCCGTTTCGTAGCCGAGGTTCGACTGTACGGAGTGGTTGATGGCCAGAGGATTAAAGACCTCGAAAGAGCCGGCGGTGAACGCTATCTCAGGTCGCTTGGTCGGGTCGCTGTTCATGGTGAAGTACCCCGCCTGAGTGAGGCCGCCCTTCTTCCATGCACGGTAATTATAGACCTGGCCGGAGGCGAGGCGGTAGTGGTAGACGTTCACGTCGCCTTTTGGCTCGATGCTTTCAGGCTCCACGGCGCGGAAGTTGGTGAAGTGGGTGAATTTGATGCCCAGAGCCAGCTCAGCGCCGGCATCCACAGCGATGTCAAAATCTCCGCCCACGGGGACAGCGCCAGAGACGTTGACGTTGGCCGTGAGGGTGCCGCTCTTGTAGAGATCCATATAGCCCTCGGCTTGCCACTGCTCTGAGGGAGAGAAAGTTGCGTAATAACTGTTGCCATTGAGCGCCAGGAAAGTCTTGCGCCCTGTGGTGGTCGATGTCCCGGGCTTGCTATCAATGATTTGTCCCTCGCGCGAGGTGATTTCCACTTTCATCGTGTAGTCTTGGTCAAAGACCCATGAAGTGCCGTCCGGGCGCTTGTTGGTGACGTAGGCTGTGCAGGTGATCACGGTGAACTGCTGCTGCAGGCTGTCAGAAACCTCGATGCCGAGGGTGCCGTTGACGGTTTTGCCGTCGGTGGCAAAGGCGGTGAGTTCATACCGGCCGGGCTCGGCGGGGAAGGTGTATATGTTGCTTGACGGGGCTCCGACATCCACGAGATCGCCGGAGGCCAGAGAGCGAAGTTGCATGGTTTTGCTGACGGCGTTCATCTTCACCGTCACCTGATTGGCCGAGGCCGTAAGGGCGAGAAGAAGAGCGCACAAAACCGTAAGGAAATTTTGTTTCATGATGGGTTTATTTTGGAAGTTACTGTTGATTTTTAGAGTTGAAAAAAGTGTAGAAAGGGCGCGGACGCCCGTCGAGGCGCCCTCTGTGAGGATGATATTTTTGAGGGTTAAGTCTTAGGTGGTCAGAAAGTTATGGCTTGGAGAGATAGAAGAATTTCTTGCCGTTGGAGATATAAAGCCTGCCGGCCACCGGGCGAGCCACCGGGCGCCCCTGCAGGTCGTAGATCACAGACGAGGATGACGGCCGGTCGGTGGAGATATCGGCGATGCCGGTGTCCATGCCGTCGGGCGGGAGAGCCAGGAAATGACCGGGATTGATGTAGACGGTGTACTTGCCGCGCGGGTTCCCCTCGGGGTCCCACTGGTAAAGGGCGCCGGCGCCGGCAAAATTCCCGGCATCGGTGCCGTAGTACATGCCCGTGTAGGGATTCTGATAGATGCCATAAGGCGAGGTCATCTTCATGATCTGTGAGAGCATGGTCCCGGGCAGCTCCTCATCGATGCCCTCGCTGCCGCCGGAGGCGATGATGCGCTCGGGGTCGATAGTCGCGTAATTAAACGTGTATTGGCCTGTGTAATAGGAATATCGCGAACCGATGGCCAGGAATTTGCCATCCCGGGTGGTGCAATTGTAAGTCGTTGCATAAGGCACGACCACGTAGGGCTCCTGTTCTCCCTCGAGGGCCTTCCGGCAGTCGAAGATGATGCCGTTGGCGGGGACGTCGTAATAGTCGCCGGGGGAATTGATGCACAGATACTGCCCCGACTGCGACATCTTGCCATAGAGGTTGATTACGCCCGTGTCGATGCTTTTGACCTTACGCATTGAGGCGGCTTCTATTATGTCGACGGTGGTTTCATACTCGTGATCCTCCTGGAAGGCATAGCCTCCGGTGTTTGCCACGAAGAGGTGGCCGTCGTAGAGGGCTATCCCCTCCGGCTCATAGCCAACCTCGCATGTGGCCACCACCTTGAAGGTCGTGACGTCGATTTTGGCCACATAGCCGCGGGTGAAATAGTCCATTCCGTGGATGGTCTCGCACTCGTGGCCGTAGGAAGAAACGTAGACGTAGCGCCCGTCGGAGGCGAGCTTGCGGTTGTTGGGCACATTTTCTGTGGCTGCCACAGCCTTGCCGTCGGGGCGGATAAACTGGATGATATTTGACCAGTTGATGGCAATGGCCAGGAGGTTGTCGTTGACCCGGATGATGTCGTTGGGGGTGTCGCCGAGTTTGTAGCCGTTAATCTCTCGAAACCATTGATTGCTGACCACACGGTCGTCTTCAAAGTATGTGATGCGACCGTTGTCGGCCTGCCACATGCCTTCGTTGAGGATGATCAAGCGCTCTTGAGCCCGGGCTGTGAGAGCCGGGAGCAGAAGCAGAAACAGGAGAGGAAAGAATTTGACTTTCATAGGCTTACGGTTAAAGAGAAGGTGAAACTGCGGCCAGGCATGGGGTAGCGCGGCACGTGCTCGTACTGCTCGTCAAGGAGGTCGTTGATCTCAAGTGATGCCAAGAGCATGCGCCAGCGGGCCGAGAGCTTGAGGTCAACGTTTTTGTAGGGGCTGAGCATGTCGTCGGGGTCGGCATAGCTCCACATGCGCTTGCCCACGTGAAGGTCTGAGACAGAGAGGGTTATCCACCTCCAGCCAGCCACGGCCGTGAGGCCGTAGGAGAGGGTGGGCGAATAGCAGATGGGCTTGTTGTAGAGGTCGCTTTCGGGGTCGGTGCGGTCCACGTCGCGCTGCCAGGTCAGCGAGCCGGTAAGCGTGAAATTCCACTCCCGGGGCGAGAAGCGACCCGAGAGGTTGGCGTTCAGGCCTCGGCAGAGGGTTTTGCCGTAGTTCATCATCGACCATGAGTAGGTGCCTTTAAGAGGGAGGCAGACGATGCGGTTGTCAATGTTGTTGATGTAGGCGTCGACCTGGGCGGAGGCCTGCCAGAGCCCGCGGCCAATGTGGTATTCGGCGCCGAGGTCAAATTGGCGAGTGTACTCAGGTTTGAGGTTGCGATTGCCCACCTGGGTGTAGTAGAGATCGTTGAGCGTGGGGGCGCGGAAGATTTTTTTGTACCAGGCGCGCAGGGAGAGGCCTTTGAGGTTGTAGCCCAAAGTGATAGAGGGCGTGAAGCGGCTCAGGGGGTCGGCGGCGCCTACGTGGGTGCGGGTGTGGTCGCGGTAGTGCTGATAGAGCATGGACGCGGCCAGGCGTGCGCCTTTATATTCAGCCTGCACGGCAGCTACAGCCTTCTGGTCGAGGCGCCGCACGGTGCGGAAATTCCGCAGGTCGGCTTTGAGCCAGGAATGGCGCATGTCGTAGCCGACGTTGGCCGAGAGCCAGGTGAAGGGCGTGTAGGCGTAAGAGGCCGAGGCGTAGACGTCTTTCTGCCAGTAGTGATTGTTGACGCGTGCAGTGTTTTGATTTTCAGGGTAATCGGTGCAGTAGCGGAGGTATTCCTGGGTGTACTTCGCGTTGAACAGCACCTGATGCTGCTCCGAGAAATGATGGGTCCAAGAGGCCTGTCCAAACCAGTCGACGTCCCATTCCCTCCCCACATTAATATATTTGTCGGAGAGACGGCGCACGATGCCGCCGGGCAGCCCGCGCTCCGAGACATAGCAGTAGGCGTGGGCCGAGAGGCCGCGGTGAAAGGCCGCCCCTTCAATGCGGTAATATTCAATGTCGGAGTTGCGGCGGCGCCCCACCGTGTCTTCGTACTCGGAATGGTAGCGGAAGGGGTAGTCGCCTTTGGTGGTGACGTACTCGCCATCGATGAATCCGGCCCAGCCGCGGCGGTTGAACTGTGCGGTGAGCCGTCCCTTGTAAGTGCCAAACGACCCCGCAGCCCCCATCACCGAGAGGGAGTCGGAGGCCGGACGGCGCGTGCGCAGATAGACCGTGGCGCCCGAGGCGAACTCCGAGGGGGCCTGGCAGCGGTCGAGCTTGTTGGCGTTGTAGAGAGAGACCGATTCCAGGGTGGAGAGGGAGTATTTGCCCAGGTCGACTGTGCCGTTCTGGGCGTTGGTGATGCGGATGCCGTCGATGTAGACGCCCACATGCTGCGACCCCAGCGAGCGCACGTTGATGGTCTTCAAGCCGCCCAGCCCGCCGTAATCCTTGATTTGCGCGCCGGCAAAATATTTCAGAGCGTCGGCGATAGAGGTGGAGGATAGGGCTTGGAGCTGAGCGCCGTCAAGCGATTGCACCGTGGCCAAGGGGCGCGGCTTGGCGCTGACTACCACCTCGTGGAGGGTGCGGGTGGTGTCGAGAGCCGTGGTGTCGGCCTCAGCGGCTTGCACAGGCGTAGAGCAGCAACATGCAACCCAAACCACTGCAAACAGGACCTTTACGGCCGAAGGGATATGTAAGGAGGAGTCCATTCAGATTCCGTAGCATTTTTTGGCCTCGGGGGAGAGGCGCAGGAGGGTAAAAAAAATGCGGGAACCGGCAGAGCGTGCCTGATGAATGTGTCACTGCCCCGAAGAGGAGGCAGTGGGAGCGTGCACCCATTTTCCCGCAGGTGATAGTCTCTCGTGCGAATCGGCAGGTCTTCTGACTCGTTCCTTACGCTTCTTTGCCCCTTCTCAAAGCCTTGAGCTTCAATGGTTTGGCAAACGCGTTTGAGGCCTCTACGACCACGCGGAACATACAGCAGCGGGTACTGTTCCGGCCTTTCACCGGATTCCCTCTTGCCGCCCGATCGGGGCCTTGCGGCTCCTATGGGCACCAATTCGCCGGCAAAGGTATAAAAAATTTCTCATCCCACCAAAAAAATCGACATCCATAACCCCATATGGCGTGTTAGGTCGTGATTTCGCCGCAGAGGGCGGTGGTGATGTATTTTTTGACGGCTTCGGGGCTGAGGCCCAGGCCAAAGAGAAACATCAGCTTTGTGACTGCGGCCTCAAATGTGATGTCGCCTCCGGATAGAGCTCCGGCTTGAGAGAGGGTGCTCCCGGCCTGGTAGCGCCGGGCATCCACACCACCGTTGACGCATTGGGTGACGTTGACGATGACCAGCCCGCGGTCGGCAGCCTCGCGGATGGCGTCGAGAAACCAGGGCCGGGTGGGGGCGTTTCCGGCTCCGAAGGTGCGGATCACCACACCCTTGAGCCCGGGCGCATTGAGCTGATGGCTAAGCATCTCGCGGGTCATCCCCGGAAAGATGGTGACGCATCCCACGGCCGGGTCAAGCTCGTAGCGGGCGTTGAGCGGGCGGCGGAGTGTGTCGTGGAGCAAAGCCTCGGTGTTGTATTCGATTTCAAGCCCGATGGTGGCCAGAGGCGGGTAATTATTGCTGCGGAAGGCGTTGAAATTGTCGGCGCTGCTTTTAGTGGCGCGGTTGCCACGCCAGAGGTAGTTTTCAAAAAGGATGGCCACCTCCTGCACCAGAGGCACTCCGCGTCCGTTGGTGGCAGCTGCGATCTGCAGGGCGGTGATCAGATTCTCCTCGCCGTCGGTGCGCACCTCGCCGATTGGGAGCTGCGAGCCGGTGATTATCACCGGTTTATGCAGGTTTTCGAGCATGAAGGAGAGGGCCGAGGCTGTGTAGGCCATCGTGTCGGTGCCGTGAAGCACCACAAAGCCGTCGTAGAGGTCATAGTTCTGCGCTATGGTGCGCGCGATGGCCTGCCAGTGGGGGATGTCGATGTCTGAAGAGTCGATGGGCGGAAAGGGCTGAGCGTGAGCGATATCGTAGCCGAGTTTTTTGATTTTGGGCACATTTTCCAGCAGGTGGTCAAAATCAAAAGGTCGGAGCAGGCCGGTTTCTGCATCCTCGATCATGCCGATGGTACCTCCGGTATATATAATGAGTATCTTGGGTTTCATCCTATAAAAATATAGCGGAGGTGGCTCTCACCTCTCCGCTTTGCGTTATCCAATCTTTGCGCCCGGCACCATTTGTGCTCCGGGACGCAGCAGAGCCAACGACCCGTCGGCATTAACCGAAGAGAGCAACATGCCACACGACACCACGCCGCGAATCTTTCTGGGCGGAAGGTTGGCGATGAAGCACACCTGAGTGCCCACCAGCTCCTCGGGTTTGTAGTACTGGGCTATGCCCGAGACAATGGTGCGCCCTCCCAGACCGTCGTCGATGCGGAATTGCAGGAGCTTGTCGGCCTTAGGCACCTTGATGCACTCCAAGACCGTACCGACTCTGAGGTCGCATTTCTCGAAGGTCTCGAAATCCACCTCCGCAGCCTGAGGCTCAGCTTGGTATTGGGCTATCTTGTTGGCCTCTTTGATGGCCTCGAGGCGGTCGGTCTGTGCTTTGATGGCCTCGTCGTCGATTTTGTCGAAAAGGAGCTCAGGGGCGCCCAGATGGTGGCCGGCGGGGAGGAGATCGGGGCTGCCGATCATGCTCCAGCGCAAGTCAGAGAGGTTAAGCATCTTGCACATTTTCTCTGAAGTGAAGGGCAGGATGGGCTCGCAGGCCACGGCCAGGTCGCCGCAGATGCGGATAGCGAGGCTCAGGGTAGTGGCCGTGCGCTCCATGTCGGTTTTTGCCGTCTTCCAGGGCTCGGTCTCTTGCAGGTAGCGGTTGCCGATGCGGGCTATCTCCATCATCCACTTGGCCGCGTCGCGGAAGTGGAAGGTGTCCATGCTCTCAGTCAGTCGGTCCTTGACCTCGAGGATCTCGGCGAGCATGGCGCGGTCGGTGTCGGCGAGCGGCCCGGTGGCGGGCACCACACCGGAGAAATACTTATGGGTGAGCACCAAGGCGCGGTTGAAGAAATTGCCGAGGATGGCCACCAACTCGCTATTGTTGCGGGCCTGGAAGTCGCGCCAGGTGAAGTCGTTGTCTTTTGTCTCGGGGGCGTTGGCTGTGAGCACATAGCGGAGCACGTCCTGCTTGCCGGGGAAGTCGCGCAGGTACTCGTGGAGCCATACGGCCCAGTTGCGCGAGGTG
>CAZNRK010000014.1:0-19134 GCA_964575435.1 uncultured Bacteroides sp.
CAAAACGGGGATTGCCGCTCTTTTCAGCGAGAGATTCCACGGTGGCATCGTTCATGCCGAGATTGAGCACGGTGTCCATCATGCCGGGCATGGAAGCGCGAGCACCCGAGCGCACCGAGACGAGGAGGGGATTTGACGGGTCGTTGAATTTCTTGCCTGTGAGCTCTTCTACGTGAGCAATGGCAGCTTCAACGTCGTTTTTAATGCGTTTTACCACTTCGTCTTTGCCGAATTGGGTGTATTCGGTGCAGACTTCTGTTGTGATGGTGAATCCCGGGGGCACGGGCATGCCCAGAAGATTCATTTCAGCGAGGTTGGCGCCTTTGCCTCCGAGGAGGTTGCGCATATCGGCATTGCCTTCTGCTTTGCCGTCGCCAAAAAGATACACTCTTTTCATCTGAATACGAGATTTATTAATGAGTTAAGTAAATGAATATCAAACATATGTACCACTTGCAACGGGGTGGGGAGGCCGCTCCAAGGGGCAATGTACAAGAATTGCGACGGCAAATTTACGCATTTTTTGTTGAAAATGCAACGTTCCGGCATTTTTCCTCCACGAAAAATGACACTGATTTTTCAAATCGACTAAATTTTGTGTCTTTTTTGTTACGGAAATTTGCTCTTTTCTAAATTATTTGTACCTTTGCGCTGCAAATTGCTTATCAAATCAAACCGGATTGTTTCTTTTGGTTTTGCTTTTACATTTTTTCACAAGTTTCTCTGCCAAAACAATTTCTAACCTAACATATATAATAATGAGAAAACTTTACGCATCTCTTCTGGCTGCTTTTGCTATGCTGGGAGGTTTCGAGGCTTCAGCCTTCACGGTGACCCTCGAAGTAGATAACCCTGACGCCGTAGCGGTTACGTTCGAAAACAACCCTGTGTCTTTCACTGACAATGCCGCCACTCTTACCTATGATACTTACGGCTATGTTAATATCGAAGCTGTGTCACCGTATATGCTCGTTACCCTGAGAAACGTAACCCAAGGCTATGATGAAAATATGCCGAGCATCTCTTCCGGATATCTGTCTCTCTCAGAAAGCCAAAACGGCAACGTATACAAACTCACAACCGGCAACCTTGAAGAACTTTCAACTGCGTCGCTGACAATTAACGTTGACAAGACTGACGCTGTCCGCTATCAGCTTGCATGGAGCGGACAGATCGCTGTCTTGGATCAGACCTCTCAGGTCGTGAAATTCGTTCCTGATAAGGAGACAGCGCTTTATATTTCGACCCTCTCCGGCAAAGACCTTTATGAAATCACTTGCAACGGAACACCTGTGACCGGTAGTTATGGCTACTACACTATTTCAAATATCAAAGACGGTGATGTGATCGATATTAAGGTCGACTACCCCGATGATCTGAAGTATTCTGTCAAATTCAATCTTTCTGATGGTGCAAAAAATGGGTTCATTACTTCAGTTACCGCTGACAACGAACCGGTTGAAAACTGGGAAGATGCTCAGGTAAAAGCCGGCTCATATATGAGCGTATCATTCAACACTCAGGAATATAAGGTGACTAAGTTTGACGTCAACGGAAATTCAATCATTCAATACGGCTACATTTACAGCCCTTACACTTTTAACCTGACTTCAAACTACACATTTGATATTGTGGCTGACAAATTCGCTGAAGCAAAAATGACTGTAAAAGTCAACAACGCTGATTATGTCCTGCTTTACAAAGGCAACGATTCATCTGATCCTGCCAACGTGATATCTCTTGTCAACGGCACAAACGAGATCACCGTAGCCGAAAACCTCGGCACAATCAATGTTAAAGCCACCTCCGGCAATCAAATTACCTCCGTCACTCAAGACGGATCTCCTATCAGCATCAATTACAGAAACGAGTACAGCATCTCTGTTAAAGATGGTTCTGTAATTGAAATCGAAGCTGAGGAAATCAAATACGACAATGTCATGATCTTCTATTTTGACAGCCCTGCCAAAGCAAACGATCCTGCCTACAACCTTTTCGGCTACGGTTTATACCTAAGCCCCTCTTACCGCTCAATCAATGACCTTGTCGACGGATATAACGAAATCAAATTCAATAATTCCGAAACAGAGCTCAGCTTCAGCATCTATAACGGTTACACCACCAATTGCTTCCTTTACGTGAACGGAGAGGTTCCCACATATAAATCTGACAATCTTTCTTACACCTTCACTCCCAAAACTAACGATGTGATGAAATGCTTTGTAGGAAAAGAGCCGGAGAAATATAGCCTGACATTTACTGTTGACAGCGATCTCGCCTCTCCTGAAGTAGTTGTTGATATGGTTACAAAACTTGATAACCTTGACGAAACCACTGTACTGCAAGGCACGAAAGTAAGCATCACACCTTCTGAGGGTGACGAAATTAATAATGTCAGCGTAAACGGAACCGATATCCTTCCCGCCGATGGCAAATATGAATTCTTCGTCAACAATAATTCAGACGTTGTGATCGCAAGCTCAACTTCAGGCATTGCCGGAATCGAGGCAGAGGCAGGCGAAACTGTAATCTACAACCTCCAGGGTATCCGCGTGAACAAGAAAAATCTCCCCTCGGGCATCTACATTATCAACGGACAAAAAACTTTAGTAAAATAATTCTTTCCCTCTCTCATGCCACTGCCTGCACTTGTCCATAGGGTAAGTGCGGGCGTTGGCATATTTTTAAGATAACATGAAAAAAATAATTCTCTCTATCCTCGCATTCTCAACGGCTATCGCCATGTCGGCTCAGAGCATGTCGCTCCGCGACAGGGCGCAGATCTCCAGAACGGCGCGCCATGAAGCTGCCGCGCGTTTGGCCGGCAGTTCCCAGAGCCAAAAAATTAAGAAAGCTGCACCTGCCCAGGCATCTCAATACGTCTCTGCTATCGTGCGTATTGACCCCGAGGCATCCGATGCATCATTTGGCGAAGGCATTGAAGTGAAACATTGCCGTGGCGGTTTCTCAATCATCATGATGCCGGCTTCAGAAGTGCAGCGCATTTCATCTCATCCGAGTATAAAATCCTTCAGCCTCGGCCGACCAGTCGACATGAAGCTTGACAAGGCCAGGCTCGTCTCCGGCGTTGATAAGATTCACACAGGCGAGGGCTTGCCCTCGAAATATACAGGCAAGGGAGTGGTGGCAGGTGTCGTCGATAACGGCATTGACCCGAATCATGTAAATTTCCTTTTTCCGAATGGTTCGAGCCGCATTTCCATGCTCAGTGTGGCCGGTGTGGACCGCTACGGCCAACCTACCACAAAAATTTACACTCATGACAACGTCGGATCTTTCACCACAGATGATCCATACAATTACCACGGCACCCACACGCTCGGCATCCTTTCCGGATCGTATGACGGGGATGCAAAAGTGGCTTATCAGTCTGCAGACGGTACTTTTAATATCGACGAAAACTGTTCTCGAAATCCTTACTATGGTGTAGCGCCGTCAGCGGATCTGGCTGTGGGTGCCGGCTCTGACTACGATGCCTATATCGTGTATAACATTGAGAATATTCTTGACTACGCGGCTCAGACAGGTCAGCGTGCCGTAATCAATCTTTCTCTCGGTTCGAGCCTTGGCCCTCACGACGGGTCCACACCTCTCAACCAGTATCTCGACCTGATATCAATGTCGGGCGATTTCATCATAGACGGCCAGCCTTACCACGGCGACAACGCCATTATCTGCATCTCTGCCGGTAATGAGGGTGATATGCCTATAGCTTGGAACAAAACCATTTCCGCTGCTGACCCCGAAGCAAAAACCTTCTTCATTTCCCTTATCGATGATGAGGAGGCTGCGGTTGCAGGACTCAAGAACATGCGCATGGGGCAGCTTTACGTATACGGCAACGACAGCAGGCCTTTCAAGATTCAGCTCGTGGCATGGAATAATCAGCGCAACCGCGCTGCATGGAGCAAGACTCTTGTCGAGGCCTCAGAGACCGTGCAGTACTACTGCTCATCCTCTACCTACCAGCAGGATGACACAGACGTCGTAGATCAGGCTTTTGCCAACTATTTCGAAGGGTATGTAGGCATGGGCACCGGCATTGACACCGACAACGGCCGATATTTTGCCGTGCTTGACATTGCAGCTATCGACAACGTAGAAGGCTCGAACGCCGACGGCCGCTACAGTCTTGGCTTTATTGTGACATATATTGCAGATGACGGTGCACCCCAGCGTATCGAGACATATGGCGATGCCGACGGCATCCAGGGCTTCGGATCTTTGGGCAAGGATGGCTGGATCCAGCCCACCGGCAACGGCACCATCTCCGACATGGCCTGCGGAAAGAATCAGATCATAGTGGGTGCTTACAATACCAGAGAAAGCTGGCTCTCTCTTGACAGCAACATCTACAGCTACGGCGAGAATCGCATTCCTGCCAACGAGGTCACCGAGTTCTCCTCATGGGGCACTCTCGCCGATGGTCGCAATCTCCCTCACGTGCTTGCACCCGGGGCTGTGATCATCTCTTCTTCAAACCAGTATTATCACACCAACACCTCTAATGCCGGCAACGGCTACAACCCCATGGCTCCGGGCGTACGCCAGGCCGAGACATCTTTCGGCGGACGTGATCATTACTGGGTGCAGATGTCCGGAACATCGATGGCTTCACCGTTTGTGGCAGGAGCCATGGCCCTTTGGCTTGAAGCAGATCCGGAGCTGACGGTCGAGGAAATGCGTGATATCATCGCCAGAACCTCGGTCAAAGATGAATACACGGCAAAAGTGGCCGATCAGGTCAAAGTAGGCGCAGGCAAGTTTGACGCCTACGCCGGCCTCAAGGAGGTGCTTCGTCGATCGTCGATCGTCGACATCGCCACTGAAGCAAAGTCAGACGATGTGCTTGTACGCAATCTCGGCGCCAACGTTTTTGAAGTAAGTCTGCCCGGAGCAAAAAGCCTCAATATCGCGGTTTTCGACATGCTCGGCAGAGAGGTGGCTCGTTGCAACTCAGACAGCGACGAGGCTACAATTACGCTTCCTTCTTCACTCTCGGGTGTCTGCGTGCTTAACGTGAACGGCACTGCCTCTAAAAAGATTATCATCAAATAAATCAAGAAAATGAATAATTTTTTCAAATTCGCGCTCTCGGCGGTAACCGCTTTTACTGCATTTAGCGGTATAGCACAGGATGCTGCCATCACCATGCGCACCGGCATCTACGACACGGCCGGACCAAACAATGCCTGCACCATCGTCGTAGGAGGCACGCAAGGCAAGTACATCGAGGTCGACTGCGGCTTCGGCCCGGTGGAGTATGAACTCAAGGAATTCTCCGTCGATTCTTCCACCCAGGCCGTAAAGGGCACCACCATCTCCTGCCAGGTCTCGAAAGAGGGCATAATCAAGATCTATGCCGATGACGGCGCCGTTATCGATTTCTTTGACGGCGAGGGCTGCACCCTGGAGTGGATCGAATTTGCCAACCCCGAGCAAATCGAGGTGCTCAATCTCAACCACAACAGCCTCAGCGCCCTTGACCTTAGCGATTTCTCCAACCTCCGCATCGCTTATCTCACCGATAACCCCTACGACAAATCTCCCCTGGTAATCGGCAAAAACCACCCGGAGCTGCTGATGCTGGAGATCGACATCGTGTATAATATTGACCCTGAGTTTAACATCGACACTTATCCCCAGCTTCGCATCCTGGATGCCTTTGCCGTGCCGGGAATCACGAAGATCGACCCCACGAAATGTCCGCATCTGACGCGTCTCTCGCTCGATTGCACCAACGTCAGCACTCTTGACCTGAGTAATAATCCCGAACTCGCCATCCTCAACATCTCCGAGACAGCGATCACCGACATTGACCTCTCAAAGTGCCCCAAACTCCAGCAGCTTTACGTCACCCACGGGTCAGATACCTACAACCCCGGAGTGAAGCTTACGAAACTTGACGTCTCCATGCTCCCCGAGCTCTATTACCTTTTCGCCACCGGCAACGACCTCACGGATATCGACGTCTCCAACAATACAAAGCTCGACCACCTGTGGCTCGGAAGCAACCGCCTCTCTGCTCTTAACATCGACAACTGTCCGAACATCTCCAATCTGCACATCGAAAACAATTATTTCGATTACGTCACTCTCCCGGCCGAGCGCGAGACATTCCTGGAATACAATTACGGACAGCACCCCTTCGCCGTGCCCGCTCAGCTTGAGGTGGGCAAACCTCTTGACCTTTCATCGAGAGTCAACCGTCCCGGCACCGAGACCTACGGACGCCTGATGTCTTTCAAGCGCGCCGATCCCTACAATCCGGTTGAAGTTGACGAGTCGAAGTATACGTATGATAACGGTGTCATCACGGTCAATGCAGCCATTGCCGACAGCGTGTATGTGGAATTCGTGAACTCTGAGTTCACCTATCCTTACCTGACCACATCCCATTTCATGGTTAAGAAGGCAGAAGACATGAACAAGCCTTCGCTTCAGATGACATTCCAGCCCTCCACGCCCGAGGGTCAGTACGTTAACATGTGCATCGGCATCGAGGGAGCCTCAACTGCAACACCCAAGAATCTGTATATCGACCTCTCTGACGGCTCTACAGTTACCGTGCCGGTCACCGAATCCCGCATGCCTGCGACGCCCAACGTGAAATACGCGTCGCTGGGGTGGGGACAAGCAGCCCTTTACGTTGACGATGGCGATGTGATCACCGGAGTTGGCATCGACGGCGTGACCATGTACTCATGCGACGTGACTCCGATGTCCTCGCTGCGCGACCTGCGCCTCACGGGGGCCGGTCTCTATTATCTCGATCTGAAATATAACCGCTGCCTTGAATCGCTCGTCCTCACCGGCAATCATTTAAGCGAGTTTGACCTCGACGGCGCTTCCGGATCTTATTTGAAGTCCAAGCTGAGCTATATCGACCTCTCGGATAACGAAATCGCAACCTTAACCGTTTCTGACCGCAGGTCAATCCGCCACCTTGACCTCCACGCCAACAATTTCACGCAGATCGACCTCACTGACGCTGACAATATCGAATACCTCGACCTCAGCCACAACAAGCTCACTGAGCTCAAGCTCAACTATCAAGGTGCAATGACCGAGCTCAACGCATCCTACAACAATATCTCCACATACACCGCCCCGGAGACCGATATGCTGCGTAAGGCTGATTTCTCGAACAATGCCTTTACCTACGCCACTCTCCCGTCACGCGGCCAGTGCGAGGTATTCACTTACGCGCCTCAGGCTATGATCCAGATTGCCCCCAAGGCTCCCGGCATCGACCTCAGTGCTGAAAACGTGACTATCGACGGCGAGCCGGTTGTCTTCAAATGGTACAAAGCCGACGGCACTCCCCTGATCGAGGGCACCGATTACACCATTACCGACGGCCGCACCCGTTTCCTCTCTACTTCGTTCGGCAGCGCCTACTGCGCTCTCACATGCGCGGCCCTTCCTGACTTCACAGGCGCTGACGTGATGCGCACCTCTCTGGTCATCCCCACCGATATGCCCACAAATGTCATCGCTTCGTTTACTACCGCTGCAAGCGGCAAGATGAATCTTTCTCTTGGCGCGCACAACAACGGTTCGGTCATCTATATCGACTGGAACGGCGACGGCACTGATCTCGTGGAATACCTCCTTAACGACAAGTATAAGATCTTCGAGGCTCAGATAAAGGCCGGAGCCAACGTCAAGGTGCTTTCTCCCGATGAAGATAACGACCTGCGCGTTTTCTCTATCGACGGCGTAGCGCTCAGCGACTTCGACGGCTCCAAGCTCAACAAGATCGTCACTCTCGGCCTCATCGGCACGGGTCTTGACCACATCATCTTCCCGGAAAGTGATCTTGTGACCGAGCTCGAGCTCAACGGCAATCATCTTGATGAGATTAATCCGGCCCGTTACCCACAGCTCCGTCTCCTCACAGCCGGCGGCAACAATCTCACCTCCCTTGACTTCTCCAAGTGCCCCAACATGGTGCTCGTATCTGCTTCCAACAACAAGCTCACCGAAGTGAAATTTGCTGAAGGCAACAAGCTCACATATATTGACCTCGACAACAACCTTTTCGAGGAATACGACCTGCAGCAGCATCCCCTGATCAATCACTTCAGCATCGCGGGCAATAAGCTCTCTGAGATCAATGTCGACAATCTTGACAATCTGCGCGCTCTCGCTCTTGACCGCAACCGCTTCACATTTGCCACACTCCCTCTTCCGAAAGAAGAGTGGACCCGCTACACCTACGCCAACCAGGCGCCCGTTGAGGCCGTTGTCGATGGCCTTACTGCTGACCTCTCCTCACAGAAAGATGTCGCCGGCACGCCCACGGTTTACCGCTGGTTTATCGGCGAGCCCACTTACAACTATGAAACAGGAGTCCTTGAAGGCGAAGAACTCGTTGCCGGCGAGGAATATACCATCACCGACGGCGTCACCACCTTCGAGGCCGGTTACGACAACATGCTCTGCGTGATGACCAACGAGATGCTCCCCAACGTGGTCCTGACCACCAATTTCCTTGATTTCAGCGGCATCGAAGCCGTAGAGATTGACGCTCCCGAAGCCGACGCTCAATATTTCACTCTCTCGGGCGTGAAAGTCGACCGTCCCGGCAAAGGTCTCTACATCATGCTCCGCGGCTCCAAAGCCACCAAAGTCATAATCAAATAATCCCGAACACCGAGGGCTATAAGCCCTCGACAAACCCATATACCAAAGGTCGCCCTCGTGGCGACCTTTGTTGTTTCATGGACCATCCTAACTACCTTCAAACGAGAGTCAGCTCCGTGCAAGCCGTAGTTTCCGTCAGATCCGTGGAATCCGTAATTATTTTATCCCTATCAAAACCTGCACATCACCTCCAGGGTGATTTTATCCTCACGCGAGAGCCGGAAGTATTTCTCGAAGCTCACACGCGTCTCGGCGTAGACGGGCCCCAGGCCCAGGCGCAGCGTAGTGCCAAGGGTCACGCGGTGCTTGGCCGGCTCCACAGCGTCAAGGGTTTTGGCGTCGCTGTTGAGCGAGATATAGTCGTAACGGCATAGGGCAGCCACGTTTTTTAGTGCGCCGGCACCCGATACGGGGAAATTGCGGAGCGCGAAGGCGTTTGCAATCCATGTGTGGCGCAGCGGAGATTCTGTCGAGCCCACGTTGCGCGTAAAGTGTTTGTAAAGGCCCTCGGCCTCGAAGTGCCAGAGAGGAGAATTGTAGGCCGCGGCCAGGTCGTACATCATCACCGTGGAGCAGTCAGGCCGGGTGCGCAGGAGCGAACCCACGAGAGCCCATGCTCGCGAAAGGTTGGCCTGCAGGCGCGTGTTAAAGACGTATGAGGATGTCCAGTCGTTGGCCTTGGAGCGCACGGAATTGCCTTGGAAGGCGCCGGCTTGGATGGTCAGGGGCACGGCAGTGGGGGTGCGGTAGAGCAGACTCAGACCCACATCGCGCACATTCCCGCCGTATTTGGCGATAAATGACCGGTTGGCGAAGTATTGGAGGTGAGGCGCGCGCATCACATCTATGCCGAAAGGCACACGCATCAATCCGGCCGTGCCGGTCACTCCGCAGGGTGCAGTGTATCGCGCAAAAGCGTTGCGCATCTTGGTTTTGCCGTTGTTGTCAAGGTCGATTTCGAGGCAATAGGCCAGGGTGGGGAGGATGCGACCGGAAACTCCCGCGATAGCGTTCTTTACCTGGAATTGTCCGGCGCCGTCTGTCGTGCGCAATGCATATTTTACTCGCAGCGTGCCGTAGAAATCCGGACGGTGGAGCGAATCGCCGATGGGGAGTTCAATCGCCGAAGCAGCAAGGCCGAAGAGAAGGAATAAGCAACCTGTGATGATGGATTTTAACTTCATACCCATACAACGGATATGCCCTTGGGAATATTATCATATACCCCGAAAATGAACGCAATAAACACATCCTCGAACAATTAGCCCCGTAGGAGCGATGTTGTGGTTAACCCGTGCGTAGCGCGGGGAAACTTGTGCAACCAACAGCCAATAAGCCCCGGAGGGGCGGTATTGTGGTTAGCCCCGTGCGTAGCGCGGGGAAAAGAAAAGGCTCGCCGGTAGGGCGAGCCTTCATAGTTAGGAATATTCCTATATCCGTATTAGCGGAGAACCTTTACAGCCTGACCGCCGATGACGCGGATAAAGAATCCGTGGCCGGGGTTAGCGACGCGCACACCCTGGAGGTTGTAGTATACAGCCTCACCCTCGGAAGCACCATCTTTTACCAGATTCTCAATTCCGGTCATGATGGGGCTGTCATCATCGGGCTCGTAGTGACCGCCAATTACCACGTTATAATCGGGATCAGCCGTAAGGTCGAGAATAGATTCGTGGTTCATGTTGGTATCGCCGGCGTGGGGCATGGGATACTCACGAGTAGAGGGAGCCTCGGTGCCGGTTGAAGCAGCGCGACGCGGAGCGTTGCGGCGAGCAGCCTTGGGCGATACTGTGCCGGGCAGGTCGTTTACGAAGTCAATCTTTGCATAACCGCCGGTTTCGGAGAAGGAGTCGATTACCTTGTCATCCTTGTCGATTTGCACAGGGTTCATATCTGCTCCATACGAGAAGAAGTAAACAGGCGAGATAACGACTTTGGGAGTAATGGCTGAATCGTCTTCATTGCAGGGGAAATCGCGAGCAATGATTGTGTAGCGCATAGCATCGTATGACATTCCGGATTCATTACCGAGAACTTCATCAGTGTAGAAGGGATGACTCTCGTCTTCGGGTGTGAAGTGAGCTTCATCATCGTGCTTGATAAGATACTCATAAGCGCTGTAGTATTCAGTGCCGGGAATATAAGTCTCAATGTGATAGAACATCGAGCTGATATCAATTTTGTTGCCGGTATGAGGATTGTTGACGATGATGTCGGGTGTATCCTCAAGCTCGATGTGACTAATATACATCCAGTCGGCTACAGCTTTGCCGTCAACTTCGCGGTTAGGCGCTTTAGCTATCCAGAGTTCCTTAATCGAAAGAGGCTTCTTTTCGGAGTTGTTGGGTGCGGGAGCGACAGTCTTCTGCTGGCCAAAGTTGGAGACGTACTGACCGTAAGATTCGCTGTTGGCATTACCAACGTAGGTTACCTTTGAGATCTCGATTTCAGGATAAACAGCAGCGGTGGGATTTACGTCGTCGATACGGAAGCGATATACTGCATCGTCCTTCTCTTCATCAATCTCGTTGTCGACATAAACACCTGAACCGGAGAGCAAAGTGTGCACAGGGTTGGCAGGATCTGTCTCGTCATGACGGTTGAACTTGATGGTGTAATAGATGTCGTAGTGCTGAAGGATGTGTTTGGAGATGTTGGGACGGTTGAACTTGAAGATGAGATTCAAGTGGCGGTTGTTGAGCTGATCGATAGGAATCAGAGCTTCCGAATTTCCTTTGCCGATTGCAGAGGGCACGCTGAGCTTCACAAATTGAGCACCCGGGTTATTTGCTGCAAGTTGCGACTCTTCTTCGCGCTCATATTCATACTCGAAAGTGAAACCGAATGAAGAGGGTATGCGAGGCGATGTCTCGGCTGAAGTCTCGGTGGTGTACTCTTTTGCGTTGGCTCCATCGCCTACTGTATAGTTAACCACAGAGGTTACGGTCTTGGCGCCGAGCTTGCCTTCGTTCTCGAGCATTACGCCGTAGTAGATTACACGCTCAGCTGTCGAGCCGGCCACGTATGTGCCGTCGCTGTTCGTGGGACGGAGGTTGAAAAAATTCTCAAGAGCTTTGTATGTACGATCAGGGGTGACAAGTGTTACCTCATTGATGTCTACCTTCTCATTCAGAGCAGATGAGAATTCGTCAAGGTTAGCCACGAACACGTAGTAATCGGATGTCCAAAGGAAGTTGCGGGCATGCTCTTCGTCAACGTTGATGTAGTTTTCACCGAAGACTTTTTTGAAGAGATCCTCAGAGATCTGCTCAATCTCAACGTTACGCGTATAGCGGTCGCCATAAGTGTGATCGCGCTGGATCAGGTAGTGGAAGTGGTTCTCGCTGTCGGCGAGGGTGCCGTCTTCGTTAACAAGATCATTGCGATAGTTGATGTAGAGAGGTTTGGTGGGATCATATGCGCCCTCAAACACTTCATTCATGTCAAGACCTGAAGTTTCAGAGAAGATGATCTCGCGGCCTTTATCGGTGAGGCGGAGCAGCTGCATCGGGCGACACTCGGGGAAGATAGTGTGGTTGTTGTATTCAACCACAGCAGGCTCATAACCTGCCTTGAATGCACCGACCCAAAGGGTCTTGCCGGTGGGAAGCGAGATAATTCCGGTTTCAGTATCATCAGAGTTGCCGGTCCAGGCTTCCACTGCTGTACCGTCAGCAGCGCTTACAGTACCGTCGATGTTGAAGGTTACTGACGGCTTGGCGTTGTCGTCTGAGATAACGTAATAGTAAACCGCGTCTTTTGTGTAGTTAGTGGGGCGCGCGATACGCACGTTCATATTGCCATCAGCGTCAGTCGATGCCTTGGCGATGCGGGGTGCGGAAGTCTTGAAGTTGAAAGTAGCTTCGGCACTTTCGCTGAATACGCCATCAAGCTGAGAAACGGCGAAGAGAGTGCGTGTGGCTGTTGAGGCGTTGAACTCGGGGTCAATGTAGCGGAGCACATTGCCCTCGGCGTCTTCTACTGCATGGCCGTCAACGTAAACCACGATCTGGTTGTCTACAAACGAATCATAGTCGGGGAGAGCAGGGTTGTGGCCTTCCTCCTGCCACTGGCGCATGAGCTGGGCCTCGGCTGAAGTCTTGGGGTGCTGCTCAATTACGACGCGCACCTTATTATTGTAGGTAACTTCTTCCTGATAAGCGATATCAGAAGCGACAGGTTCTTCAGGATAAACGGTGATAGAGGGTTTCTCTACACGTTTTGCAAGACGATAAATGCGTACAGGGAATGTACTGGCTTTACTACGTGTAGTTGCATCATAAGTGTTATCCTCTGCATAAATATTGAAATGTATGGCTTTACCGCCGGGATTGAATCGTATAAAGTATCTTTTGCCATCTGCACCGCTGAAGAGAATTTCGCCTTTGTCTGTAAACGTTCCTTTTGTTCCGGCGTAGCTCGTGTTGGTTTCAGATTCAGAAGATTTCTTTATTTCGATATAGTCTTCCTCCACATATCCGTTGAGATTAGGATCTTCCGGATCAAGAACGCGTACATTTCCATTGATCAGGCCACGGTCCTCAATATTCTCAGGAAGATTAACAAAAACGAAGTTTTTAGCACCATTCACCTGCAGATACTTCCCTTGGATTTCCTCGTCTTCGTCGTTCATGACTTGGAACAAGAAAGGAAACTTAGAGTCTTTGCCTGATGTGTCGTACTGCTTGCTCAGACGCAGAACTTTAGCGTCATCACTTACAAGGAGACGATCGCCGGACTCATCGCCTTCGGGGAAGTCAATAGCTGTTGCTGCATAATAATCTTTTGCTGTGGTGCCATCCATGAATTTGTAGGGAGACACAGCATAGTAGCGACCGCCTTCTTTTGCGTAATCTCCAACGTTGACTTCAGGATTGATGGGCTCACCTGTTACGATAATGAACTGTTCGTTCTCACGAAGTTGGTCGCCTTTCTTCACCATCTCGAAGACGTCATAGCCTGCAGGGGCAGTGGAGTCGGTCACGCGGATTGTGGTAGTGACAACGTTGCGCTGATAATCATCGGTGCCTTCTACTGTGGCAGAGATGATAGCAGTGCCTTGCTCTAAAGGTGTGATCTTGCCGTTGGGGGAGACAGTGGCCACGCGCTCGTTGTTTGAAGCATAGGTCACGGGGAGGTCGTAATTGTTCACAAGCTCGGGAGTTGTGTTCCAAGACTTGTTGGCCAGGTCATAAACGTAACGGTCTGCGGTCCACTTGATGTCTGCAGGAGCGAGATCCATGGTCTTGACGCGGAAAGAAGCATACCGGGTACTGCTCTGATCGCCTTTCTTTGTGCGTGCTGTGATAGAGCAGTCTTTTGTTACGGTAACGTAAGCGCCGTCGCCAAGAGATGTAACTTTGCCTGCACCGGCGGGGCTGATGTTGACATTTACGCCATAGCCCTCATCAGGTTTCACATAGAGCGTGAATCCGGCGGCGAGAGCCGAGGGAAGGAGAGCCACCTCATTAGTCTCGAAGGCTGTACCGTCCATCTCGTCCATAAATACGGGGAGATTGGCTGACGTTACATAGAGGGTGTATGTGGCAGGTTCTGCTTTATACAGATAGTTTGAGGAGGGGATAGAAGCGGTAATCACGCACTCGCCGTCACCTTTGGCAGAAACTTCACCGTCCTTGTTGATAGTGGCGACAGAAGTATCGGAAGAAGAGTATACGATGCCGAGAGTCTCAGCAGTGAGCTCCTCGTCCTCAGCAGCAATAGTCAGCTCAGGCTTTCCGCCATCCCAACCAAAGTCAGCATCAAGAAGGTATTCATCCTTGCCCCAATCGAGAAGAACTTCCGCTTTTTCAGAAGGGATGTGATAAAGGTAGACGTTTGACGTATTGGAATCGGCATAAGAACGGAAAGCCGGATTGGTATAACGAATGATTTTATTGTTCTTTGTGAAATTGAAGGTATCGTAAGTGGTACCGTGAGTGATTTTCACATCCGCATAAACTGATTTAGGGTCATTGCCGCTATTGAACGAAGTTGTATTAGAACCGGGCACGGTCAAGTATTCACCTGTTGCATATCGCATGGCAAAATTGTCTGTGCCCTCTTCAAGGGTAAAGACAGCTACGCTGCTCACTTCGACGGTAGCTGAACCATCACCGTTTATTGTTACTGCATCTTTCACTCCTGAGAGTTCGCCATTGGAAGTGCGGGGCACGGGTGAAATAGATAACGGAGAACCGGTAGTGGCAGACAGAATAACATACTGTCCGCCTAAACGAATATCCTGAGCAGATGTTACAGGCTCAAAACGGACATATTTTTTAAGTTGAATTTTTAAAGTTGCCTGACTGCTTTCAAAATTGTTGCCGGCAACGACAGTTATGTCAGTTGCATTATCAACTTCAAATGCAAGCATTTGTTTACCGTCAATGACGGTCTCTTCAGCTTTCAAAATTGCCGAAGGATTGCTTGCTGTATATGAGACTGATGAAGTATTCTCTCCTAAAACAGCGTAAACTTTGCAAATGTCACCGCTCTCGGTTGTGTTATGAACAAAAGTTCCGGAGATCGGCGAGTTATTGCTGTCAACGAAAGTGGGATCGGCAGGCTTCGGGCCGAAGAACGTTACTGATGAAGAAGTGGAAAGGCCGTCGCGTGTGGCAGTTACTTCAACCGTGCAAGGCTTAACGACTGAGAAAGTGAATTTACCGTTTTCAGTCTGTAGGTCTGTTACTGCATCTTCAATAACAGTTGTAGAATTTGGCTCATAGAAAGCAATGCTTCCTGTGGCATCAGTTTCATAGGTAACTGAAACTTGTGTATTGATAATAGAGGTAAATGTATATGTCTTATCGGAAATCACAGTGCCACTCGTTCCATAAAATACCGGAGGTGCAGGAGATTTATCCACGATAACATTAATTACAGTTTCAGAAGAGCCGTGTTCGTTAGTGGCAGTTGCAGTGATTGTACACGATTCAAATACGAGAATTAAACCATCTTCGTATTCTATTGCATCAGCAGGGACTGAGGTTACCTGTAATGTCGCGTCCTCTGTATCACATGAAACGAGGAGCGAACCACCGTCTTTAGAGTAAATGGTATAATTCCCTGATATAGGTTTTTCGTCCTCATCCTTGAAAACCGGAGCAGCCGGAGTCAAAGGATTGGTTAAATTGGGGTCATGATTAACCGAAAGGGAATAAAGTCGGAGTTGTTTTCCGCTGGAGTTGCCGGAAAAAATAATCTCAATATCACCATGCGCGCCATTAGAATCGCTAAATACAAAAGTCTCTTGGTCAGTGAGAACTTCTTCACTACCAAGAGATTTATCGCCAACCTTAACTTCAACTGTTAGCTTTTCGGCTGTAGGAAATAATGTCTCGACCTTAACTTCATAAATCGCACCGGGGAAGGCGTCGGATGATAGAGTTAAGTTTGTAAATGATTGCTTCGAAGACCCAAAAACCGCGTAAGTGGTACTGTTTCTTCCAAGGTACACAGAACTATTGTTAGAAGAAATAGTCCATGACTTGTTTGAAAGCGTTTGTGTTCCAAGCTTAGGATTCGCAGACCAATATTTATGGGTCCACGTCTCTCCCCCTGCGTGGGTGACAAAGACGCAGAGGAGGCAGAGGAATGAGAGTAAGATTGATTTTCTCATTGCTTTTTTGATTTTGTTTGTTGATTGATTATTGTTTTTTAGTTTTTTGATTGATTTGTTTTGATTTTCTTTTTTCCTTTTTGTTCCTATTGTTTTTTGAGTGATTAATTATTGATTTTTAGTTGGATTGTTTTGCTTGGAATACGAAAATGCGACAACGACTGGTGTCGTTGCTGCCGAGCGTGACCTTTGGGAAGGTGGGAATGTGGGGTTCTATTGGAAAGGGGGAAATGATTTTGCCCGTGTGGGCAAAGATGAGGGAGAGAGGAGTATGATATAGAGGGAATTAGTCGGGTGGTGTAGGGGCGAAAAGCACCTTACCGGAGGGCGGTCCGGAGATCAAGAGTGAAACTCGTGTATGTACGAAAATTTGCATCTTGAAGATTCTTGATGCAAAGTTACAAAAAATTTCCGTATGTTCATGTTAAATTATTATGAAATATAAAATTTAACACTCACACCGTATTGAAAAGGGGGTGTGTGATAATGGGCAATCTGCGGCGTTGCTTTCGGAATTCGACTTCGGTCACATACTTTTGTATGCTCCCATCAGCCTCATCCTCAGCGTCTTGCATCTTACCCATTCTGAAACACCTTACGAGGGTGTTCCAAAATTTTGAATTTTGAAACACCCTCGTATTCGATTGAATTGGGGTTATTTTGATGTCGGTCGTCATGAATGGCGACCCTACAGGGGGGATGCAGAGTAGGGCTCGCTTGTGCTGAGGATGAGGTGGCCGAGAAAATGCCTCACTGAATGTTCAGGTCGAAGGGTGGGGGCACGGCCTCCGAGCCCTCGTCAGAGCCTTCTTCCTCAGAGCCTGTCTCATCTGATGATGCCGGGGTGTCGGGAGCGTCAGATGGTAAGGCAGGGGGATTTGCTTGGCGCGTTTCGGCCTGAATCTGGTCGGTGCGCGAGGTCCAGGAGCGCGGACCGAATATCGCCTCGACATCCGAGGTGAAGATCACCTCACGGGTGTAAAGTTCGTTGGCCAGACGTTCGAGTCCTTCCTTATATTTAATGATGATATCCTTGGCGCGCTGGTATTGCTCGGAAAGGATGCGCGAGACCTCCTCGTCGATAATGCGTGCGCGCTCCTCGCTGTAGGGCTTTGAGAAGGCGTAGTTCTGTCCGGAGGAGTCGTAATAGCTGATATTGGGCAGGCGGTCGCTCATGCCGTAGTAGACGACAAGGGCGTAGGCGATTTTGGTGGCACGCTCAAGGTCGTTGAGGGCACCGGTGGCCACGCTGCCCAGCTCGATATCCTCGGCCGCGCGTCCGGCCATAAGCGAGCAGATCTGGTCCAGGAGAGCCTGAGCCGGCACGCGCTGGCGCTCTTCGGGCATATACCACGCAGCGCCGAGAGCCTTGCCGCGAGGCACGATGGTGACCTTGACCAGCGGGTCGCCAAACTGCAGGTGCCACGACACGGTGGCATGTCCGGCCTCGTGGATGGCCACAGAGCGCTTCTCCTCGTTGGTCGTGAGCTTATTCTTTTTCTCAAGTCCGCCGATGATGCGGTCGACAGCGGCGTTGAAATCCTCGATGGTGACGGTTTTCTTGTTATGGCGAGCAGCGATGAGGGCAGCCTCGTTGCAGACGTTGGCGATGTCGGCGCCGGAGAATCCGGCAGTCTGGCGGGCAAGGAGCTCGATGTCAAGGTCTTTGTCGTACTTGATGTTGCGCAAGTGCACCTTGAAGATAGACACGCGGTCGGGCAGGTCGGGGAGGTCCACGTAGATCTGCCTGTCGAAGCGGCCGGCGCGGAGCAGGGCCTTGTCGAGGATGTCGGCGCGGTTGGTGGCAGCGAGGATGATGACGCCGGAATTCGAGCCGAAGCCGTCCATCTCGGTAAGAAGCTGATTAAGGGTGTTTTCACGCTCGTCGTTGGCGCCCATGTTGGGATTCTTGCCACGGGCGCGGCCCACGGCGTCGATCTCGTCGATAAAGACGATGCACGGGGCTTTCTCCTTGGCCTGGGCGAAGAGGTCACGCACGCGGGAGGCACCCACGCCGACAAACATCTCCACGAAATCCGAACCCGAGAGGGAGAAGAAGGGCACGTTGGCCTCGCCGGCCACGGCCTTGGCCAGGAGCGTCTTACCCGTGCCGGGAGGGCCTACGAGCAGGGCACCCTTGGGGATTTTGCCGCCAAGGTCGGTGTAGCGCTTGGGATTTTTGAGAAACTCCACAATCTCCTGGACCTCGGTTTTTGCCTCTTCCTGGCCGGCCACGTCCTTGAAAGTGACCTTGTTGGGGGAGTCCTTGTCGAAGACCTGCGCCTTGCTCTTACCCACACTAAAGACGCCGCCGGAACCGCCGCCGCCGTTCATCCTTCGCATCATGTAGATCCAGAATACGATGATGAGGATAAAGGGGCCGAAGCTCCAGAGGATGGACGAGAAGGAGCCGGTGCGCTCATATTTAACCTCGCCATCGGCGGGGAAGGCACCCGAGGCACGCCATTCTTCGATTTTATCGCTGAGCTTGTCGGCCGACGGGATATCAGCAGCCACGGTGGCCTGCATGCCCCTTCCGGCCTGATAGGCATCCGGGAAGAGCTTGGAGGCAAGGGAATCGGTGAGGACACCCTCGACGCGCTTTTTGTCGGTGTAGATTATGATTTTTGAGATGCCGTGGTCCTTCTCTACGTACTGCTCGAAAGTGGAATAGCTCACTTCTTTTGTGATGTCGTTTTTATCGAACAGGAATATGCCGCCGAGCACGAGGATAATGGCGGCATACATCCACATGAGGTTGAAGGAGAAGAATGGACGCTTCTTGGGGTTATTGTTGACGGGAGGCATGTTTTTTAGTTAGGAGTTGGGAGTTAGGAGTT
>CAZNRK010000014.1:19234-39792 GCA_964575435.1 uncultured Bacteroides sp.
CATGGTGCGTCCGTCACTGTTATTTACTGTCAATCAAGGTCGGAGATGGAGGTGATGCGGGCGTCGCTCCAGAGGTCCTCAAGGTTGTATTTCTCACGCACCTGCGGCAGGAAAATGTGCACAAGGACAGAGCCGTAGTCCACAACGATCCATTCGGAATTGGAGTAGCCGTCGTAATTGTAAGGTTTCTGGCCCGAGTGCTCGAACACATACTCGCGCACGCTGTCGGCGATAGAAGACACCTGCATTGAAGAGTTGCCTTGAGCGATGATAAAATATGGAGTAGGGGCGGAATCGATGTGCGACATGTCCACCTCGACGATGCCCTTGCCCTTGAGCTCCTGTATGCCCTCGATAATGAGGGAGTTAAGTGATTTATTTTCTGACATATTCGGAAGAGTCGATTTTAATGTGCAAATTTACGATGTTTCTTTAAGAATTTGAGGGAATTTTTTCTTAAAAACAATTAATTTCGATTCTTAGTTGCACCCGTAAGGCACGGCAAGAGTGAAAATCCGGGAAAATTGCGTAACTTTGCCAAAAATATTCCCAAATTATGATTCTCGATTACGACAAAATCCCCTACGAAACGCTCGAGGCCTTTAAAGGCGGCGAAAAAGAATATCACGTAAAGCGCTATGTCGACGGCGATGTCACCATCATGCGTGGCCACCTCGAGCCCGGCGCCAGCATCGGCGAGCACACCCATGAAGAGACCTCCGAGGTCATCTACATCCTCTCCGGAGTGGGCAACGCCCTGATCGACGGCCGGGAAGAACGCCTGACCCCCGGCACCGCTCACTATTGCCCGAAAGGCTCCACCCACACCCTGCGCAACTTCGGTCCCGGCCCCCTTGACTTCTTCGCCGTCGTCACCCCCCAACCCAAATAACCACCCATGGGAAAGATCAGCACCTTGATGCACAAATGGCTTGACGGCGCCTATTGTGTTGGCATAATGGAAAACTCCGCCTCCGACATAATAACCAATAAAAAAGTGCCGGAAATCCATTGGGTAAAGGCCGACACCGACGACACATGGATGGCCGACCCCTTTATTATTGACTCCACAAAAGATAAAATCACTCTTCTGGTTGAAGAGTATGTAGTAGCAGAAAACAAAGGTCGCCTTAGCAAAATCGTAGTGGACAGAAAGACCTATAAGGTCATCGAGAAAGAAACAATTCTGACCCTTCCCACTCATCTTTCATTTCCTTTACCGGTGGAAATAGGCGGAAAAACATATATTTGCCCGGAATCAAATGGCTCGGGAAATATATCGTTTTACGAGTTTGATGGTGACAAATGTCGAGATGAGATAATCATCAAATCTCGCAAATCAGTTGATACTCAGATAGTTAGAAATGGGGGGGGGTACTTCCTATTCACCGTTCCTGTACAGGGAAAAGGCATGGAAGACACAAAAACCGTGGAAATCTATCGTGCCGACACACCTACAGGTCCTTATGAGCTAATCCAAACCTGGGAGAAGGACAGATGCGAGGGTAGGGGAGCCGGCCCGATTTTCCGGCTTAAAGACGGGCGCACAATCAGACCTGCGCAAAATTGCGAAGGGGGATATGGAAAAGGGGTAATTTTCTTTGATCTTAAATACGAAAACGGGAAATTTACAGAAACAGAAATATTCCGCATCGATGCCAATGGGGCAAACCCCAACGGGCTATGTTTCCATACCTTTTCACCATGGAAAGAAGAGCTTGTGGCTGTTGACGGCTTTGATTACAAAAGTCGGTGTCTCGCCCGCATCGCTCCGGTTATGTATAAATGCAAGAGTCTGATAAATAAAATTTTGCGATAATGGATGTCAAAAGTTCAAGATTTGTGATTATCGCCGATGGCCACTTCAACCCACTGGGTCTTTGCCGCAGCCTTGGTCACGCCGGGATTAATCCGGACGTTGTAGTGGTGAGCGGTAGGAATTCAGTTATCACTAAATCCAGATTCCCGGCAAGCTTAACGTATGTAGAAACGCCTGAAGAAGCCGTAGACTTCGTGCTCAATAACTTTGCCACTAAAGACCAAAAGGGATTTCTAATGACCGGCTCAGACAAGACCATTGCTGAGATCGACAAAAGATATGATGAGATAAAGCCGTTTTTCATTACATACAATTGCGGTGAGAAAGGCAGGATTAACACTTTGATGTCAAAAAGTCTGCAAAACGAACTGGCCAAAGAAATCGGATTAAACGTCCCCGAGTACGAAGAAGTAAACGTCGGAGACTTGCCTTCAAAAGTTGAGTATCCTATAATCACCAAAGCTGTAGATTCAAAAGTGCCGGGTTGGAAGCAATTAGTGCATATATGCAACAATGAGGCAGAACTAAAAGAGGCATATGCTCAAATGTCCTGTCCGCGCATCATTCTTCAGCATTATGTGGCAAAGAAGAATGAGACAGGGTTTAATGGAATTTCTATCAACAGAGGTAAGGATGTGTATTTACCTTTGCAGCTGACATATTTCAGTACCGAGCGCGACACCTTCGGCAATGCCATTTACCTTTTTCAGCCCACTGACACAGAATTAGTTGCAAAAGTTAAGGCTTTGATTGCAGCGACCGGCTACGAAGGGTCCTTTTCCGTTGATTTCTTAATCGGCGAGGATGATAAAGTCTATTTTCTTGAAATTAACTTCCGAAATTCCGGTTGGGCCTTCCCTTACACATGTGCCGGAGTGAATCTGCCATACATATGGGCCGAATCAATGCTAACGGGCAGTCTCCAAACCGAAGATGTAAAGATTAAGAAACTACCATTTAGCAGCATAGTAGATCTTTGGGAAATTTCGGCGCAAATGAAAAAGGGACTTAAGGCCGGAGTGAAGTCGATCTGGCAAACTCTCAGAAGCGACAGCTACATCTTTTGGGATAAAGAAGATACCGGACCTTTTTGGCATGTGGTAAAAGGTTGGGTAAATTCTCACATCCTCAGGAGAGGGCAAAATGGTTGACAACTCGCCCGAGTCAGATCTGCTTTAACCTTTTTTACGGAAAATGAGAGAGGGCGGGGTTGGTGGTGTCGGGAATTTTTCGTAACTTTGTGTTTCGCTTCGCAACGTAGTAATTGTGCTTTAAAAGAGATTCAAACTTAGACTTGTTCGAGAGAGATCCTATTGCATGTATGCCTTACGTTGCTTGATTTTAATTTTTAGGAGAAACACAATGTCAGAAAATATCAGCATAAAGGGCGCGCGAGTCAATAATCTGAAGAATATTGACCTCGAATTGCCTCGAAATAAATTTATAGTTGTGACCGGTCTCTCCGGTTCCGGAAAATCTTCGTTGGCTTTCGACACCCTCTATGCCGAAGGTCAACGCCGCTACGTGGAGTCACTTTCAGCCTACGCCCGGCAATTTCTCGGCAGACTCCAGAAGCCTGAGTGCGACTGGATTAAGGGCCTGCCCCCGGCGATTGCTATCGAGCAAAAGGTGAATACCCGAAATCCACGCTCCACCGTAGGCACCTCAACGGAAATCTACGATTACCTGCGGCTGCTCTTTGCGCGAGTGGGCCACACGTATTCGCCCGTGACAGGCAGAGAGGTCAAAAAACACTCGCCAGCCGACGTGGTCGACACTGCCCTTTCCTATCCCGAAGGCACTCGCATGGCTGTGGCCGCTCCGATTTTTGTCCCTGAAGGGCGCGACCTGCGTCAGCAACTCGATATATACCTCAACGAAGGCTACACACGCCTGGTGGTCAACAACGAGTTTGCTGAGATTGCATCTCTCTTGGAGAAGAAAAAGCTGCCGGCCTCCACAGCGGAGGCTTTGCTGCTGATCGACCGCGTGGCTCTCAGCCACGAAAAAGATGAACTTTCGCGCCTGACCGAGTCGATAGAAATGGCCTTTTTCGAGGGCCACGAGCAGTGCTCGCTGCTTGTCTGGGATGCAGAAGGCAAACCGCATCGCCACGATTTCTCCACCAGGTTTGAGGCCGACGGTATTTCATTTATCGAGCCCTCAGATTCGCTCTTCAACTTCAACAATCCTTACGGCGCCTGCCCCGAATGCGAAGGCTTCGGCAAGGTGATGGGTATAGACGAGAGGCTGGTAGTGCCCAACCAGTCGCTTTCCGTCTACGAAGATGCCATTGTGTGCTGGCGGGGCGAGAAGATGAGCGAATGGAAGCGCGAGTTTCTGCACCTGGCTCCCCATTTTTCCTTTCCCATCCACACTCCCTACTGCGACCTCACAGACGAGCAGCGTCGACTGCTTTGGGAAGGGAACTCGCGGTTTTGCGGTATTAACGGATTCTTTAAATGGGTGGCTCGGCAGCAAGCTAAGATACAGTATCGCGTGATGCTCGCTCGATTCAGAGGCAAAACCACATGTCCCAAATGCCAAGGCGCGAGATTGCGCCCTGAAGCCCTGTATGTTAAGATCAACGGCAAGACCATTGCCGATCTGGTAAAACTCCCGGTCAGCACTTTGGTACAATGGTTTGACTCACTTGAACTCACCCCGACAGAGACAAAGATCTCAGAACGCATTCTCACCGAGATTCGCAACCGCTTGAGCTACCTGCAGCGTGTAGGGCTTGGATATCTCACGCTCGACCGCCTAAGCAATACGCTTTCAGGCGGCGAGAGCCAACGCATCAACCTCGCCACCTCTCTGGGCTCAAGCCTGGTGGGATCGCTTTATATCCTCGACGAACCATCAATCGGCCTTCACAGCCGCGACACAGAAAGGCTCATAGGTGTGCTTCGCAGCCTACAGGAATTGGGCAACACTGTGATTGTGGTCGAGCACGACGAGGAGATAATGCGCGCCGCCGACTTGCTCATCGATGTGGGTCCGAAGGCCGGACGCCTTGGCGGCGAGATTGTTTACGAGGGTCCAATTGTGCCGTCCCGGGGGCATGACTCATCATATACATTAAAATATCTTGACGGCACGCTCTCAATCCCTGTGCCCAAACAGAGACGCAAATGGCAAAACTATATAGAGGTGCAGGGAGCCTGCGAGAACAATCTCAAGCACATTGACGTGAAATTTCCGCTTGGTGTGCTCACCGTGGTAACCGGGGTGAGCGGCAGCGGAAAGTCGACCTTGGTGCGCGAAGTGCTTTATAAGGCATTGGTGCGAGAGCTGGGCGAGCCCGGAGATGCACCCGGTGCTATGCGAGGACTGAAAGGCGACATCAAGCGCATCACAGCCGTAGAATTTATTGACCAGAATCCTATCGGCAAATCCTCTCGATCCAATCCCGCCACCTACCTGAAGGCTTACGATGAAATCCGCCAACTCTTTGCCGCTCAACCCCTCGCAGTGCAGATGGGGTTCTCTCCGGCATATTTCTCGTTTAACACCGAGGGCGGACGTTGTGAGGAATGTAAAGGAGAGGGGGTCATCAATATAGAAATGCAATTTATGGCCGACATCACAATCGAGTGCGAGGCCTGTCATGGACAGAGGTTCAAATCCGATATCCTGCAGGTGCGCTACAGGGATAAAAACATCCACGACGTGCTGGAAATGACTGTCAACCAGGCCATTGAATTTTTCTCCGAAGACACCTCGACGCAGGCAAAACGCATCGTCAGAAGGTTGCTCCCCCTGCAGAAAGTAGGACTTGGGTACATAAAACTCGGGCAATCATCCTCCACCTTGTCGGGAGGTGAGAATCAACGCGTTAAATTGGCTTATTTCCTGTCGATTGAGCGCCCGCAACCCACGCTCTTCATCTTCGACGAACCCACAACCGGCCTGCATTTCCACGACATCTCCGTGCTGATGTCGGCCTTTGATGGCCTCATAGCTCAAGGTCACACCATTTTGATCGTGGAGCACAATATGGATGTGATAAAATGTGCCGACCATGTCATTGACATTGGTCCGGAGGGTGGAGAAGCCGGTGGAAATCTCGTAGTGGCAGGTACGCCTGAAGAGGTTGCCGCCTGCCCGGAGAGCTACACGGGGAAATATTTGAGAGAGGCGCTATCCAAGAAGTGAGAAGTGCGTCTATCCGAACTTGCTGATCTTGCGGAGCGATTGCTCCTGGAGGATGCGGATGCTGCGGCCGTCGACCACCACGAGCTTTTCAGTGACAAAACCCGACAGGGTGCGGATGGCATTGGAGGTGGTCATGTTTGAGAGGTTAGCGAGGTCTTCACGCGAGAGGTAAATCTTAAGTGTGATACCGTCGTCTTCATATCCGTAGCTGTCGCGCAGCGCCATGAGTGCTTCAGCCAGGCGGCCTCGTATGTGTTTCTGTGTGAGGTTCACGATGCGAGAGTCGGAATTTCCCAGATTGCGCGAAAGCTCGTGGATGAAAAACCATGCCACTTGATTATTCTCTGTGATTGTCTCCCGCACAAGCTCCAAAGGCAAGGCTCCGATCACCGAAGGCTCAAAGGCTGATGAGGACGACACGTAGGGCTCGTTAGCAAAATAAGCACGATATCCAAAATATTGCACAGGCCTCAAAAGGCGGATTATCTGCTGCCGTCCACCTACACCTTCCTTGAATTTCTTCACTTTTCCTTTAAGCAGACACCAGAGATATTCAGGGTTCTCGCGCTCGGCATAGATGATTTGGTTTTTCTTAAAATTATGGATTTCAAAATTATCCACTACGAGGCGCTTTTGCGCAGCCGTGAGGATGCTCCAAATGCCGGCCATATCGTCGGTCATTACCTTTTCTATTGCAGATTTAATCATACCTTTGGATAGATGCTCGGCTTTGGATGCCGAAAAATATTGCTTTTCAGCATGCAAATTTAAGCATTATTTTTTAAATCGGAATGATTTTTTCCAAAAAATATTGAAATTTATTCAAAAACCGACCATTTTGCTAAAATATTTTCCCTAATAGGCAATCGCATATTAGGGGTATTTTGTGCCTCTTTTGGTTAATTTAACAAACGCCTCCAAAGGCGCGTCGGCACTCAGTTTCAGACATCTCTCCTTGCCTGATATACAGGTCCGGAAAAGCGAAAATTTTGATAATCCGACATTTATGCGTAACTTTGCAGCCGAAAACACACCCACACAGGTCGAAAATCGACCGACCGGCCTCAAAACAGGCGCGACGCCTGGCTGAGCCTCCGGCTTATTCGTTAACTAAAACTTGTCGCAATGAAATATTACTTGTCACTAATTGCGCTTATCATCGTTTCGCTCTTTATTTCTTCCGGTTTTGCCGCTTCATCATCTTCAGTAGCAATCGGAGCCACCGCCCCCAACATCACCCTCAAAAGCGATTCTGCGGATTTCTCGCTCGAGGAAGCGCGCGGATCCATGGTCCTTATCACCTTCTGGTCAGTGGCCGACGCCGCCTCTCGCCGTGATTGCAACGCATATGCTGCAGCACTGAAAGACACCGAAATTCAGCACATCGCTGTCAATCTTGACAACAATTCCACATTATATAAAGAAATAGCAACCGCACCGGCCTTCAGCAGCACACTTCTTTTCTCGCCCGATGAATTTTCGGCCTCACAGATAGCAAAATCCTACGGGCTGAACGGCCATTTCGGTTCTGTCTTAATCTCACCTCAAGGCAAAATCATCGCCTTTAATCCCGCAGTTTCAAACGTTAAGAAATTGTAAACGTTTTGAAAACATGTTGCACGATTAGGATAATAGCAGGGGAAATAGTAATTTTGTGTGCGATTTGAATTAATTCGGACATGAATTACCAACCCAAACACGATATAATCCCCTCAGAATTTGCCGATATCGCCCCTTACAGCGACCGCGAATTCAAAGAAAAACTTGATCTGCTGGTTCAGGAGCCCGGCTTCGAGCATGCAGTCAAGTATATCCTTCCTGACGTTGACTATCCCCGCTTTGTCGAGGGTCTCAAAGCTGTGCAGACCCAGACAGAGTTCCAGACTCGCATCATGGGCGATTTCCTTGCCAAGCTTGAGGCTCAGACCACTTATGGCATTTCCTCAGACGGCATCGACAACGTCACTCCCGGCATCTCTTTCACATTTATCACCAACCACCGCGACATCGTGCTCGATGCGTCGTTTCTAAACCTGTGCCTTATCAGAGCCAAGAAACCCATCACACAGGTGGCCATCGGCAACAACCTTCTGATTTTTGACTGGATTGCCGACCTGGTGAAGATCAACCGCAGCTTCATCGTAAAGCGCGATGTAAAGAAATTTGAGGCCCTTGAAGCCGCCAAACAGCTTTCGGCCTATATTCACTACACCCTCAACGTCACCGGCGAGAGCGTGTGGATAGCCCAGCGGGAGGGCCGCGCAAAGGATTCAAACGATCTCACGCAGGAGAGCCTGGTGAAGATGCTCTCGCTTGGCGGAGAGGGCGGGGTAAAAGACAACATCCTTGATGTCAGACTCTTGCCCGTCTCGATATCATATGAGTACGACCCTAACGACTATCTCAAGGTGCGCGAATTCCTTATGCGCAGGCGCAATCCGGAATTCCGTAAGTCGCAACGCGACGACCTCTTCTCTATGGAGACCGGTATCCTCAAATTCAAAGGCCACGTGATGTTTCGCATCGGCAAATGCATCAACGATGAATTAGCCAAATTCGAATCAGACAACCGCACCGAAATCATCCGCGAAGCCTGCAGACTCATCGATCGCGAGATTCATTGCGGCTACGAGATTTACCCCGGAAACTACATAGCCTACGACGAGATCAACGACACCCACGAGTTTGCCGACCGATACACTCAGGAAGACGTGGAGCGCTTTGACAGGTACATCCAAGGGCAGCTCGATAAGGTTGAGGCCGACGACATTACGGCCGAGGAGCGCGAGTTCATGCGCTCGATGATGCTGACAATGTATGCCAACCCCTTGAAAAACAAGCTCTCGGCCCTCTCGCGCTGTCGCATATGTGATTAACGGCACGCACTGTTTACCCTCCTTGTTAAATCATTAATTTCACCACGGCGTGCGCACTCCTTTGGTTCCTTTTCTGATTGCAATGCTTCTGGCAGTTGCGATGGATTGCTACATTTTTTATGCAATTCAGCGCCTCACCACGCGCCGCTTTTGGGCCGAGCTCCAGCTTTGGAGTGCTGTGGGCTTTTTCATCGCGTTCATAGCCCTTTACGCAGCCCCAAAGAAATCCATCTCTGAAGAGGGATTTCGCGTGCTGATGTGGGTGATTTTTGCTCTGTGCTCGGTCTATATTCCCAAACTCATCTTTACGCTTTGCGATCTGGCCGGTTCCGTACCACGTTTGTGGGGAGCGGCAAGGGCTGTATGGCTTGACTATGCCGGCATCGGGCTGGCACTTCTCACTTTCCTTTTGATGTGGTGGGGAGCATTGATTAACCGCTACCGCATCCAAATCAAGGAGGTTGAGGTAACTGTACAAGACTTGCCCCCGGCGTTTGAAGGGCTGAGGATTGCTCAGATCTCCGACCTGCATGTTGGATCGTTTGCCTCTGACACCACCTTCGTCTCCAAACTCGTGGACTCGATCAACGCCTCACGTCCCGACGTTATAGTGTTCACAGGCGATATCGTAAACCGCTCATCGTCAGAGCTTAAGCCATTCCTTGAGGCTTTAAGTAGGCTACACGCTCCACATGGCGTATATTCCGTGATGGGCAACCATGATTACGGCGATTACACCGCTTGGCCGTCGGTTCAGGCAAAAAAAGACAACCTCAAAGCCCTCTTGCAGATGCAACGCGCCATGGGCTGGCACATGCTCAACAATTCCACCCATTGGCTACGTGCCAGTGGCGACAGCATAGCTCTGATCGGCGTGGAAAATGTCGGCGATCCTCCGTTCCGCACCTACGGCGACCTCAAAAAAGCATACCCCGACATTGATGACAGCCACACCAAAATCCTGCTTAGCCACAATCCGGCGCACTGGGTGGCCGACCTCAAAGACAACCCCTCGGCCAACGTCGCTCTCACCCTTTCCGGCCACACTCATGCCATGCAATTTGAAATCTTCGGCCTTTCGCCCGCAGCATTCAGATATCCCACATGGGGCGGAATGTACACCGACTCCTTGGGCCGCCACCTATATGTAAATATTGGCTGCGGTGAGGTGGGATTTCCGGCTCGCATCGGCGCCACCCCTGAGATCACGATTCTGACACTTAAAAGCAAATAAAGATGCTCAATATTCCCGACCTCATAGCCCAAGAGCTCAATCTCCGACCCGGACAGGTGCAAGCAGTAATTGACCTGCTGGAGCAAGGCGCAACGGTGCCCTTCATCAGCCGGTACCGCAAAGAGGCCACCGGAGCGATGGACGAGGTGGCCGTGCGTGAGGTTGAGACTCTCAATAAATACTATCTTGACCTGCAGAAGCGCAAGGAATACATCATTTCCGTGATTGAAACCGCAGGAGCGCTCACTCCCGAATTGCAGGAAAAGATTGAAAATATCATTGACTCTTCCGAGCTCGAGGATCTGTACCTGCCTTACAAACCTAAGCGTCGCACCCGTGCCACAGTTGCTATCGAAAACGGCCTGGAGCCTTTGGCCAGAATCATTATGGCTCAAAACAATGCCAACCCCGACAAGGCTGCTCAGAGGTTTGTGACCGACAAAGTAAAGACCGTTGAGGACGCCATCGCCGGAGCGCTTGACATCATTGCTGCCTGGGTGAATGAAAACCCGAAGGTGCGCAGCAGGGTGCGCAATTTGGTGTCGCGCACCGGTCGGCTCTGTTCGCGTGCTTCAGGGTCTAAAGAAAAATCCGGCGAAAGAAACGCCGAAAATTTCAGAAATTACTATAAGTTTTCCCGGCCCCTCAAGTATGTCGAGAGCCACCAGTATCTGGCCATCTGCCGCGGAGAGGACTGCGGAGCGCTTAAGGTCAATATTGAGGTGGATAATGATGAAGCCATCAGGCAAATCGAAAAAATCGTGCTCTCACCAAAAGCTCAACCTCGCAGCGCAGAGCTTGTGAAAGAGGCTGTCGCCGACAGCTACAAGCGCCTGCTGCGCCCGTCGATCGACACCGAGGTCATGGCTCTCTATAAAGAGAAAGCCGACAAGGAGGCTATTGCATTATTTGCCGACAATCTGCGCCAGCTGCTGCTCGCCCCGCCTCTGGGTAAGGCAAGAGTGATGGGCGTGGACCCGGGATTTCGCACGGGGTGCAAATTGGTTTTCCTTGACGAGAACGGCTCGCTGCTACACCACGACGTCATATATCCTTGCCCCCCGAAATCAGAACGGGTTACATCAGCACGTGTGGTCAATAATCTTGTGAGCAAATATAACATTGACGCCATCGCAATCGGAAATGGCACGGCCTCACGCGAGACAGAGCAGTTTCTGCGCAATCTGCACTACGGGCGCGAGATGAAGATTATGGTGGTGAGCGAGAGCGGTGCGTCTATCTACTCCGCTTCCGAGACAGCAAGAAAGGAATTTCCGAATCATGACGTCACCGTGCGCGGTGCAGTCTCAATAGGCCGCCGCCTGCTGGACCCTCTGGCCGAACTGGTGAAAATCGATCCGAAATCAATCGGCGTTGGGCAATACCAGCATGATGTGGACCAAAACGCTCTGAAAGATTCGCTTGACTTCACCGTATCGAGTTGCGTAAACCTCGTGGGCGTAAATGTAAACACTGCCTCCGAGCATCTGTTGGCCTATGTATCAGGCATCGGTCCGAAGCTGGCCTCAAACATTATTGAATACCGTACGGCTCACGGTTCCTTTTCCTCGCGCGAGCAGCTCAAGGCTGTGCCCCGCCTGGGAGAGGTTGCCTTTCAGCAATGCGCCGGGTTCCTTCGTATTCCGGAAAGCGAAACGCCGCTCGACAACACTGCAGTCCACCCTGAATCTTACGCTATCGTAAGCCTGATGGCTCGTGATCTGGAAGTGGAAGTGACTGAACTGGTGGCCAACAGCGACCTTATCGACAAAATCGATATTTCGCGGTACGTGACCGATACTGTGGGCGCCCCCACGCTCACTGATATCATTGACGAACTGCGCCGACCTGGTCGCGACCCTCGCAGCGAGATAGAGATTTTGGAATTCGACCCGAATATCTCTACCATCGACGACCTTGAGCCGGGAATGGTGCTTAACGGTGCTGTCACGAATATTACCGCTTTCGGCGCTTTCGTAGATATAGGCGTGCACGACAACGGCTTGATACACACCTCCCAATTCCCCAAGGACCGGGGGATTAAGACTCTGAAAATTGGCCAACACCTCAGGGTGAAAGTCCTTGATGTGGATTACGAACGCGGACGCATCTCCCTGTCCCTTAAAGATGTGGAATAATGACACTTGAGGCCGTAATCTGTCTTGGATCCAACTCTCTCCATGGACGCGATAATATTTCTCGTGCTCTGGATGCGCTGGGAAATTTCGGGCCGGTGGTCTGCTGTGATGTCTATCCCTCTGAGGGTGGATATCTGAATTGCGTGTGCAGCCTCTACACAACTCATGATTTCCATACTTTATATAATAAAACAAAGGAAATCGAGCGGCTGCTCGGGCGCTTGCCGGAACATAAGGAGCAGGGTAGGGTAGAAATAGATATTGACATTGTCTACTTTGATTCTCAACTCCTGAGACCGGCTGATGCACGGAAAAATTACTTTTTGAAGGGACTGAATTTGCTAAATGATGTTAAAACAGTGGACACGCTATAGAAAATTTTATAACTTTGCACGATATTTCCAAAGGATATGAACTTACGATTCCTCCTATACCTATTGATTCTCCCACTTCTTTGCTCTTGCGGCGAATATCAGAAAGCGCTCAAAAGCAAAGACTATAATTATAAGTTTGACTATGCCAAGCGCGCGTTTGAAGAGAAACGCTACGTGCAGGCTGCCACTCTGTTGAAGGAATGTTCGACTGTCTTTAAGGGCTCGGACAAGGCCGAAGAGGTGCTGTATTTGTTAGGCATGAGTGAATATGAAAACAAGGACTACATTTCTTCGGGATCATACTTCAAAACCTACTACTCACGCTACCCCAAAGGCAAATTTGCTGAATTGGCTCGTTTCTATTGCGGATATGGATACTATCTGGATTCACCCGACCCTCAGCTCGACCAATCCACCACCATTCAGGCCATTCAGGAGCTCCAAGGATTTCTGGACTATTTCCCAAGAAGCGACAAAATCTCCGTGGCTCAGCAAGCCATTTTCGAGCTCCAGGACAAGCTCACACTCAAGCAGCTGCAAAACGCCCAGCTCTACTATAACCTCGGCACATATCGCGGCAACAACTTCCAGAGCGCCATTATCGTGGCTCAAAACGCCATCAAGGATTATCCTTACTCAAAATATAAGGAAGACCTTGAGCTGTTGGTGCTAAAAGCTAAATTTCAAGAAGCGGACCTCAGTATCGATGAGCGCAAGCTCGACCGCTTCCGTGAGGTGATCGATGAATATTATAATTTCATCAACAACTATCCCGACACCCCCAACCGCGCCGAGGCAGATAATATCCTTAAAATTGCCCGCCGCCACGTAAAAGACTGAAAACAGAATCTTTAGAAAATACTGCAACTGAATATATGGACTACAAGAAAACCAATGCACCCCTCAACACCGTCACTCGCGACATGATTGAGCTCTCTGCCGACACCGGCAACATCTACGAGACCGTATGCATCATTGCCAAGCGTGCCAACCAAATCGCCATGGAGATGAAGCACGAACTCGAGAAGAAACTGCAAGAATTCACCTCCCTGAGCGACACAATGGAAGAGGTGACCGAAAACCGCGAGCAAATAGAAATCTCAAGCTATTACGAGCGTCTGCCCAAACCCACCCTAATCGCCGCTCAAGAATACGCTGACCATAAAATCCACTTCCACAATCCCGCAAAGGATAAACCCTCACTCGACTAATCACTAAAATTCATACATAAATGATTAACGCCCAAGACATTAAAAACGGAACTTGCATCCGTATGGACGGTCGCCTCTACTTTTGCGTGGAGTTTCTCCACGTAAAGCCCGGCAAAGGCAACACCTTCATGCGCACAAAACTCAAAGACGTCGTTGACGGCCGTGTGCTCGAGCGTCGCTTCAACATCGGCGAAAAGCTCGAAGACGTTCGCGTGGAGCGTCGCCCCTATCAGTACCTCTACACTGAAGGCACCGACGACATCTTCATGAACCAAGAGACCTACGAGCAGATTCCTATCTCCAAAGAACTCGTCACCGGCTCTGACTTCATGAAAGAAGGAGACATCGTTGAGGTGGTTTCCGATGCTTCAACCGAAACTGTCCTCTATGCCGAAATGCCCGTCAAGACCGTGCTTAAAATCACATACACCGAGCCCGGCATCAAAGGCGACACTGCCACCAACACCCTCAAACCGGCTACCGTAGAGACCGGCGCCACCGTGCGCGTGCCTCTCTTCGTCAACGAAGGCGACTTCATCGAAGTTGACACCCGCGATGGTAGCTACATCTCCCGTGTAAAGGCTTAATAGCTTCCTTACTTTGAAATTCTTTCATCCAAGCCCATCCGACCCTCGTCGCTTGGGCTTTCTTTGTTAAACATATGATCGAAATCGGAACAAAACATACGCCTAAAGGCAAAAAAGTGCTTCTCCTCGGCAGTGGAGAATTAGGGAAAGAAGTAGTTATCGAACTTCAACGCCTTGGCATTGAAGTAGTAGCCTGCGACCGCTATGAAGGAGCACCCGCCATGCAAGTGGCAGATAAAGCCATAGTATTCAATATGCTTGACCCTCAGGCGCTTCGCGATGTGGTCGAGGCTGAGCGGCCAGACTTTATTGTACCGGAAGTAGAGGCTATTGCCACACCCGAGCTCGTAAAACTGGAAGAGGAAGGCTATCACGTCACCCCAACCGCTCGTGCCGCTCGGCTGACCATGAACAGGGAAGGCATCCGCCGCCTGGCAGCCGAGGAGCTCGGAATCCCCACCTCGCCTTATCGCTTCGCATCGACCCGGGAGGAGTATCTGGCCGCAGTTGAGGCTGTGGGAGTGCCATGTGTGGTTAAGCCGGTAATGAGTTCGTCCGGGCATGGCCAGTCAGTGGTGCGCAAAACCGAAGATGCCCTGCGCTCGTGGGAAATTGCCCAGAGCGAAGGAAGAGCCGGAGCCGGAAAGGTGATTGTTGAGGGATTCGTGGACTTTGATTATGAAATCACACTCCTGACAGTTCGTGCCGTAAATGGCACCATCACCTGCGAGCCCATCGGCCACGTGCAGGTTGACGGTGACTACCGTTATTCCTGGCAACCGCAACCCATGACTGCCTCAGCTCTGGAAAAGGCAAAAGAATACGCAGTGCGCGTAACCGATGCCCTCGGTGGCTATGGCATTTTCGGTGTGGAAATGTTTGTCAAAGGCGATGAGGTAATCTTCAGCGAGGTTTCGCCCCGCCCTCACGATACGGGCATGGTCACGATGATTTCGCAAGACCTCAGCGAGTTTGCCCTTCACGCTCGTGCTCTGCTGGGGCTGCCCATCCCGGAAATCAGATTTTTCGGCCCGTCAGCCTCTAAAGCCATTGTTGTGGAGGGAGAGAGTAGGGAAGTCGTGTTTTCCGGACTGGAAGAGGCACTGGCAATTCCCGGGGTGCAGATGCGCATTTTCGGCAAACCGGAGGTGAAAGGACATCGCCGCATGGGCGTAATCCTTGCCACATCTTCCGACATTGAGGCCGCTCGTGCCCTCACCGACGAAGCATCGTCACACATCACCGTCACTCTCTAAAAACATCCCCGCTTCACATTCTGTGATTTAGAAATAATCGCTCAGGTTGGCTATTTCAGCCACAATATTGGAGATATTTGGCAGAAAGTGCGTTAATTTATATAAAATTAGCGTCGCTTTCTGCTAATTTTCTATATCTTTGCGTGATTATTTGCTAAACTAATATAAAAGTTGGCTCGTTTTAAATCAAAACACTTTCAACTATGGCAAATGCTTTCTACGCAGCCCGACAGGCTATCAGGCGTCACGCTTCAGGCGGTAATATCCTAATTACGGCCACAGTCCTTGCTCTCATTATTGCCAACATCCCGGCATTAAGCGGCTACTACTTCGATTTCTGGGATCAAGAGGTTTTCCTCCAGCTCGGAGGCTTCAATCTCTTTAGTCATGGCGGCCATCCGATGACCGTCCTTGAGTTTATCAACGATGCTCTGATGGCAATCTTCTTCTTCACCATCGGATTGGAGATTAAGCGAGAGATTTTGGTGGGCGAATTATCATCGTTCCGCCAGGCGTTGCTGCCGATTATGGGCGCGATAGGCGGTATGATTATGCCGGTTGTGATTTTTCTGTTCATGGCTCGGGGCTCAGCATGGAGCGGGGGCGCAGCCATCCCGATGGCCACCGATATTGCCTTTTCGCTTGGCGTTCTGGCCATGCTCGGCTCTCGAGTGCCCATCTCTCTGAAGATATTCTTGACCACTCTTGCCGTGGTCGACGACATCGGCGGCATCCTCGTAATTGCCATTGGCTATACCAGCCACATAGATCTTATGCTCCTGGTTTATGCGGCAGTGCTTTTGATTGTGCTGATGCTTGGCTCAAGGCTTAAGATCAAGAGTAAGATGTTTTACGGCATTATCGGAATCATCATCTGGTTTCTTTTCCTCAACTCCGGCATCCACGCCACCATTGCCGGCGTGCTCGTGGCTTTCTGCGTGCCGGCCACTCCGGTCGTGGCTCCCAACAAGTACATCAAGATGATCCGCAGCTCCGTGCGCCATTTTGATGACAGCGATGAGCTCAAAATCCTCTCAAAAGACCAGCTTAACTGGCTCAAGCAGATCGAGTCAGCCTCCGATAAAGTGATCTCTCCGTTGCAAGATTTCGAAGACTCGCTCCACTCTGCCGTCAATAATGGCATCCTCCCCCTCTTCGCGTTTGCCAATGCAGGGATTTGCCTCCACGGCATGGACCCGCTTTCAGTGTTTGAAGGCGTATCTCTGGCCATTATTTTAGCGCTTGTGGTAGGCAAATTTTTAGGAATATTTGCCTTCTCGTGGGCAACGGTCAAGCTCGGTTGGGCACCTATGCCCGTTAAGGCCGACTGGAAGATGATGGCCTCGGTGGCCGTGCTTGGCGGCATTGGCTTCACCGTTTCGCTCTTCATTGCGAACCTCTCCTTTGGTGCAGACCCGGCCATGGCCGATCTTCTGGCCCACGCCAAGCTCGGCATCGTCGTTGGCTCTGTAATCGCCGGTGTGCTCGGCTTCATCATCCTCCACTTCACCCTGCCCAAAGGTCCGCAACCTGAAGAAGAGGAAGATTAGAAAGCTCTTGCCCCCGTGCGGGTCTGAGGCATCTTCTTTACGGCTTTTTAAGCAAACAAATTATCTCGAATATTTTTGATGTTTGGATAAAAGTTTGTAAATTTGCCGAATATTAGATATTTATCCTGTTTCGGAAATTAAAAGCCTCAGATTTCATGATAAAGAAGTTTTTTATCACTATGCTCGGCTCATTAGCCGCCATTTGGATCAGCCTTTTCGTGCTCGTTATCGGGTCGATCGTCACCATTGCCATCCTTATCGGCAAAAGCGCCGACACAAAATCTCTCACTGAAGCAAAAATCCTGCACCTCAACCTTTCCGGTGAAATACCCGAACGCGCCGAGGCCAATAATTTCCAGGATATCATCCTCTCCGGCCAGACCTCAACGCCTGAAACCCTTGAAGACATTCTCGCCGCCATCTACGCTGCCGCTTCTGACAAGCAGGTGAAGATGCTCTATCTGGATTGCCGTGGAGCATCTGCCGGCATTGCCTCGCGCGAAGAAATCATTGAGGCCATCAAATCATTCCGCGCTTCCGGAAAGCCCGTGATTGCTTACGCTGACAATTACGATCAAGGCGACTATTTCCTTGCATCTCAAGCCGATGAGATATATCTCAATCCCGGCGGAGGCGTTAACATCCACGGCCTCTCGACCATGGTAATGTTTTACACCGACCTTCTGAAAAAACTCGGCATCGACATGCAGATCTATAAAGTCGGAGCCTTCAAAAGCGCCGTTGAGCCCTTCATGCTCACCAAGATGAGCGAGCCCTCACGCCTGCAGACCCAAGTGTTCCTCAATCAAATCTGGGGAAGCATGGTGGAAACGATGGCCAACGACTGCCTTTCCGCCACCACCATCCGCGAGCTCTCCGATAGCGTGGCCCTTTTCATGCCCGCCGAAAAATTTGTGGCGCAAAAAGTAGTGACCGCACTTAAATATCGGTTTGAGGTGGAAGACATGATGCGCTCTAAACTCTCTCTCAAAGAGGACGACGAGCTCCCGTTTATTTCTCCCTCAAAATATCTCATGGCTGCTGACATTACTTCTGCAACGGGCGAAAAAGACCACGTGGCAGTGCTGTATGCCGTGGGCGATATCGTTGACAGCGGCGATGGCGGCATCGTGGGCGACAAAATGGTGCCCGAGATTCTGAAACTGGCTCGCAACAAAAACGTGAAAGGCCTGGTGCTCCGCGTTAATTCCGGAGGGGGCAGCGCCTTTGCATCCGAGCAGATATGGAAGGCTCTCGAGGAATTCAAAGCCACGGGCAAACCCTTCTACGTGTCGATGGGCGATTATGCTGCATCGGGCGGCTATTACATCAGCTGCGGTGCCGACTCGATTTTTGCTGACAAGGCCACTCTGACCGGCTCGATTGGCATCTTCGGCATGTTTCCATGCACTCAGGAGCTGGTCACAGAGAAAATCGGCGTGAAAGTCGACACTGTTTCCACTTCAGCCAACGCCTTCTTCCCAAGCCTCATTTTCCCTGCAGATGCCTTCCAGGCTTCCACTATGCAAAGCTATGTTGAGCGAGGCTACGACCTCTTTACCTCTCGTGTGGCTGAGGGCAGGAATATCTCTCAGGATTCCGTCAAAGCCATCGGAGGCGGTAGAGTCTGGGACGGCATGACGGCTCTCAACATCGGTCTGGTCGATAAGATTGCTCCTCTGAAATCCGTGGTAGAGGCAATGACTAAGAAATTAGACTTGAAAGAGAACCAATACGTGGCTTATCCCAAGATCGAAGACGACATTTGGGCCACCCTGATGGAGATGAGCTCAATGCACGCCGACATTGACATCAACGGCCTGCCCGCCGATGAAGCCATCCAATACATTCGCGCCGTGCGCTCCATGAAATCGTGGTCGCCACTGCAAGCGAGAATGGAAACAATAGTCTTGAAATAATCTCTCACAGGCCCCATGGCACGCAATATTTGGGTTCAGCGTCTTATTATGCTTCCGCTGTCGAAAATTTACGGTGGCGTGGTGTATCTGCGCAACAAAATGTTTGACTGGGGCATCCTCCGACAGCAAGAATTCGACGTACCGGTCATCGTGGTCGGCAACATTGCTGCAGGTGGCACAGGTAAGACTCCACACGTAGAATACATCGTTGACCTCCTTCGACACGATTTCCACATCGCGGTGCTAAGCCGCGGCTACAACCGCTACACCAAAGGTTTCGTAATGGCCGGTCGCCGCTCTTCGCCCTCAGACATTGGCGATGAGCCTTACCAGATCTACCACAAATTTGACGGCAACGTCATTGTGGCAGTTTGTGAAGACAGAGTGAAAGGGATTCAGGAACTGTTGCGCATCGATCCGAAAATCAACCTGATTGTGCTTGACGATGCTTTCCAGCACCGATATGTAAAACCTGCAGTTTCAGTAGTTCTCACCGAATATAACCGCCCGGTCTTTGAAGACGACCTCCTCCCTTACGGCAACCTGCGTGAGAGCAAAGACGCCCTGCATCGAGCCGACATCGTGATCGTGAGCAAATGCAACGAAAAGACCAAAGCGCTGGATTTCACCATCTTCTCGGCAAATCTTGACCTTAGCCCTTACCAGAAGCTTTTCTTCACAAAGATGCTCTACGGCACGCTTAAACCCGTGTTCCCCGACTGTGCATCCCCCGTGGCTCCGTCGTTGGAGTGGCTCACTTCCGACGACATGATCCTCACCATCGCCGGCATCGGCAATCCTCGCCCCTTCGTCAAGCACATCAAGCGCCTCAAGCCCAAAGTCAAGGTCAACATCTTCCCCGACCATCACAATTTCACCCGGAAGGACATGGACCTGATCCGCACCAGGTTCCAGAGCCTGACCGGCACTAATAATTATATAATTACAACCGAGAAAGACGCTGTGCGCCTGGCCAACAATCCTTACTTCCCCCACGAGCTCAAGCCCTACGTCTACTATTTGCCCATCTCAGTGGGCATGATGCGCGAAACCCATTCTGACTTCCGCGATGCCCTGCTGAAAGCTATCAAGTCAAAAATCAAATAACCAGCAACAAAATCATAAACCTATAACCTCAAATTTGCCATGTTAGAGAAAATCAACCAAACGGCCGAATATATCCGCTCTAAAGTGAGCGACATGCCCACCACGGCCATCATCCTCGGCACCGGCCTCGGTGCTTTGGTCGACCACATCGAAGACAAACAGTACATCCCCTATACCGAAATTCCCAACTTCCCCGTCTCCACAGTCGAGGGCCACAGCGGCAATCTCATCTTCGGCACTCTCGCCGGCAAGCGCGTAATCGCCATGCAAGGCCGCTTCCACTATTACGAAGGCTATGACATGAAGCAAGTGACCTTCCCGGTGCGCGT
>CAZNRK010000015.1:0-16140 GCA_964575435.1 uncultured Bacteroides sp.
TGTCCTGATTAAAGGCAACATATCCCCGGAAATGCTTCAGGAAGCGATTAAGTAGCATAAAATTCAAAACATTTCGCTCATTTGCAAAAATTTTTGTACCTTTGTAGGTCAATTTGAAAATAAAATCTCACCTAACGATATGTACAGAACCAACACATGCGGAGAGCTCCGCATCGGTAACGCCGGAGAGGCCGTGACTCTGGCAGGATGGGTGCAACGCACTCGCAAAATGGGCGGTATGACTTTCCTTGATCTTCGCGACCGCTACGGCATCACCCAGGTAGTCTTTGACAACAATACAAACCCCTCGCTCACTGAGGCTGCCAACCGCCTGGGCAGGGAATACGTGGTGCAGGTCAAGGGCAAAGTGCAAGAGCGCTCGTCAAAAAATCCCAACATGCCCACCGGCGAGATCGAGATCATAGCCGATGAGCTGCGCGTGCTCAACCCCTCGGAGGTGCCCCCCTTCACCATTGAAGACGACACCGACGGCGGCGACGAGCTGCGCATGAAATACCGATATCTCGATCTGCGCCGCGGCGCAGTGCGCAAGAATCTGGAGCTGCGCCACAAGATGGCCCTTGAGGTGCGCCGCTACCTCGACGGCCACGGCTTCCTGGAAATTGAGACACCGATGCTTGTGGGCTCGACCCCCGAAGGCGCACGCGACTTCGTGGTGCCCTCGCGCATGAATCCCGGATGCTTCTATGCCCTGCCCCAAAGTCCTCAGACTCTGAAGCAGTTGCTGATGGTGGCCGGCATCGACCGTTATTTCCAGATAGTGAAATGCTTCCGCGACGAGGATCTGCGTGCCGACCGCCAGCCTGAGTTCACCCAGATCGACTGCGAGATGAGCTACGTAGAGCAAGACGACATCCTCAACCTCTTTGAGGGCATGGCCAAGCACCTCTTCAAGGAAATCAGGGGCATAGAAATCACCGAGCCCTTCCTGCGCATGACATGGGCCGACGCCATGAAACTTTACGGCTCTGACAAGCCTGACATGCGCTTCGGTATGACATTCGTAGAGCTTATGGATGTGATGAAGGGCCACGGATTCAGCGTATTTGACAATGCAGCCTACATCGGCGGCATCAACGCCAAAGGCGCGGCCCACTACACACGCAAGCAGCTCGACGAGCTCACCGAGTTTGTGAAACGCTCGCAAATCGGCGCCAAAGGTCTGGTCTACGCTCGTGTGGGCGAAGACGGAAGCGTGAAATCTTCGGTTGATAAATTCTACTCCCAGGAGGCTCTGCAAGAGCTCAAAAAGGCGATGGATGCCGAGCCCGGCGACCTGATCCTCATCCTCAGCGGCGACGACGCCATGCGCACACGCAAACAGCTCTGCGAGCTGCGCCTGGAGATGGGACGCCGCCTGGGGCTGCGCGACAAGAACAAATTCGCCTGCTTGTGGGTGGTGGATTTCCCCATGTTTGAATGGAGCGACGAGGAGCAGCGCCTGATGGCCATGCACCACCCCTTCACCCACCCCAAGAACGAAGACATCCCCATGCTCGACACCGACCCCGCAGCTGTGCGCGCCGATGCCTACGACATGGTGATCAACGGCGTAGAGGTCGGCGGCGGCTCAATCCGCATCCACGACAGCGAGCTGCAGGCCAAGATGTTTGAAATCCTCGGTTTCACCCACGAAAAGGCTCAGGAGCAATTCGGCTTCCTGATGAACGCCTTCAAATACGGCGCACCGCCTCACGGAGGGCTGGCTTATGGCCTGGACCGTTGGGTATCGCTCTTTGCAGGCCTTGACTCGATACGCGACTGCATCGCCTTCCCGAAAAACAACGCCGGCCGCGACGTCATGCTCGACGCTCCCGCTGCCCTCGACCAAAAGCAACTCGACGAGCTCTCGCTCGCTGTGGTTGAGAAAGAGAAATAACGATGACCATCTCCTCTATCCTCCACGCTCTGGAGCAATTCGCGCCCCCGTCCCTGCAAGAAAGCTGGGACAACACCGGGCTGCAGCTCGGCACGGTGGGCAACGACTGCACCGGGGTCCTGATATGCCTTGACCCGACACCCGCGGTGGTCGACGAGGCCATCGAGCGCGGCTTCAACCTCATAATCTCGCATCATCCCCTCTTCTTCAAGGGTGTGAAAAGGCTCACAGGGAGCGCCCCGAACCAGGTGGCGGCCGTGAAGGCCATCCGAGCCGGTATCACCATATATTCCACCCATACCGCCATCGATTCCACCCCCGGCGGGGTGAGCTACGAGCTGGCGCGCCTGCTCGGTGTGGAGCCTCAGCGGGTGCTCGCTCCGGTGAAGGACAGGCTGGTGCATCTGCAGGTGATCGTGCCCGCAGACCATGCCATCTCGGTGCGCGATGCGCTATTTGATGCCGGAGCCGGCGAGGTGGGCAATTACGACTGCTGCTCATTCTCGCTGCGAGGCAAAGGCACGTTCCGCCCCCTGGATGGCGCCAACCCCTATATCGGCACTCCCGGGGAGGATGCAGAGGTGGATGAGACAGCCATCAGCGTGGTGCTCCCGACAGAGAAGATGACACAGGTGGAGCGGGCCCTGCGCGAAGTGCACCCTTACGAAGAACCCGCCTACACCTTCACCCCCATGCTCAACACCCTGAGCCACACCGGATTGGGCGTCTACGGCACCCTGGCCGAAGGCCTCACCCCCGAGGCTTTTGCCCGGAGGGTGAAGGAGGCCTTGGGAATAGAGGCTGTGAGATGCACGCCATACATTGAAAACTCCGACGTGACGATCAGGCGCGTGGCCGTGTGTGGCGGTGCCGGGGGCGAATTCATCCCCAACGCCATCGCCTGCGGGGCTCAGGCCTATGTCACGGCCGATATCCGCTACCACGACTTCGAGGCTTACGCCGGGAGCCTTCTGCTCATCGATGCCGGTCATTATCAGACAGAAGCACCAATAAAAAATGTAATTTTGCGTGTAATCTCGGAAAAATTTCCTAACTTTGCAGTTGCAATTTCGCAAAAAGAATCATCGCCGATGATAATTTGCTGAAAATCAATCAGAAAACCGTACATTTTCACTACCATATGGCTAACGAAAAGAAAACAGAACAAGTAGCGTCAGTAGAAGATCGCCTGCGTTCGCTCTATCGCCTGCAGACAATCCTCTCACACATCGACCGCATCAAGACCGTGCGCGGCGAGCTTCCTCTGGAAGTGAACGACCTCAAAGACCACATCGAGGGCCTTAACGTGCGCATCGCCAACTATACCGCCGACATCGAGCACGACCGCAAAGCCCTCGCTGCCGAGAAAGAGAAAATCAGCGAATGTCAGCAAAAAATCGGTCGCTACAAAGAGCAGCTCGACAATGTGAAAAATAATCGCGAGTTTGACCTCCTCTCAAAGGAAATCGAATTTCAATCACTTGAAATCGAACTCTGCGAAAAGCATATCCTTGAATATCAGCGCCAAATCGAAACAAAAACTGCTGAAATCGAGGCCACCAAGACTCAGCTCTCCGACACCCAGCACATCCTGGCCGACAAAGAGGCCGAGCTGGACGAAATCGTGAGCGAAACCCGCAAGGAAGAAGAAGGGCTGCGCGAAGAGGCTAAGAAAATCGAGGCCACCTTCCCCGAAGACGACCGCACACTGAAGGCTTTCAAGCGCATCCGCAAGAATGCGCGCAACGGTCTGGGCGTGGTCTACGTGCAGCGCAACGCCTGCGGTGGTTGCTTCAATCGCATTCCGCCCCAAAAGCAAATGGAGATCAAGATGCACAAGAAGATCATAGTGTGTGAATACTGCGGCCGCATCATGATCGACCCCGAGCTCGCCGGCGTCGAGACAGCTGAATAATCTCCCGGTACACATTTACTTATAGGAGAAAGAACAGCCGGTTTTTAATATATTGGAAAAAGATCAGCCGGTCTAAAATATTGTGGAGAAAGATCACAAGGTCTTTCTCCTTTTTTTATCCGGACCGAAAAGTGAAAATTCATGGATTTGGTGAGATATGCGGGGATTTGAGACCGAGGGCTTTGAGAAGTCAAAAAAAAATCGTACTTTTGCCTGTGCAATCGGCTTGAAGATTGTTATAAGAATATGAAACTCAAATTTCCCCTACTCGCAATATTTATCTCTTTGGCTCTGAGCGCGTTGGCAGCAAAGCCAATCGATGAGGCCAAAGCCGCCTACAATGCCGGGAACTACGAAAGTGCCATTTCGCAGCTTCAGGCCATCTTGAAACGTACGCCCAAAGACGGCACAGCCAACTATTACCTCGGCCTTTCCTTGCTGGCCACCGGGCAAGACGACCAGGCCATCTCCGCACTGACAAAAGCCGAGGACAGAGGTGTGGCCGAGGCTTCGCGCCTGTTGGCCGATATAGCGCTTGACGAATATCGCACCGACGATGCCGAAGAGCACCTCGAGACGTGGGCCTCTCTCCTGCGCAAGAGCAAAAAGCCTATGCCTGAGACATATAGCGAGATGTCGAGCCGAATGGTCATGCTTAAAAACATGCTCGAAAGGGTAGAGAAAATCGAGGTAATTGACTCAATTACAGTGGATTCAGCAGATTTCTTCGCCCACTACCCGCTCTCGCCCGCAGCCGGCCGACTGCTCTCAGCCTCGGCGCTCCCTCCGCAATATTCACGCTCCGGAGCGCGAGTGGTCTACCGTCCCCAGAGCGGACGCGAGGTGATATGGTCCATTCCCGACTCCACCGGTAATTTTGCCCTGGTGAGCGCAGGAATCCTTGACGACGGCACCATGGAGAGCCCCACTGAGATGGGTGGCGACCCCGGTGAGGGCGGAGATGCCGACTTTCCCTTCCTCATGCCCGACGGCGTAACGCTCTATTTTGCCAATAACGGCGAGAATTCGCTCGGCGGCTACGACATCTTCATGACACGCCGCAACGACGACGGCACACTGATGCAGCCCCAAAACTTGGGCATGCCGTACAACTCCCCTGCCAACGACTACATGCTCGCCATTGACGAAACCTCCGGGCTCGGCTGGTGGGCCACCGATCGAGACTGCGAACCCGGAAAGGTGACCATCTACACCTTCATCCCCTCTGACACCCGCACCAACTATGACCCCGAAGACCCCGACATCGCCGACAGGGCTCGCCTTTCCTCAATCGCCGCCACGCAGACATCCGGAAAGGACTATAAGGCACTGATAGATAACGCAAAAGCTGCAGCGCAGACAGCCACCGAAGGCGCTACGGCAGCATCCGGGGGCTCAACCCATGCTTTATCGCTCGGAGACGGGCGCGTGGTGAGAACCCCCTCCCAACTCTCCAACGCTAAAGCGCGTCAGGCCATGACGCAATGGCTTGACACTCAAGAGAAAATCCGCCAGACACAAGCCCAGCTTCGCGCTCTGCGTGCAGCATATGGCAAAGGCAACCACATGGTGGATTCCGACATTCTTAACCTCGAAAAGAGCCTGCGCCTGCTGAGAGCCGACTCCCGGAGAATAGCCAACCGAGTGGTGCAAGCCGAGCGAGGCCTGCGTTGATCATATAATCTTTTTTAACACCCTTACACTCTGACCCTTAGCCCACGTGCACAGATATGAATTCCATTGAAAAGCAAATAGCAGAGCTGCGCGACCTGATTAACCGCCACAACCATAACTATTACGTGCTCAACGCTCCGGAAATCTCTGATTTTGAGTTTGATAAGATGCTCAAGGAGCTTGAACGGCTTGAAAAAGAGCATCCCGAATATGACGATCCGCTCTCGCCCACACATCGCGTGGGTTCGGACCTCACTAAAGGCTTTACGCAGCATGTGCACATATTTCCAATGCTCTCATTGTCAAATACATACTCAGTTGAAGAGGTGGACCAATGGGTTGAGCGCACAGAAAACGCCCTGGCCGGGCAAGAGTCGACCCTCGTGGGCGAAATGAAATTTGACGGCACGAGCATCTCGCTGATCTACGAGCACGGGAGGCTGGTGAGAGCCGTGACCCGCGGCGATGGCGAAAAGGGGGATGTGGTTACCGACAACGTAATGACTATCAAGAGCATACCCCTTGTGCTCCGCGGCTCAGGCTACCCCGACTTCTTTGAGATTCGCGGCGAAATTCTTCTTCCGTGGAAAGAATTTGACCGCCTGAACGAAGAGCGCGCCTATAACGAAGAGCCCCTATTCGCCAACCCGCGCAACGCCGCCTCCGGCACCCTGAAGCTGCAAAATTCAGCCGAAGTGGCCCGTCGCGGTCTGGATGCCCGGTTCTACTATCTTTTGGGCGACAATCTCCCCTGCGACAACCACTATGACAATATGCTCAAAGCCCGGGAGTGGGGATTTAAAGTGTCGCCGGCCATGACTCTGCTTCACAACATGGAAGAAGTGGACGCCTACATCCGCTATTGGGACACGGCACGCAAGGAACTGCCCGTGGCCACCGACGGGCTCGTATTCAAGGTCAACTCCCTGCGCCAGCAGCTGAATCTGGGCTTCACGGCCAAGTCGCCCCGCTGGGCCATCGCCTATAAATTTCAGGCCGAAAGGGCATGCACGGAATTGAGATTTGTATCGTTTGACGTGGGAAGGACGGGTGTGATCACCCCTGTGGCCAACCTGGAGCCTGTGCTGCTGAGCGGCACGGTCGTAAAGCGTGCGTCGCTGCATAATGAAGACATCATGCGCCAGCTTGACATCCACGAGCACGACATGCTCTACGTGGAGAAAGGCGGCGAAATCATACCCAAAATCACCGGAGTAGACCTCGCCGGCAGACGCCCCGAAGCCCAACCCGTAAGATTCGTGACCCACTGCCCCTCTTGCGGCACGGCCCTGATGCGCAACGAAGGCGAGGCGGCGTGGTACTGTCCGAACAAGTACGGCTGCGTGCCGCAAATCACGGGGCGGGTGGAGCATTTCGTGGGTCGCCGCATGATGAATATCGACGGCATCGGAGAGGAAATCGCAAAAATCCTCTTTGCCACCGGGTTAGTCAAAAACATTGCCGACCTCTATGACCTCCGCATCGAGGACATCGAAGGGCTCGAGGGCTTCGGGCGCAAGAGTGCCGAGCGTCTGATTGCCGGCATCGAGGCCTCGAAGGAGGTGCCGTTTGAGCGTGTGCTCTACGCCCTCTCGATTCCGATGGTGGGCGAGACCACGGCCAAGAAGATAGCCCGCAGCGCCGGCTCGATAGACAGGCTGATGGAGATGACCGAGGCCGAACTCACTGCTATTGAAGACGTTGGTGCGATCATTGCCCAGAATATAAAGGAATATCTTGAAGCCGTGCCCAACCGCGAAATCATCGAACGCCTGCGAAGATCCGGAGTGCAACTTGCCATAAAGGAAGACCCCAACGCAGTGCGCACCGACAAGCTCCAAGGCAAGACATTTGTGATTTCAGGCGTGTTTGCCAAACATTCGCGTGATGAATACAAACATTTGATTGAAACAAATGGGGGAAAGAACGTGGGGTCTATATCCAAAAAGACCGATTATGTGCTGGCCGGGGAGAACATGGGTCCGGCCAAACTCGAAAAAGCCAACGCACTGGGCATCCCCATCATCAACGAAGACGAATTTCTGAAAATGATCGAGTAAGACACGGACAAAAAACTACGGATTATACGGAATTAACGGATTTTTCAGTTTGAATGACGTGGCGGTCGCCACAAGTGGCGACCCTACTATAAATTGGCACTTTCTTGAGACTGATTAAATAAAACACGGACCAAAAAAACTACGGATTATACGGATTTTACAGATTATTTAATTTGAATTACGTGGCGGTCGCCACAAGTGGCGACCCTACTATACGAGACGATATTAACAGATTATCACGTATAAATACTTCGCCACAAAAGGCGACTGATTAAGATAAAAATTTACATTATATTATGATTTTTTATTACATATACCTCTGCCTGATAGCTGCGCCGATTCTTTTGGTGGTAACGACCCTCACAGCGCTCCTCACTATCCTCGGGAGCGCCCTGGGATGGGGACGCACGTGGGGATATTACATCCCGCGTCTTTGGGCACGATGCTTCTGTGTGCTCACCTTCGTGAAGGTGCGTGTGCGCGGTCGGGAACACATCAAAAAAGACACCTCCTACGTCTTTGTGGCTAACCACCAGGGGGCATACGACATCTTCAGCATCTATGGATACCTTGGCCACAATTTCCGCTGGATGATGAAGAAATCGCTTGAAAAGATACCACTGGTGGGATACAGTTGCCGGGTGTCAGGGCAGATTTACGTTGACAACTCCTCCCCTTCGGCCATTCGCGCCACGATGAAAGACGCTGAGAAACAGCTCTCCAAGGGGATGTCGGTAGTGGTCTTTCCCGAGGGTGCACGCACCTTCACGGGCAAGACGGGGCGCTTCAAACGCGGGGCCTACACGCTGGCCATGGAGTTTAACCTGCCGGTTGTGCCCATCACCATCGACGGCGCCTTCCGCGTGATGCCACGCACCACGATGATTCCGCGTCCGGGTACTATTACATTGACCATCCACCCCCCTGTGATGCCCGGGCCCAACGGCCACGAAGAGGCCAGGCTGATGGAGGAAACGCGGCAAAGCATCCTGAGCGCGCTCCCCGCTGAATTGCAGGGATAGAAGAATCTTTTGCGTTAAAAACCTATAAAAACGCAGGAAATACGGCCTTACGTTTTGCCGTTTGGCTGCGATTCTCTAAATTTGCATTTTGAAAAAGAATACATCAGAATGCTTAAACGTCTAATCCCCCTCTTTACCGCCTGCACGCTGGCCTTTGCTGCGTGCAACAGCTCAACGCAAGAGGAAGAATATGAATATGTTGCCTCGTCGGACGTGGCCATCACATCCTTCTCGCTTCTGGATGACAGCGAGGTGCTTGACTCATTGAGCAACGTCTTTTTTTCCATCGACCTGCTCAACGCCAAAATCTTCAACGCCGACTCGCTGCCATACGGCACGCCCACCTCGCGGCTTGTGACCCTGATCTCCACCAACGACGCCTCCGGCATCACCATCAAATTTCCGCGCCCCGGAGAGACCGACTCGATTGTGGACTACAAGACCTCGTCGACCGACTCGATCGACTTCTCAAACGGCCCTGTGACCGTCACCATCATTTCGGAGGGCGGAACAGTGAGCCGGGACTATGAAGTGAAGGTGAACGTGCATCAGGTCAAGCCTGACACTCTGGCGTGGGAACGTCTGGAGAGCATCACGCTGCCCTCGACGTTTACTTCTGTAAAGGCTCAGTACACAGCACGCAAGGGCGATGCGTTCTATTGCCTTACCTCCTCAGCCGAAGGCAAATATTGCATTGCCACCACCGCTGACCCCAACTCCGCTGACTGGCAGACAACCGAAGTGGCGCTGCCCTTCACCCCCGATGTGACCTCGCTGCGCGCCACGGGTGACGCCCTCTACATCCTCTCGACCGACAATCACCTATACACCTCGACCGACGGCACCTCCTGGACCGACACGGGCAAGGAAATGACATATCTCTACGGCGCCTACACTGACCAAATCCTCGGCACCGACGGAGCCACCCTCCTGCTTTACCCCTCAGGCCGGGCATGCTCGATGCCTCAGGGATTCCCGGTAAAAGGCACCTCACTGCCGGCCGCGTACACTTCCCAAATGGCTCTCTCAGAGCAGATTGTGGTACTTGGCGGCGTAGGAGCCGACGGCGGGCTCTCGCGCGAGGCCTGGGGCTTTGACGGCACCAACGCCGTGCGCCTGTCGATGGTCACGAATCTCCCCTACGGACTGGAGAGCCCCGTCCTTGTGGCCTACGACCTCTTTGAAGTGCCCTCGACCACGTGGAGCCCCGTGCAGTACCCGGCCCTGGTGGCATTTGGAGGCAAAAAGGCCGATGGCACCATCTCGCGCACCGTATATATATCTAAAGACTGGGGCATGAACTGGACTGCAGCTCCGGAACTGATGGCCCTGCCGAAGGAATTGCCCGCGCTGTACTGCCAGCCGTCGTTTATCTATTCCGTGACCATGCACGCGCGCTCCGGGTTGTGGTCAGAGCTTGGAGTGCGTTCGCTCTATCCCTTCACCTCATTCATCACCGAGGCTCCGACATCGCGCGCCACCCGGCCCATCACCGAGTGGGAGTGTCCCGGCATTTATCTCTTCGGAGGCATCGATGCAGCCGGCACAACCAATCCCACCATCTGGCGCGGTGTGATCTCGCGCTATACATTCAAACCCGTGCAATAATCCCCCCAAGGAGTGAAACGCCTGAGCCTCATAATCATCGCAATGCTTGCCGCTGTGGCCTCTGCCACCGCGCAGAAAAACCCATACAAATTTGATTTTGGCATGGGGCTGGGCATGACGGGCTATCTGGGCGATGCCAACCGCTCTTCGCTGCTCCACTCGCCCGGCTTTACCGCCGAGCTCGCGTCGCGCTACATCAACGATTACCGCTGGAGCTTTCGGGCCGTGCTCGGGGTGCTGTCGCTCAAGGGCAACACCGCCGACATGGACGATGTGCTGCCCGACGGCGAAAACTACAAATTCTCGTCGATGGTCGTGGACCTTGGTGTGCGTGCCGAATTTAATTTCCTGCCCTACGGCATCGGCGAGACCTACAAGGCTCTGAAGCGCATCTCGCCATACGTCACCCTCGGTGTAGGCGGCTGCGTGGCCGTGGCCGACGGCTCTTCGGCCTTTGCCCCCAACATTCCCATCGGATTGGGTGTGAAATTCAAGATCACACAGCGCATGAATCTCTCGGCCGAATTCACCATGACAAAAGTCTTCGGCGACAAGGTCGATGGCAAGCATCTGACCGACCTGAACCACATCAAGACCGATTTCGTAAAGAACACCGACTGGTACTCTCGGCTCACCATTGGCTTTGCCTACGAATTTGGCGAGCGGTGCACCACATGCCACTACGTCGATTAATCCCCTGCTTACTCCTGCAAAAAATGACCTCCGACCAATCTTCACATATCAGCATCCCCACCCACGTGGCCATCATCATGGACGGCAACGGGCGATGGGCCAAGGCACGCGGCTATGACCGCTCGGCCGGGCATGTCGAGGGGGTAAAGACTGTGCGCCGCATCACAGAGGCCGCCTCAGAGGCCGGAGTAAAATACCTCACTCTCTACACTTTCTCAACAGAGAACTGGAATCGCCCCAAGGCAGAAGTTAGCGCTCTGATGGACCTCATCGTCACCGCCATCGAGCACGAGACCAAGGACCTGATAAAGAACAACGTGCGCCTTGAAGTGATCGGCGACATGGAGAGCCTATACCCTCATGCACGCGAGCGGCTGCTCAAATGCATCGCCGACACATCGGCCGGCACAGGTCTGACCCTTGTGCTGGCTCTGAGCTATTCCTCGCGTTGGGAAATCACCCGGGCAGCCCGCATGATAGCCCAAGAGGCAGCCGAGGGGAAAATAGCGCCCGAGGAGGTCACCGACGAGGTCATCGCCTCGCATCTGGCCACCGCCGCCTATCCCGACCCCGACCTGCTCATCCGCACCGGCGGCGACATGCGTGTGAGCAACTTCCTGCTCTGGCAGATCGCATATTCCGAAATTTACGTTACCCCAACATATTGGCCCGATTTCTCAAAAGAAGACTTCATGCAGGCCATCACAACCTTCTCAGGCCGCGAGCGCCGTTTCGGCCTCACAAGCGAACAACTGAAATAATCTCCCGATGAAACTGTCAACAGCCTATTTCACCCCCACCCTCAGCACCCCTGCACCCGCCGGCCGCACATGGCTCCTGAGCGCTATGCTTTTTGCGCTTTGCTGCATCATGCCCTCAGAGACCCATGCCGCCGTGCAGGCTCCTAACGATACGATCTACAACCCAACGGTAATCTTCAACTCCATGCCTCGCTCTTATGAGATTGCCGGCATAGAGGTGACCGGAGCACCGAACTACGACGACTTCATCGTAATCGGCTACACCGGCCTGAAGGTGGGCGAACGCGTGGAAATCCCCGGTGCGGAGATCACCAACGCCGTGAAGCGCTTGATGCGTCAGCGCCTTTTCTCGCAGGCACGCGTGAAGGTGACAAAAACCGTGGGCGACAAGGCGTGGCTCGAGCTCGAAGTGCGCACCCAGCCCCGAATCTCAGAGGTGAATTATCGCGGCATGAAGAAAAACGAGCGCGAAGACATCCAAGAGCGTCTGCAGCTGCTCAAAGGCAACGAGATCACCCAAAACATCGTGAACCGTGCCGAGCTCATCATCAAAAAATACTACTCAGACAAGGGCTTTGGCAATGCCGACGTGAAAATCAGCCTCCATGAGGACCTTTCAAAGCCCAATGAGGTGATCGTGGACATCAACGTGGACCGCCACGACAAAGTAAAGGTGCACAAAATCTACATCGACGGCAACGAAGTGCTCTCAGACAACGCTCTGCAGCGCGCCATGAAGAAAACCAACGAGAAGAACAAACTCGTCAATTTCTTCCGCCAGAAAAAATTCGTGGAAAGCGACTACCAGGACGACCTGAACCGCATCCTCGAAAAATACAATGAAAAAGGCTATCGCGACGCAAAAATCTTGGCCGACAGCGTGGTGCCTTACGATGAAAAGACCGTTGACGTCTACATCACCCTCGAAGAAGGTCCCAAATATTACATCCGCGACATCTCCTGGGTGGGCAACACCGTATACGACACCGACATCCTTAACCGCGTGCTCGATATGCACCCCGGCGATGTCTACAACCAAAAACTCATGAACAAGCGCCTGACCGAAGACGAGGACGCCGTATCGAACCTCTACATGGACCAGGGCTACCTCTTCTATGACCTTGTGCCCATCGAAAAGGAAATCATCGGCGACTCCATCTCTCTGGAAATGCGCATGATGGAGGGCCCGCAGGCAAGAATCAACAACGTGGTGATCAACGGCAATGACCGCCTCTACGAGAAGGTGATCCGTCGAGACCTATATGTGCGCCCCGGCGACCTCTTCTCGAAATCCGACCTCATGCGTTCGGCTCGCGAAATCGCCCAGACCGGCCACTTCAACCCCGAAAACATGGACATCAAGCCCGAGCCCAATGAAGAGAACGGCACCGTGGACATCGTCTTCAATCTGGAATCAAAGGCAAACGACCAAGTAGAATTCTCGATGGGTTGGGGACAAACCGGCATTATCGGCAAGCTGGCCCTGAAATTCACCAACTTCTCGATTAAGAACCTCCTGCACCCCTCCTCGTATCGCGGCATTATCCCCCAGGGCGAGGGTCAGACCTTTACGATCTCGGCGCAGACCAACGCCCGATACTATCAGGCTTACTCCGTATCGTTTCTCGACCCGTGGTTTGGCGGCAAACGCCCCAATTCGCTCTCCGTGTCGGCCTTCTATAGCCGTCAGACAGGTGTGAACTCGTCGTACTACAACTCCACATGGTCAAACCCCTACCTCTACGGCCTGGGAGGCAATTATGGATATGGCTACGGCAACGGCTACATGAACGATTATTACCAGTCGACCTACGAAAACTCATACGACCCCAACAAGGTGCTTCAGATGGTGGGTGTGAGCCTGGGCTTCGGCAAGCGTCTGAAATGGCCCGACGACTACTTCACCTTCCAAGCCGAACTCGCATATAAATGGTACTACCTGAAAAACTGGGAATACCTCTACTACATGAACAACGGCACCTCCAACGCCCTTGAGCTTGGCATCACCCTCTCGCGCAACTCAATTGACAATCCTCTCTACACCCGTTCCGGCTCAACGTTCTCTCTGAGCTTCCAGTTCACCCCCCCGGCCTCGCTTTTCGGCAAAAAAGACTGGCAGAAGCTATCGCAGGAAAACACCGAGCAATCAAAGAAAGAGATGTACCGCTGGATCGAATACTGGAAACTCCGCTTCAAATCGCGCACCTACACCCCTCTGGCTAATGCTCACGGCACCTGGACGCCCGTGCTCATGACCCGCGCCGACTTCGGCCTCTTAGGCAGCTATAACAAATACCTGAAATCGCCCTTCGAGACCTTCTACGTAGGCGGCGACGGCATGTCGGGCGGCTACACCTACGCAACAGAAACCATCGCCCTGCGCGGCTACGACAACGGTCAGCTCACCCCCTGGGGCCGTGAAGGCTACGCCTACACGCGCCTGGGTCTGGAGGTCCACTTCCCCCTTATGCTTCAGGCCTCGACCACAATCTATGCTCTGGCGTTCGTAGAGGGCGGCAATGCATGGACCTCGGTCAAGCAGTTCAACCCCTTCCAGATGAAGAGGTCGGCCGGCGCCGGTGTGCGCATCTTCCTGCCGATGGTGGGTATGATGGGTATCGACTGGGCCTATGGCTTTGACCGCGTCTTCGGCGAGCGCGGCGGCAGCCACTTCCACTTCATCCTCGGACAGGAATTCTAAACCTTTTGTCCCTGAAATTGTCTAATAGACATGTAAACAACAAAAAACCTACTGTCATGAAAAAAATACTCTCCTTGATAATCATCGCCATGGGGTGCGCGCTGGCGGCCTCGGCACAGAAATTTGCTATGGTCGACATGGAGTACATCCTCAAAAACGTGCCCGCCTACGAGATGGCCAACGAGCAGCTCAATCAGCTCTCGCAGCGCTGGCAAAAAGAGGTGGAAGCCGTGGGAGCACAGGCTCAGACCATGTATCAGAACTTCCTGGCCGACAAGGTATTCCTCACCGACGAGCAAGCAAAAAAGCGCGAAGAGGAAATCGTGGCCAAAGAGAAAGAGGCCACACAGCTTCGCTATAAATATTTCGGACCGGAAGGCGAACTCTACAAAAAGCGCCAGTCGCTGCTCAAGCCCGTGCAAGATGAGGTCTATAACGCCATCAAAAAAGTGGCCGACGAGCGCGGATATCAGGCGATTTTTGACCGCGCATCGGCCTCCGACATTATCTTCGCCTCTCCGCGCATCGATGTTTCGCAAGAGGTGCTTGCAAAATTAGGATATTCAAATTAAAATCACTAACTTTGCCCTCGGTTTGGCATTTGCCCGATCCCGGCTCTAACAGATAAATCAAAACTAAAAACTATACACCAAATGATTAAAAAACTTCTGCTCGCGATCCTTATCGCCCTGCCCTGCTCCGCACTGGCTCAAAAATTCGGTGTGATTGACGTACAGTCCATCATCATGGTCATGCCCGAATACACCGCAGCCCAGACCCAGTTTACTGAAGCATCCAAGAAATACGAAGAAGAATTCTCCAAGCTCAACGAGGAGATGAACAAGAAAGTCACCGAGTTCCAAACCCTCAGCCAAGACGCCACCACCCCCGAATCAATCAAGCAGCGCCGCATGGAAGAGATGCAAGAGCTCGACAACAAGATCCAGCAATTCCGCAACACCGCCACCCAAGACCTCCAGCGCCAGCAGGAGCAGCTTATGGCTCCCATTGAGCAGAAAATTGCTGAAGCTGTCAAGGCCGTAGGCCAGGAAGGCAACTACACCTTTATCTTCCAGCAAGGTGCAGCCCTCTACACCGGTGTCTCCGTTGAGGACATCACCCCCGCTGTAAAGACAAAACTCGGTATTAAATAAATACCATCCCACATAACCCTATCACGCAAGGCGGCGGCCAATGATTGGCCGCCGCCTCTGCTATTCTAAGTAAAAATTCGCGGCAAAACTGAGTGCTTTGCCGCGAATTTTCATTGTGAGTAATGGTTTCAGAAATTACAATTAGTTCAGAAATTATATGCCAAGCCTATGGCGAGGACGGGAACTTGATGCTCGTCATAACCTTTTCTGAATTTCAGGCATGCGATGTCAACTTTTGCGCTGGCTGTTATTTTCCACATTGAATAGCTTGCGCCTATTCTCCAGTCAAGGTTATTTGGCTCAAACCCTTCGGGACTTACTTTTTGCTGGGCGAAAGCATAGCCATAGCGAGGTCCGGTGAATAAGCCCAACGAACCCGGTCCCACCTTGAAATCCTTACCGATTACAGCAGTAATATCGAATCCTGTTCTGTAGCCTTTGTCCTTACAGCCAGGAGGTGCACAAGGAACCCAAATAATATCGTCATAGCAAAAACTTTGATAAAACAAGCCGACAGAAGGCATGACGTATAAGTACTTAAGATTTAACTTATAATTCACTAAGATATCAGTGCCCAAATTGCGTTTATAAGGAATTTCGCCCCACGGGGCCAGCCGGGCATCAAGACCTACGCTCCATTGCGCTTGCGCCA
>CAZNRK010000015.1:16240-37723 GCA_964575435.1 uncultured Bacteroides sp.
TCGCCCCACGGGGCCAGCCGGGCATCAAGACCTACGCTCCATTGCGCTTGCGCCATTGCCCATGAAGACAAAAGCACAAAGAAGACTAAAAGTTTTTTCATGATTTAAAAAATATATGGTTAAATATTGGTGTAGTTTGCACGAGAAAGGCGGATTTTTAAGCATGTGAAATCTCTGCTGCAAATATACGTGCAAAATTTTCGTAAATCACAAAATATCATGTTAAAATTATATAAAATGAAACAATGTGATTTTTATGTTTCAAATATTTTTTGTAAAGGCCAAGTGTTTCGGGTGTGTGTATAATTTCGAAGCGATAAAGGCGCGAATGGGCATAGAGCCTGTGGCATAAAATATGTTTAGGCTCAAATTATGGAAGGAACTTGGGGAGATAGGTAAGCTAAGCGGATTAGGCGAAGAGCTGCTTGGCGGAGGCGGTGGTGAGAGCGGCGAGCTCGGGGAGGGGCATTTGAAGGATGTCGGCGCAGCGGGCGGCTATCAGGGGGATATAGGAGCTTTCGTTGCGTGTGCCGCGGTGGGGGTGAGGGGCAAGATAAGGGGAGTCGGTTTCGAGCAAGAGGCGGGAGGGGGTGATTTCCTGAACAGTGGCCTCAAGGCGTCCGTTTTTGAAGGTTACGATGCCGTTGATGCCGAAGAAGTAGTCGCCGGCTGAGCGCAGACGGTCGACGTCGGCCGGTGATCCCGTAAAGCTGTGCATGATGCACCGGGCCCCGGGGTGAGAGCGGAGCACTTCGAGGGTGGGCTCAAGGGCGTCGCGCGTGTGGACAATCGTGACAAGGCCCAACTTCTCCGCCAGGGAGAGCTGATAGTCAAAGGCTTGCATTTGCTCCGAGAGGTGAGACGAGTCCCAATGCAGGTCAATGCCGGCCTCGCCGATAGCCTTATAGCCGCTCATCAAATCCAGAATCTCGCTCAGGCGGTCGCGCCAGGACGAATCAACCTCAGTGGGGTGCAGACCGGCGGCTGTGAGGATGTTTTCCGGAAAACGGGATGCAAGGTCCATGAGGGGGCCGGCGGAGGTATGGTCAACGTTAGGCATCATCATATGCCGCACACCGGCGTCGATGGCGCGGCGGACAGCATGGTCGGGGGTGTCGCCCTCCGGGGTGTTAAAGTCAGGGAGATAGAGGTGAGTGTGGGTGTCGAAAAGGTCAAGCATTGCGGTGCACGAGGTTGTTGGCAAAATCAATGAAAGCGGCTTGGGATGCCGGGGGCAGGGATGTGGAACCGAGGGCCTGGATGGCATCGTCGGTGTATCGGCGGATAAGGCCCGGACCCGCTTGGCGGAGATCGAGGGAATCGTAGATGGCGATGACCTCACGGATGCGGTCATCGTCGGTCTGCTCGGGACGGCGTTCTGTCATGACTCCGCGGTCAGAGGCGATGATGTGAAGCCACGTGCGCTTACCCTCGAGGATATCGCCGCCTGTGGCCTTGCCGAATGTGGCCGGGTCGCCGTAGACGTCGAGCCAGTCGTCCATCATCTGGAAGGCGATGCCGAGGGAGATGCCGTAGTTGAACATCGCCTCAACCTCCGGAGCCGGCGCACCGGCCAGGAGCGTACCGATAGCGCAGGGATAAGCGATGAGAGCCGAAGTCTTGCATGTGACCATATGCAGATACCGGTCAAAGGATGCGCGGGGAGCGTGCTGCATATCGGTGTCAAGCTGCTGCCCCTCGTAGACCGCCATCGTCATCATCGAGAAGCGATCAATGACCTCCGGGAGGAACTGATGCTCGCAACCGCTGACGCATTTATACGCCATAGTGGTCATGGCATCGCCCGAGAGGATGGCCGTGTTAACGTCCCATTTGGCGCACACCGTGGGGCGTCCGCGGCGCACTGAGGCGTGGTCCATCACATCGTCGTGGAGGAGGGTGAAATTATGGAAGATTTCCACTCCGAGCGCAGGCCAGAGGGCTTGGTCAATCTCCCCTCCGAAGGCCTGACAGGCCATGAGCAGGAGCACCGGGCGGATGCGTTTGCCACCCGAAGCCAGGGCATATCGGATAGGGTCGTAGAGCCCGGGAAGGGAGCTCGGGAGCTGAATTTCAGAGAGTTGGCGATTTATGATATCGGCATATTCTTTGGGGGTGAGCATAAGGGTAAGGGGGTCAAAAAGATTTCCACCCCCAAAGTTACGCATAAACCCTCAAACCGCCAAATCTTGACAGGGGTCAGGCAAAGGGTCAGGCAAGGGGCTCCATGTGGATTGTGATAATGGTGGAAGGGCCGAAAAGGGCTTTGATACGATGCTCGGCCTCGGTGACTATGTCATGAGCCTCTCTGAGCGACATGTCGCCACGGAGCTTTGCGTGGAAGTCGATGGCCACGACGTTGCCGACGCGGCGTGTGCGCAAGCGGTGCATGGCCTCGATGCCCGGCACGGATAGCACCGTGTCGGTGATTTCCTTTTCCTCCTTATCCGGCAAGGAAGCCTCGAGCAATTCGGCTACACTCGGGCGAAGGATGTCATAGCCGGCTTTGATGATGAAATAACTCACAACCACAGCCGCCAGGGGGTCAAGTATTCGCCACTTCTCGCCCAAAAACATTGCACCGGCCACGCCCACAAGCGTCCCGGCCGAGGAAATCGCATCGCTGCGATGGTGCCAGCCGTTAGCCTCCAAGGCTTTAGAATTCAGCGCTTTGCCTTTTGAGGCTGTGAAGCGGTAGAGCCATTCTTTAGCGACAATCGAAACCACGGCGATGACCAGGGCCAACATCCCGGGGCGAGGTAAGTCATGGCCTTTGAGACTGTCGATACACAATCTTACACCATTTATAAGAAGCGCCACACCGGCTCCGGCGAGAATCACACCGATGACCATAGTGGCAAAAGTTTCAAACTTCCCGTGGCCGTAATCGTGGCCCTTGTCGAGGGGTTTGCCGGAAATGTGTACGAAAACGAGTACTATAATATCAGTTACGAAATCTGAGAAAGAATGCACTGCATCAGCCACCATCGCCGAGCTCCGGCCCACGAATCCGGCCAGGAATTTCAGAGCGATAAGCAGGAGATTAACCGCCGTGCCGATCAGTGTCACCTTATATATCTCTTTTTCGCGCGTTTGCATAAGTTACCGGGGGCAAAGATACGTATAATTTTTCATCCCAGCTATTTTTCGCTCAAGGAAAAAAATCTCACCAAGGAATTTTTATTTGGATTGATTATCAAGCACCGATCTCTCTATATTTAACTAAGGTTAAGTCAGTAATTTAACCAATTTTTAAGAAAAAAATCGCAGTTCCGGTTTTTTTGATGAAATATTTGCAAAGTTAAAAAATTATTCATATATTTGCCGAGCATCTTAAAAACCATTTGAAAAATGAAAAAAATCCTTTTTCTCTCCTCAATCTTAGCTATTACTTTTATGTGTAGCTGTTCAACGGAAGATCCCGTTGCCGAAGATCTTCTTAATGACACATCCAAACTTCCTCCCTTAGCGGAAAGCACCTGTGAAGCAACCTCAAATTTCGTCTCTTTAATTGATGTCGATAATTTCGTCACTCAGAACAATCTTGATCCATCAACTTCACGCGCATCCGAATATGTTGTCACACCCGTGTACGATTCCAATAACATTCTTTGCATGTATGTAATAAACTACAATAAAGGAGGATGGGTAATATTAAGTGCAACTCGTAAATTCAAACCGATTTTAGCATTTTCTGATTCGGGAATGTTTGATACTAATGCATTGCAGCCTGAAGGACTTGAAATATGGAAACATAATATGTTTGAAACTATTTCAAATGTAGAAAAACTATACCCTGCAGATTCAATCCAAGAATACCAAAGCCAATGGGAGAGAATCTCTCCTAAAAGCCTTTCTAAAGGCAATAAAGTCTCTGATAATGGTATATCCACACGTCAATTTTCAAATAACAGCATACAAAGCTATTACAGCTTGCGTCAAATTATGTCAGATTCCATAGCATTTTGGCGTTCAAAAGGATACACCGTTGAAACATTTGAAAATCTCGCATCCGGACAATTAATTCCCGGCGCTTATGGTGAACAAGGATATACAATTGACGATATTAAGATGATGTGTGATGGAATGATGAATCCAAATTACATTGATTATTTTTCTGACCTTTCTTGTGCCGTGTATCGTCATGAATATATTGATGAAAAGACTCCAACATTAATACAAACCACCTGGGAGCAAAAAAATGGATATAACTGTACATTCCCTAACGACAATCCTGTGGGTTGTTGTGCATTAGCAGTTGGACAAATAATGAGATACTTCAGACATCCGAGTAATTTTGATTGGGATAATATGCCCTTACACACCCCAACAACCACTACATCAGATTTTCTATATACTATTGCTCAAGATCTAAATTCTGTATTTTCCATTAAAAATACATCCGCTCAATTTTATGATATAAAACGAGTTTTAGGAAAATATTTCTACTTTTATGACAATGACACAGAAGATCATAACAAATATGCACCAAAAAACCCACAAAATTACGATGCAACTCCGATAGTTTTATATGCAGGTTGGTGGAAAAACCTTGTTTCTGGTCATGCTTGGTTGGGGAGTGGGACTTGCCACTCATTTGAACGAATCCGGAATGACATCTATACTTTCATAGAGTTAGATAAAATGTCCTCTTGCGGAAATATGGCACAAATCAATGAAACAACCGGATGTGATTATTCTTATATGATCTGGGGATTTAGCCCCAATATTAATGGTTACTATCTGACCTCATATGAGGGACTACCTACTTACAATAATCCGGGTGAACGCTATAAAACTCTTTACTTAACCGGATTTTCTAAACGATAACCCATACAATACGTATAACAATATAAATAACCGACTATGAAACTAAAAAACCTTTTCCTTTGTGCTGTGGTTTTTGCTGCAGCAGGCTGTTCGGATTCCAATGAACCGAACAATAACCAACCTAAAGAATACGTACCTCTATCCTTGCCGGCCTCTCAGTCGAGAGTGTCTGAACAAGCGAACGACTTCTCTATCTCACTTTTTGATGCTACACTGCAGCAAAAAAAGGATGACAACGTGCTGATCTCACCGCTTAGCGCCAATATCGCCTTATCTATGATAGCAAATGCAACCGCAGGAGATACGCATAAGGAACTGACCGAAGTTCTGGGCTTTGCCAATGACATAGCTGCGCTAAATGACTATAGCGAGAACCTGTTATCATATCTTCCGTCGGTTGACAACACCGCCGAGCTTTATATGCCTAACTCTTTTTGGCATACATTGAGCAGCCTCAAGCCCGACTTTAAAGAAAAGATGGTTTCGGAATACAATGCCGAGGTTAATTTTAACTCGGATTGCATTGCGCCTATCGCAGTGAATAACTGGGTGGCTAAGAAAACCAATGGTCATATCACAAAGATTGTAAAAGATGAAGATTTTCTGTTATTTGCCTTCATCAACAGTATGTACTTTAAAGCCATTTGGAAAGTTCCTTTCAATGAGGCTAAAACCAAGCGCACGGATTTCCACAACGCCAATGGCAACGTGACCAAAACCAACATGATGAACGCCACCATCATGGTAGAAAAGTGTAGCGGGGCTAACTATTCATCCATCTCTCTGCCCTATGGCAATGGCGCGTTTAATTTCGACATTGTGCTGCCCAATCAAGGCGTAAGCACAGAGGATGTGGCAGCTACTCTCAAACAAGACGGCATGCCACAGTACAATAGCAGAAACGAGGTTGAGCTTTCCCTGCCGAAATTCACCTTGGAAAACATTTTTGATCTTGTCCCTGTAATGGAAGACCTTGGTGTAAAGGCCCTATTCTCCAAGGATTGTGACCTTTCGGGCATGAGCGATGATTCGCCATTGTATATCGACATTTTGAATCAGGCAAATAAAATCGTCATGGATGAGAAAGGCACAACGATTGCCAGTGCAACTATCGGAGGAATGATACTTTCTGCTCCCGAAAGCACCGCAACAAAATTTGTGGTTGACAGGCCGTTTATTTTCTTTGTGAGAGAGCAAAGCACCAATGCTATTCTCCTCGCCGGACGCATCAACAAGCTCTAAGAGCCTGTTGACCCATCCTCAAATATAGACTTACAATCCCTGTGGCGCTCATTTCCGCACCACAGGGATTGCTTTTTGAGGGGCTGAGGAGGAATAATCGCAGCAAGGGCGTTGCGAGGGATGAGAAAAAACCGTAACTTTGCCGAAAAATAGCGCTTGCGCAAAAATCGCACCTGACCATGAACCTTATTGAATTTCTTGACCATTCACCCGTCAATTTCCTGGCGGTAAAAACCGCGACCGACAGCCTTGAGGCCTCCGGATTCCGCCGACTGGACCCCTCACAGGCCTGGGCCATCGCTCCGGGAGAGAAGTATTATGTCACGAAAAACGACTCTGCCGTCTTTGCCTTTATCGCAGGCTCCGACCCGGTGGCCGGCTACAAAATCATATCGGCCCACAGCGACAGTCCCGGCTTTCGCATCAAGCCCAAGGCCCAAATAGACACCGAGGGAGGCATCGTGAAGCTAAATACGGAGGTATATGGCGGTCCGATCCTGTACACATGGTTTGACCGGGTGCTTTCGGTGGCCGGAAGGGTGATAGTGCGCAGCGACAATCCCCTGCGGCCGGCATCAAAGCTTGTGCACGTGAAGCGTCCGCTCCTTACCATTCCCCACCTGGCTATCCACTTCAACCGCAATGTCAACGATGGCAATCCTCTGTCGCGCCAGAAAGACATGCTGCCGGTGATAGCTAAAATCACCGACCAAGCCGAGCGTCAGGGCATGCTCTTGCGCCTTGTGGCCGAAGCGGCCGATGTAGACCAGAAGGACATCCTTGACTTTGATCTCAGCCTTTACGACACCCAGGGAGCCTGCACATTCGGCCTCCACGACGAATTTATCAGTTCCGGACGGCTCGACGACCTAAGCATGGTGCACGCAGCCCTGTCGGCCCTCCTTGCCTCAGAAGGGGCGCAGAAGATGACACGCGTAATGGCGATTTTTGACAATGAAGAGACAGGCTCCGGCACAAAGCAAGGGGCAGCCTCGCCCATTCTCCATGATGTCCTGCGACGCGTCAACGGATGCCTTGGGGGCACTGAGGAGGATTATCTGCGCGGACTTGAAAATTCGTTTATGATTTCAGCCGACAATGCCCACGGCCTCCACCCTAACTACGAAAGCAAATATGACCCCACGAACCACCCCGTGCTCGGCGGCGGTCCCGTGATAAAGATCAATGCCAACTGCAAATACATGACCGATGCCGACTCCGCAGCGGTGTTCCGCACCGTGTGCGAGAGGGCCGAGGTGCCTTACCAGTACTTCGTGAACCACAGCGACGTGGCCGGCGGCTCAACGCTTGGCAATATCCTGACCTCACAGATTCCTTTGCGAGGGGTAGACATGGGCGCACCGCTGTGGGCCATGCACTCCGTGCGCGAGACAGCCGCCGTGGCCGACCACGACTTCACCATCCGCGCTTTCACCACATTCTTTAACCTGTGATTATCGACCGCGGCCCACTTTCCCCCAAAAAAGAGAATCCTGCGACCCCGTATCAACTCCTAACACCACAATATCCCTTGCTATCGGCTGAATTCATCGAATATTTGCGCTCAGAGCCGGCACTGGCCTCGCTGGAGCAAGCCTTGCTCACCGAGCCCGAAGTGTCGGTAAGAATCAATCCCGCCAAAGGGATGGAGGCACCGGAGGGAGAGAGGGTGGCATGGTGCCGTGAAGGTGTTTACCTTTCCGACCGGCCAAAATTTACCTTCGATCCCGCCATGCATCAGGGGCGCTACTACGTGCAAGACGCCTCCTCGATGGCCATCGCAGCCGTGGCCGGCCGGCTCACTGCCGACGGCCATCCCGTGCGCTATCTCGATGCTTGCGCAGCCCCCGGGGGCAAGACCACGGCGGCCTTGAGCGTACTGCCAGAAGGGAGTCTCGTGGTGGCCAATGAGTACGATGGCCGGCGAGCCGATATCCTCTGTGAGAACCTCGCGAAATGGGGCGCTCCGGGGGTGATAGTCACTCGCGGCGACACAGCCCGACTGGGCACAGGATGCGAGGGAACATTTGACATCGTGGCCGTTGACGCTCCTTGCTCCGGCGAGGGGATGATGCGCAAAGACGCCACCGCCCGGAGCCAATGGAGCCGAGGACTCGTGGCAGAATGTGCAGCCTTGCAGCGCGAAATCATCGATAACGTCTGGGGCACACTCCGTCCCGGAGGCTTCTTCATCTACAGCACGTGCACCTTCAACCGCTCAGAAGACGAGGACAACCTTCAATACCTGGTTGAGCACCACGGCGCCCTCCCGGTGAGCATCCCCGAGCTCGAGACCATCGCCGGCATCGCCCCGGGCATCCGCACCGCGCTCCCCTGCTACCGGTTTCTGCCCGGGCTCATCAGAGGGGAAGGGTTATTCCTTGCCGTTGTGCAAAAACCTGGAGATAAAGCTGCAGCCCCGCTGCGACTGAACAAGAAACCACCGTCAGAATATAAACCCACACCCGAGCTCGGATGGCTCAAGGGGGAGTATACATATTTCACTCGCGACAACGAAATCTACGCCTTCCCCACCCCACTATCCGCCGACATGCTTTCCTTGGCGCAGCGGCTCCGACCCATCAGTGCCGGCATCCATGTGGCCACTATAAAAGGGCGCGACATCATCCCCTCCCAGCCTCTGGCCCTCTCCACAGCTTTGCGCCGCGGTGCCTTTCCGGAAGTCGACATCGATACGGAGCAGGCGCTCACGTACCTGCGCCGCCAGGCCATCACGCTCCCCGAGGGCACACCTCGAGGCTTCGTGCTCCTAACCTACGACGGCCTGCCATTAGGCTTTGTGAAGAACCTGGGCTCGCGCTCCAACAACCTCTACCCATCACCCTGGCGCATCCTCACCCAATAAACCTTGAGGACAAGTTTTGTGGTTCGGGAATTTTTTTGTATTTTTGCGTCTACTTTCAACAATATCAAAAAAACAAATTAATCAAAATAAAATTCCACCCGATTATGGAACAGAAAAAGCAAGAACTAAAAATCGAAATAGCTCCGGAAGTGGCTTCAGGCCACTACTCTAACCTGGCCGTGATCTCCCACTCAGCCAACGAATTTTTCATCGACTACATCTCCGTTGTGCCCAATATGCCTCAGGCTAAGGTGCAGAGCCGCATCGTGATGACTCCCGAAAACGTCAAAAATCTGCTCTTCGCCCTGCGCGACAATATCGCCAAATATGAATCAACTTTCGGCGAAATCGAGCGTAAAGTGCCTGTAAAGGGCGGCAAGGACACCTATACGGCCTAAGCGTATGATTCGCCCTAACGATCTGGTAATCTACAATTCCCTCTCAAGGGAAAAGGAGAGTTTTAAGCCTCTGCACCCGGAGAGGGTGGGCATGTATGTGTGCGGTCCCACGGTCTACGGCGACGGCCACCTTGGCCACGCGCGCCCTGCCATCACCTTTGACGTGGTATTCCGCTACCTCACCCATTTGGGCTATAAAGTGCGCTATGTCAGGAATATAACTGATGTGGGGCACCTTGAGCATGATGCCGACTCAGGCGAGGACAAAGTGGCAAAAAAGGCACGGCTGGAGCAACTGGAACCGATGGAGGTGGTGCAATACTACCTGAACCGCTACCATAAGGCCATGGAGGCGCTTAACGTGTTGCCGCCATCGATCGAGCCTCACGCCTCGGGCCACATCATCGAGCAGATCGAGTACATCAAATCGATCATCGATGCCGGCTACGCCTACGAGAGCGAAGGGTCGGTATACTTCGACGTACCTAAATTCAACCGCGATTTTGGCTATGGCAAGCTCTCGGGCCGAAACATCGACGAGCTTCTGGCCACCACCCGCGCCCTGGACGGACAGGAGGAAAAACGCAATCCGGCTGATTTCGCGCTTTGGAAAAAAGCTGCTCCCGAGCACATCATGCACTGGCCATCACCCTGGAGCGAAGGCTTCCCGGGTTGGCATCTGGAGTGCTCTACCATGAGCGAGAAATACCTCGGCGCCGAGTTTGACATCCACGGTGGAGGCATGGACCTGAAATTTCCCCACCACGAGTGTGAAATCGCACAATCGGTGGCGCATCAGGGGCATCACGCGGTGAAGTACTGGATGCACAACAACATGATCACCATCAACGGCAAGAAGATGGGCAAGAGCCTTGGCAATTTCATCACCCTCGATGAATTTTTCACCGGTTCGCATCCGCTGCTGGCGCAGGCCTACTCGCCGATGACCATCCGCTTCTTCATCCTCCAAGCCCACTATCGCGGCACTGTCGATTTCTCTAACGAAGCCCTCCAAGGGGCAGAAAAAGCTCTGCAGCGCCTCCTTGAAGGCTATCGACGTCTTGAGCAGCTGAAACCCTCAGAAAACTCTGACGTCGACGTTAAAGACCTGGAAGCCAAGTGCTACGCCGCGATGGACGACGACTTCAACACCCCGATCGTAATCGCTCACCTTTTTGATGCATGTCGCATCATCAATGCCGTGAACGATGGCAAAGCCCACGCCTCGGCTGAGGATCTGGAGACGCTCAAGAGGGTGTTCCGCACCTTCCTGGTCGACATCATGGGAGTGCGCACCGAGATGGGGGATGCAGCCGGCTCTTCGGCTTCGCTTCAGCCATTTGAGCAGGCCGTTGACCTTCTGCTTGAGCTTCGCGCCGCTGCCAAAGCCAACAAAGACTGGGCCACCAGCGACCGCATCCGCGACCGCCTCGCTGCCATCGGGTTTGACGTTAAAGACACCAAAGACGGCTTTGAGTGGAGCCTGAAAAATTAACCTTTTCGCCCGGGGGCGCGGCCTGACCGTCGCCTCCGGGGTCTCAGCTAAGGCATGACAGCAGAAGAGTTTGAAGATATAGTGGTGAGCCGCCTTCCCTACGCTCCTAACCCCCAGCAGAGGCTGGTGATAGGAGCGTTGGCGCGTTTTTGTTCGCCATTGGCAAATAGCGATTCTGTGTTTGTGCTCAACGGTTTTGCCGGCACGGGCAAGACGTCGCTGTGCGGGGCCTTGGTGCGGTCGCTGCCTGATGCAGGGATGCGGGCCGTGCTGCTTGCTCCCACCGGGAGGGCCGCCAAAGTCTTTGCTGCCCACTCCGGATTTGCGGCCCACACCATCCACCGACGCATCTACCGCCATGCCTCCCTTGCCGCTCAAGCCGGAGGGGCAAGCGGCATGGAAGTGGCTGAAAATCGTGCTGTTAATACAATTTTTATTGTGGACGAGGCCTCGATGATCTCCGGCGACGACACCTACAACGGCAATCTTCTGCTCGACCTTATCCACTACGTCTACACCGGCGAAAACTGCCGCCTGCTCCTGCTTGGCGACACGGCCCAGCTCCCGCCTGTGGGCTGTCAGTTTTCCGCAGCGATGGACCCCGAGACCCTGCGCTCGATGGGGTTGCGCGTGAGCAAAGCAACACTGACGCAAGTGGCACGCCAGGGTGCACATTCCGGCATCCTCTACAATGCTACCCTCCTGCGCCGCAACATGCGTATGGATCCGTTGCCCGAGCCGAAACTGAGGTTTGATTTTCCCGATGTGCGTCCCCTGCCGCCTGAAGATGTGCCAGAAGTGCTATACACTGCTTACAACGAAGAGGGCCTTAACGACACCATCGTAATCACCCGCTCCAACCTCCGGGCAGCGGCATTCAACCGCGAGATTCGGTCTTCAGTGCTCTATTACGAGCATGAAGTGGTTGAGGGTGAGATGCTTATCGTGGCGAAGAATTCCTACCACTGGACTCGCGAACGCAAGGACGTAGATTTCATTGCCAACGGCGACATTCTGCGTGTTGAGCGTGTGCTGGGCACTGAGACGAAGTATGGCATGAGGTTTGCCGATGTGGAGTTGTCTTTTCCTGACAGCGAGGTGAAAGTTGCAGCCAAAATCATGCTCGACGTGCTCGGCTCTGATGCCGCAGCCATCACTCGCGAGCAGATGCAACGCCTATACAACGCCATCCTAACTGATCCCACCCGTTTCTCTCCCATGACCTCGCAAGCCGAGCGCCTTCGCAACCTGACTTCCGACCCATATTGGAACGCCCTCCAGGTAAAATACGCCTACTGTGTCACATGCCACAAAGCGCAAGGCGGCCAGTGGAACCGGGTAATAATCGACATGGCCGGAATCCCACCCGAGGCTATGGGTGAGGACTTCTATCGGTGGCTTTACACCGCCGTGACCCGAGCTCGCAAAATGCTCTATTTCATCGGTAATCCTGATGAGTAGTAGAATTATCACCGGACGATTATTTTTTATGCAATTAGATATTAACCTCAGTCTCGCCTGCGAAAAGTTTTTTAATATTAAAACATAATTCCATAATGGATTCTTCTTTGATTTTGGTGACCGGAGCCGATGGGTTTATCGGTTCGCATCTTACGGATATGCTGCTGAGCCAGGGCATTAGAGTAAGGGCGTTGGCGCAATATAACTCGTTCAATTATTGGGGGTGGCTCGAGGGCAACCGCCATCCGAATCTTGAGGTGGTGTGTGGCGATGTGCGCGATCCGAATTTCTGCCGGGAGATTGTCAGGGGGTGCTCCGTGGTGTATCATCTTGCAGCTCTGATTGCTATTCCCTACAGCTACGTGGCGCCTGACTCTTACGTTGACACCAATATCAAAGGTACGCTCAACATGGTGCAGGCAGCTCGAGATTGCGGCGTGGAGCGCATTGTAGTAACCTCAACATCAGAGGTTTACGGCACAGCACAATATGTGCCAATTGACGAGAAGCACCCCCGGCAGCCCCAGTCGCCCTACTCGGCCACAAAAATCGGGGCCGACGCCATTGCCAAAAGTTTTTACAACGCCTTTGACCTTCCCGTGGTCATCGCTCGCCCGTTCAATACCTACGGTCCGCGACAGAGTGCTCGAGCTATCATCCCCACGATTATCTCCCAAATAGCCGGTGGCAAGCGCGAAATATCCGTGGGCGATCTCTCCCCCACCCGCGACTTCAACTTCGTGGAGGACACATGTCGCGGCTTCCTTGCCCTTGGGTCTGCGCCCGGCATCGAGGGCATGGACATCAACATCGCCACCGGCACAGAGGTTAGCATGGACTTTACGCTCAAAACCATCGCCCGACTGATGGGAGCTGAGGTGAACTATGTAGTTGACCCCGCACGCCTGCGCCCCGGCAAGAGCGAAGTGTTCCGGCTATGCGGCGACAACTCGCTTATCACTTCTTTGACCGACTGGCGTCCGCAAGTATCTCTTGAAGAGGGACTTAAAAGAACAATAGAGTGGTTTTGCGACCCCGCAAACCTGGCCAAATACAAAACCGACATTTACAACCGATGAGCGTAGGTATCCTTTTTCTCGGCGGCGCCAAGCGCGTGTCTATGGCTCGGCTTTTTAAGGAAGCAGGGCGCCGACAGGGCATGGATGTCCGAATCGTGAGCTATGAAATCAGCCCGGATGTGCCAATTGCGCTGGAGGGCGAAGTGGTGGAGGGCAAGCGGTGGAGCAACCCGGAGGTGGTTGGCGACATCCGGTCGGTGATGCGCTCGCGAGGATGCTCCATAGTGGTGCCATTTGTCGACGGAGCAGTAGAAGTAGCTGCAAAAGTAGCTGAAGATCAAGCCGGTATCTTTGCTCCTTGCTCATCGGCGGAACTATCCGGTGCAATGTTTGACAAGGTCGTAGCCGTTGAGCTTTTTGAGCGCTTAGGTCTGCCCATTCCGAAAACATACTCACCCGGAAGTGACTTTCCCCTGATTGCCAAACCTCGTCGCGGGTCAGCATCGAAAGGCATCGTAATTCTCCGCGAAGACACTGATCTTCAGTCGCTTACTCACCCGGAAGATTACCTCATACAGGAGTTAATAGAGCATCCGCTGGAGTATACAGTAGATTGCTATGTGTCTGTGCTCACAGGGGAAATTTGTGCCGTCGTGCCACGGATTCGCTTGGAGGTGGAGGGCGGCGAAGTGATGCGCACCGCTACAGTAAGCCATCCCGAGCTCGAAGCTCTCGCCCGGCAAACACTTGAGGCCACGGGGCTGCGCGGAGCCATTACTTTACAATTTATTTGTGATAAAAACCAGCCTAAACGCCTGCTGCTCATGGAGATAAACCCGAGATTGGGCGGAGGCGCCGTATGCTCAGTCTATGCCGGAGCCGACCTGCCCGGCATGATCCTCCGAGAGGCACAAGGAGAAGCGGCTACCCCCACTACATATCGCCCCAACACAGAAATCGCCCGCTACCGCTCCGAGGCCGTGTTCTATCATTAAAGCACAAACTCCTGCCCCTCAACAATTTACCGCAGATTCTATCCCGAAACTGCACAGTGACAAAAAAAATAGACAAATTTTTTTGGTCATTACGAAAAAAAGACGTAACTTTGCAGCGCAAAAGCGCGCAATGCGCCCTACATGGTGAGATTAGCTCAGTTGGTTAGAGCGTCGGATTGTGGTTCCGAAGGTCGTGGGTTCGACCCCCACACCTCACCCAAAAGACACAGACATACCGCACACGCGGCTGCGAGAAGCCCGCAAGTATGTCGAAACAGAATGCCCAGGTGGCGGAATGGTAGACGCGCTCGTTTCAGGTGCGAGTGCTGCGAGGCGTGCAGGTTCGAGTCCTGTTCTGGGCACAGATAAAAGTGAGATAACTTAATGAAATTCAGAAAGTTATCTCACTTTTCTTTTTACCCAAATCCCAAATTTGGTCACTTTTGGTCACCTTTTCAAAATTCTACCGAATTCACATTCAGTGATTTAGTGAAAACTTTAACTCATCTTAATCCGTGTTTCCTGTTGAGTAACTATTAAGCCAACCCTCAAAATGTCAAATATAGTTAAAACGCAGACCACACGACGTTAGCGCAAAATCTTGATTGCTAAACATCTGACAGCCAAGGCTATTTTTCTCAAAAGCAACTAAGATGGGAAGTTACTTTTAAATTCGCATATTTCAATAAAAATTCGTAACTTTGCCTTTGAACTCCGCGATGTGTAGCGACATCAATGGAGGAGCATTCGCCGGGCATTGGGTGGTTCGAAACATACGAAAGGTGTTTACCGATGCTTGATTTCTTAGCTTCTTGAAAACCTGAGAAATTTCAAAAGACACCCGAACAATTTCGCGCGGCATACCAGTTAGGTCGCATACTTTTTGTATCTTTGCAAAACAAAGACTTACCCACTCGCCTCAAAAACGAATAGACCCATCACAAAAATTTAATACCACCAATGAGCAAAATAGATGAATATAATGATGCTGTAAAAGGTCTGAATGTACTCGGGCTGACTCTCACTAATGAACAACAGTTGCAGTTACGCAAAATGCTCGATGCTATAATAAGCGAAGAGATTCTCCCATCTATATCGGAGAAAATCGCTCCGCTCTTGACAAAGATCAATAGCCCTCTTACTCTTGTCATTGACCACATCCCAGGTGAAGAGATGTCGCTACGCTCCACTCAAACACAGGTAGAGATTAACGATAGTAACTCTAAAGTCTATAAGCTTGTCCCTTATATAAAATCTGAGCCGACCAAAAAGAATACGGTCAAGAAGAAACCGGCTCCTGCCACTTTGCTGACCATCAAATTTCCCGACGGGACTACTATCTGTGAAGCTGACTCCAACCAAACGATGGTTGCAGCCATTGAAAAGATTGGCGTAAGGCGTGTGTTCGACGGGGGATTTACCTTAGCAGGCAAACCGATTGTTTCTATAACAAAGCCTAATTTGCAAGGGGTTTTTGAACTCGGCAATTATTATATCTACACCAGCGCAAGCAATCAGTACAAAATAAAGGACTTAACAAAACTGTCAAAAGCCCTCAACCTTGGATTATCATTCTCCACAGATCTCAAACCCAAGAAATCCAAGAAATAAACCATGACATTAGATAAAGTTAATTAAAATCTTTGAATTATGCAAGAGCAGGAAAAATCAAAATCAACGCGCGGTGGTGCTCGCGCCGGTTCGGGTCGCAAGCCATCGCTGAATCCCAGGAACGTGCGCGTCTCGTTCTGCCTGACGGCACTGGCTGCCGAGGTATTGCAGCGCAAGGCTGATGAGGCCGGGGTCTCGCGCAACGATTACCTCATCACCCTCCTTGAGGGCATGGCCCGTTAGCCCGGACTGCGAAGGCCATTCATAATAAAAGCCCGGCCGGCTTCATTCTTTCAGTCTTGTTTGAGGAAGTGGTAGGCTTTGAGATATTTGCGCTAACGAGCTACCATTTCGTCAGTTAGCTCGTCGAGTCGGCGCAAATCCATATTGTCTTCAAGGTCGTGGATTTTGACCATACGTCCGATGGGGTTTTGTTTGGCGCGAGCCACAAAATCCTCATAGCTTTCGCCATCGCGTTTGGTGACTGACAGCACACCTTCGACAATATACTGAGGGAATCCCTTGTTGAGAAGAAATTCTGCTGTGATGTCGGTATCTTCTATGGTGTCATGCAGAAGTGCGACGATGGTTTCGGCATCTGTCGAGCAACGAGCAGCCACGCGCTCAGGATGCAAATGATACGGCATGCCTACTTTATCGGTCTGACCTGCATGGGCGGTCATGCATATTTCGTAAGCGAGTTTGACTAAGTGGTTCATATATTTACTTTTATGGGATTGCTGAATTGTACACTCCTGCCTGATTTCCGTCTCAGAAGAAAATATCCGTTCCGTACCTGACAATTAAATATTGACACGAAGTTATAGAATTTTTATGGTTCTGCAAAACACCCGGTGCATCAGATTATCCCAATCCGCAAATCACTCATCTCCACTGAGCCACCAAGGTCATAAACGATGGTCAAACTGAGAAAAGGGTCGAATCCGATTGACGGAATCGACCCTGATTTATTCGATGCGTGATTTTTTATCGAACTGCTATTTTTATGACAATAAAGGCTTTAAATCTTGAGTTCCATATTTACCTGGAATGTCTTGCCTGCAGATGTAACCATAGTGCCTCGGGCAATCGGATCGCCACCGTTGACCACATTCAGAGTCCAGGTCGCTGACACGTTGTCCTTGTATTTCTCAATCAAGGAAACATTGGCTTCATAAGAATTACTCAATACATATGTGCCTTCAAGAATCATTACATCACCGTTGCCGGTCTTCAGGTATTTGTATAGGCCTGTGACTCTGCCGTTGGGCCCAAATGACAGACTGAGCTCAACGGGGTATTCGCCCACGGTGCCTTCAAAAGTCATTGTTTCACCTGATATTCCGGGTTCGTCGACTTCCTCGATATCGACATATCCGTAACGACTCATATCGTAACCATACCCGTCGTAGGATTCTTCAATCAATGAAGTCAGACTCTCAAAGCCGGTTGAATAATCCTGAGCGTTATTATTCTGAGAGGAAATGATATTTGTCTGAGTTCCTTGCATTGCCGTCTCGCTTCGGTTGACAACGTTCTTGAAAGCGTATTTGCAGATTTCTTTGCCTTTTTCATTGATCAGCACTTGCAGACTGCCTGAGTAGGTCAAATACCTTCCGGGGGCGACGTATGTGAGCTGATTATATTCAAAGGGCATAACCACATCGTCTGCTGTATTTACCACCCCATATTTTCCGTTGGAGCTTCGGGCGAGAAGTTTAGATCCTCCGACAAACTGCAGTTTGTTATATTTTGCTCGGAGGAGAATGTTGCCCTCAAGATCCTTCACTCCATAGAATTCTCCATCGGAGTAGATAAACTTGCCATCGGAGTACGATAGGTCTGAAATCGAGGACCCGCTGCCAACAGCCGCAACTTTCTGGCCCTGTTTGTCAAGAAGCACGATATGATCGCCCTCGACCGCAAATGCATGGTTTTGATGGTAGTCAGAAATGTCGCTGTACTGGCCGGTGTTGAATTTGAACAAAGTCTCTCCGCGCGTGTCAATAACATCAAAATAGGCTTTGCCACCCTCATTCTTGCTCAATACGACGGCAACACCATCACAGAAGGGCCTAACAGCCTTAAACTTGGGGGTGATGGTTATTTGGCCTTGTTCGTTCACAAATCCGCAAAGGCCGTCTTTGTTGACGAAGACGGCAAGCCCGTCATCACTAAAGCCGCTGCTGATATTGGCATTCTTGTCAAGCGTCGCTATCGTTGATCCCTTTGTGTCGATTATCTGCCATGGCTCAGATTTCACACGGACAATTGCATAACCGTGCTTATTGAAATTAGTCACAAAAGTATAGCTATCCCGGTTCAGCTTGTTTTTGGTATCGGAGAGTCTGTAAAGGTCGAACGATCCTTCATCTGTCTGCATAAAGAAGGCACCTTTCTCCACGCTTGTAACAGGCGCGAAAAATTCATCGGTGAACACCATTTCTCCCTTGTTGACATCGAGAAGACTCCACATTTTGGAATCATCGAGCTGCACGCTTATGTACTCGGCATCTCCGGAGGCGCCTCCGCATCCTGTCAAAGCAATTCCGAGAGAAATGATAGCCCCGCTTAAGAGAATATCAATCTTATTCTTCATATTTGAAATGGTTTATCAAGTTAAAGACTGAACAGACCGGCTTTCTCCTCTTTTGTCTTGACAGGGAGAGTGGTGCCTTTATTAAATTCGGTAAGGATTTCCTCTCCACCCTTATTCACTTTGCACAGAGAGATGTTTTCGCCCATTACTTCGGTTACGGTGACTTCGCCGATGAGCTTGTTTGATTTCTTGCCGGCAATAGTGATTTCTTTTGACACTTCTAATTTCTTACCTTTGGCTATGCCATCGTTACTGCCGAGATTAACATAAACGGATTTAGCCTTTTTCCCATCGTTAGCTTCGATTTCTTCGATTTTGCCTTGCACTTTGTAAACGTTGTTGATAAAGCGCTCAAGGGGTTTCTGAGAGATTTCGAGAGATGCGCTTGCCGCAGCCGCTTCCGTTTCGCCGGAACCTATGCTCTCAAAATTCTCTTGTTTTTCCAAGGTGCCGTTAGCAGCATTGATGATGGAGAGAGTGTAGGTGGCAGTTGCGCGATACACGATTCTTTTGACGCCGTTAATGTCTGTCTGCTCGCCTCTTCTTACAGAGATATTGTCAATTGAGCCTTTAAGGATAGCATTTGACATGAGCGACCCCATTTCGTCGACACGTCCGGCATCCCCCATGGCTAATTCACTTTCCCTGCGCATTTGCTCGGCTTTCAGGGCTGCCTCGTTGTGGACGTCGATGACTTCAACTCGGCCTGATTTCTGGATTCCGGCGATGACTCTGTTTCGGAGAAGTTCAAGAGCGCTTTTGGGGACATTGCCTTGAAAGTCTTCAACCGTCAACACCGGTTTTGTGACAGTTTGAGCCAGCGCAGCCGGTGCAAGCGATGCAAGCGCGCAAAGGCAGAGAAGGAAAATTTTGATCTTCATAATGTTTTTGATTGGTTATAAAATTTGATTATCTGAATACGATGTTATATGTGGGATATGTGCGTTGATAGTAAGCCTTGGCAACGTCTCTGGCGGCATTGATCGTTGCTTTGCGCAGGGCCACTGCGTTGTCTTCCCTTCTCCGCTGGTCAGCACGAGCCTGGGCCTCGGCGGTTCTTACCTCATTGTTGATGGTCTTTGTAATCGCTAAGGCCTCGGAGTAGCATGAACTTTTCGGGTCGATCTGCGCGATTATATACTCTACGCGGCTATAATCCTTTCTCGCGAGCGCTGCCTTTGCCTGCACGATAGCAGCCTGGCAGTTCTCGTCGAGATATGCCTTGTAGGTTTTGTTTATTTCAGCGTTTATCTCACCTTCATTCGGCATCCCTTCGGGAAATGATGACAGGATGGCAAGAGCCTTTTCATATTCCCCATTGGCAGTAGCGGTGCGGGCTTTGCCTATAATGGAAGCAGAATTGCTGTTGTAATAATCCACAACATTCTTCTTTGATTGCTCAAGGAAGCCGGAAATCGCCGGGTCGTTGACGTTAAGGGAGCCAACGGCAGCTTTTACTGCAGTGTTCTTGTTGCGTTTTCCGCTTCCGCGGATCGCTACGGCTGCGCTTCCGAAGACTTTACCCGTGGAAAGTTGTTTTAAGGCAAGGTTAAGAGATCCGGTGATTTTGAAGAGATTAACCATACCGGTCTCGATCATTTCATCATCGTCAATGATAAGGGTCGGAACAATCACAAAATCGCTGCCGTCAGCACCAATGCCGTTCTTAGTAAGTACAGCTTGCAGTTTGGTCGCCAATGTCTTGGCCACAGGAGCATCCATATATTCCCGGGAATCGGCAGATGGGATAGCGACCCCTACACTTATTGTTTGCGCTCCTGAAGATAAGAAGGCAAAAATCGCGATTGCTAAAAATAAGAAGCGAACTGTCATAAGGCTACTGGATTGCTACATAGATTCTGTTTCCTGAGGTGCGCAGCGAAGCTGTCAAGCCCAAACTTTTAATAAATTTATTCAGATCCATTCTGAAGCGGTTGATCTGATAGGGCTTTTCTGGGTTAACGGGATCGCGCAGAGGGATTTTTACTACGTCAAAGAGCAATTTTCTCTCAGTGGACCCTGCGATATGATAGTTGTTTTTATAAGCATGGTCTTCCATCCAAAGTTCAATTTCATCTGATATCATATTCCCCGTAGTCGCCTCGTCAGACAGTAAGGTTGCAGAGCCTTCGTCAACTCCGATTTCCACCACTATTGACTTACCATTTGCCACGATATCGTTGAACTTTCCCTGCATATTGTTGAGAAAGACATCCATGTCTTTTTTAATAGCAACATCAACGAGGCGCGCTATATTATCCGTCTTGAACGGACCTGCGTTAGCCTGCTTGTTGGCAAGACTTTGACCGGTTGAACTGTCATACGCACTAAGAATGATGCCCACGCTTTTAGCACCGTCAGCACGATTCACAAGGTTTATTTCGGCAGTAATGTAGATATCGGCACCGGAGTTTTGTATAACTTCAGTCATTAGATCTGACTGATTGGATTCATTGAAAGCAGCCGATGCAGAATTGGCCTTAAACTTTCCTAAGAAGTCGATTGTGGTGAATCCAAGATTGTCGAATTCCTCCTTTATGCTCGTCAGGGCTGCGCGTTTATTGACATCGCTTTCGAGGACCTTGCGGATGTCTTCTCCCTCTTTAGTAAAGGGAACTACCATGATAGTCGGCTGGATATTTGGAGATTGGGCATAGCCGGCTCCAAAAGCAAAGACCACCATGAGCAGTGTTGTTAAAAGTCTGTTCATAGAAAAATATTATTAAGGATTATTTATGCGTCTGTAGTAGCCGGTTTATAGACCGAATCTGCGTTTCACTCCTTGCTGTTCAAGGTCAAGTCGAAGGGCTTTGATATTTACTGTGAATGAAATGACCGACACCTTGTTTTTCTTAGTATAACCCATATAATTGGTCTCGGTCAGGAAAGATGAAAACCGGTCCTGGTCGAACATTTCCCTAAAATACTGGGGATGAGAAGATGCAAAACTCTCATCAGTGCCAACCA
>CAZNRK010000016.1:0-37125 GCA_964575435.1 uncultured Bacteroides sp.
CTCGTCCTTGCAATAGGGAGTCGAGGGCACTGAGCCAGAGTAGATTGATGAGCAGCCGGTGGCGTTGGCTACCATCTGGTGGTCGCCAAAGAGCTGGGTGACGAGCTTGACGTATGGAGTCTCGCCGCAACCCGAGCATGCGCCCGAGAACTCAAACAGAGGCTGGGCAAACTGGCTGTTCTTGACGTTGACCATCTTGTCGACGAGGTTGGCCTTAGACTTAACCTCCTTGACGCAATAATCCCAGTTGGTCTGATACTTGAGTTCGTCCTCGAGGGGCTTCATGGCCAGAGCCTTGTTGCCCTTCTTGCCGGGGCAGACGTCAACGCAGTTGCCGCAACCGAGGCAGTCGAGCACGTCGACGGCCTGGATGAATCGCATACCGGCCATTGTTTTGCCGATAGCGGGGAGGGTGTAGTCCTCGCCGAAGGGTGCGGCCTGCATTTCCTCGGCTGTAAGCACGAACGGACGGATGGCAGCGTGGGGGCAGACGTAGGCGCACTTGTTGCACTGGATACATGTCTCGGGATTCCACTCGGGGACGAAGGCAGCCACGCCGCGCTTCTCATATGCAGCGGTGCCTTGCTGCCATGTGCCGTCGGGGATGGCCTCGAAGTCGCTGACTTTGAGCAGGTCGCCGTCCTGGGCGTTGATGGGGCGCACCAGGCGGTTGATGAATTCCGGGTCGTGGTTTTCCACGGCAGGCTCATCGGGGAGGGAAGCCCATGCGGGATCAACGGTGAGGGTGTGGTACTCGCCGCCGCGGTCAACGGCAGCGTAGTTTTTGTCCACAACGTCCTGGCCTTTCTTGCCGTAGCTCTTGACGATGAATTTCTTCATCTGCTCGATGGCCAGATCAACGGGGATCACGCCGGTGATGCGGAAGAAGGCGCTCTGGAGGATGGTGTTGGTGCGGTTGCCAAGACCGATTTCCTGAGCGATTTTTGTGGCGTTGATGTAGTAGACGGTGATGTTGTGCTCGGCGAAGTAGCGCTTAACCTTGTTGGGGAGGTTTTTGACCAGCTCGTCGCCCTCCCAGATGGTGTTGAGCAGGAATGTGCCGCCGTCGCGCAGGCCGCGGGTCACGTCGTACATGTGCAGGTAGGCCTGAACGTGGCAAGCCACGAAGTTGGGGGTGAGGACCAGGTAGGTCGAGCGGATGGGCTCGTCGCCGAAGCGGAGGTGAGAGCAGGTGAAGCCGCCTGACTTCTTGGAGTCGTAGGCGAAGTAAGCCTGGCAGTATTTGTCGGTGTTGTCGCCGATGATCTTCACGGAGTTTTTGTTAGCACCAACAGTACCATCGGCACCGAGGCCGTAGAATTTGGCTTCGAAGGTCGAGGGGTCGCCCAGGGCCATTTCGGGTTTCTGGGGGAGGGAGGTGAAGGTGACGTCGTCTACGATGCCCACGGTGAAGTGGTCCTTGGGGGTGGGGAGGGCAAGGTTTTCGTATACGCCGATAATCATGGCCGGGGTGATGTCTTTAGAGGCAAGGCCGTAGCGTCCGCCTACGATTTCGGGGGCATCGGCTTTGCCGTAGAAGCACTCTTTGACATCGAGGAAGAGGGGCTCGCCGGTGGCGCCGGGCTCTTTTGTGCGGTCAAGCACGGCGATGCGTTTTGCAGTTTTGGGCACGGCAGCGAGGAAGTGCTTTGCCGAGAAGGGGCGATAGAGGTGTACGGAGACGAGGCCGACTTTCTCGCCCTTGGCGTTCATGTAGTCGATGGCCTCTTTAGCGGCCTGGGTCACGGAGCCCATTGCGATGATCACGCGTTCGGCTTCGGGGTCGCCGTAATAGTTGAAGATATGGTATTCGCGGCCGGTGATTTTGGAGATTTCGGCCATGTAGCCTTCTACGATTTCGGGCACAGCGTTGTAGTGCTCGTTGCAGGCTTCGCGGTGCTGGAAGAATACGTCGCCATTCTCGGCCATGCCTCGAGCCACGGGAGCATCGGGGGTGAGGGCGCGGGAGCGGAAGCGGGCCAGTGCGTCGCGGTCGAGGAGAGCGGCGAGGTCGTCTTGCTCCATGACTTCGATTTTCTGGATTTCGTGCGATGTGCGGAAGCCGTCGAAGAAGTTGACGAAGGGAACGCTGGATTTAATAGTGGCCAGATGGGCAACACCGGCCAGGTCCATGACTTCCTGCACTGAGCCTTCGGCGAGCATTGCGAAGCCGGTCTGGCGCACAGACATTACGTCCTGATGGTCGCCGAAAATCGAGAGGGCATGAGATGCAATGGTGCGGGCAGAAACATGGAAGACGCAGGGGAGGAGCTCACCGGCGATTTTGTACATGTTGGGGATCATCAGCAGGAGGCCCTGCGAAGCGGTGTAGGTAGAGGTGAGGGCACCGGCCTGGAGGGAGCCGTGGACAGCGCCGGCGGCGCCGCCTTCGGATTGCATTTCCTGGACAAGTACGGTTTCACCAAAAATGTTCTTGCGACCTGCAGCCGACCATTCGTCTACGTATTCAGCCATGGTCGAGGAGGGGGTGATGGGATAGATAGCAGCCACCTCAGAGAACATGTAGCTGACGTGGGCAGCGGCTTGGTTGCCGTCGCAAGTCAGAAATTTTTTTTCTTTGCTCATTGTGGAAATGATTAATTATGAGGAAATTATAAGATTCAGCAGTATGATGCGCAGGGCCAAGCAGTGTCGGGGGTGCGCTTTGAGATGCAAAGTTACAAAATAATCGATGAAGGAGCAAGAATATGGAGATAAAAATTGAAAATGAGGGGCTTGGGCAGCAAAGGCAGCAGAATAATAAAGAGCGCGCCGGGGAGGCGCGCTCTTTGAAGAGGTGGTTATGTAAGGGGGATTACTCCCAGCCGAAGTTTTGTTTGAGCTCGCGATTGAGCGACATTTGGTCGGAGGGGATAGGATAGGAATAATATTCCTTATTGAATTCGCGGTAGAGGTTGGGATAGTTGATATTGCCTTTGATGTAGCCGTTTACGGTCTCAACTTGCACGTCAGATTTCGAGATGTTGGCGCCAAGGAGGAGGTTAGGATACTTCTTGGTGTCGGCTTTGTCGAGCTGGTGCCAGCGGATAAGGTCCCAGTAGCGGAAATCGTTGTCCATGATGAGCTCGCAGCGACGGCAGCGACGCACTTCCCAGATCAGAGAGGAGACACCCATGTTGTTGGCGGGGTCGCCCATGTTAGAGAGGCTTGCCACGGTCTGAGCGGGGAGCTGAGCGCGAGCGTAGAGCTTGTTGAGGGTATTGTTCATGTCAGCATCTGTGAGGGTGCCGAGCTCTGCTTTTGCCTCAGCGTTTTCCAGGAGGATAACAGAATACCAGTAGATGGGGGCGCAGACGGTGTTGGTGGTGGAGGTGCGCTTGCTGACGGCGAGCTCGGTGTTGTCATATTTGCTGACACCGTAGCCGGTGGAAGATGTCATCTGCATGGCACCTGCGCGTTCCCAAGTCTTGCCTGTGTAGTATACGACGGGGTCGGTGGTTTGCTCCAGACGGTTGTCGCGCACGTCAAGGAGGGCCTGAATGTTGAGGTTGCCATCAGCATCGAGGGTACCGGCATCGTTTTTGTCCATTGTGGTGAGAGCCAGGGGCTTGCCGTCTTTGAAGAGGTAAGCGTCGAAAGCATCCTTTGTGAGACCGTCGATGGGGGTAGAGCCGCAAGTGTAGTCTTGAACACAGCTCATGAGGACGTCGGCAGCATAACCGCGGAAGAGGATCATTTCGGGGTTGTTGACCATTGCGGGCACAGCAGAAGCGCTGGTATAGAACGACTGATAGTTGGCGCGATACTGAGCGGCGAGGCTGTAGCGGCCGGAGTTGATCAGCGCGTCGGAAGCCTTAGCAGAAGCCTCGAGGAGAACTTTAGCGCGGGCAGGGTCGGGAGCAAGACCATTTTCGGCAGTGGTGCAATATTTGCGGTATGTGCCTTCGCACAGAGCGATGTAGCTCTTCATGGCCAGAGCGAGGTCTTTTGACCATGTTTGGCTGTTTTTCTGAACTTTGATATTTGCAGCGGCAAAGTCAAGGTCTTCGAGGATTTTGTCGACAACAAGGTCGCGGTTTTGACGAGGGCCTTTTGTGATTTCGACGTCAGAGGGGTCAACGACAGTCTCGATGAAGTTGCAATCACCATATCGGCGCACCAGGAGGTATTCCTGATAGGCGCGGCAGAGACGGGCGATGCCGAGGAAGTTGCTTTTTACGTCGGGCTCAAGGTTTGAAGCCTCCACGCGGTTGATGATTGTCACAGAGTGGCGGAGCTGGGTGTAAGGGCTTGTGTAGCTTGAAGATGAAGTGGGCACAGTGGTGTTGCGCCAGTTAACGAAGCTTGAGCCGCACTGGTCGTCGCCCAGGGTGTTGAAGTAGAATTCACCCTTTGTCGAGCCGCTTGCATAGCCGGTGAAGTAGGAGTACATCTGGTCAACCTCCAGCTGCACGTTGTCAGGATTGTTCCAGTAGGAGGGGTTGTCCGTTTCTTTATCGAGAGGGTAACGGTTGTCATCGAGGAAGTCGTCGCAAGAAGCGAGCGAGAGGCCTACGAAAGCTAATGCACCCAGTATAATAGATTTTTTCATAATTTGAATGCGTTAAATTGATAGGAAATTTGGGGTGACGCAGAGATTAGAAAGTTACCTGGAGACCGAAGGAGAAGGTGCGCATCATAGGAGTTGTGCGACCGAAGTCCTGGTTGGTTGAGTAGAGACCGCCGCGCGAACCGCCGATTTCGGGATCGATGTATTTGTTCTTCATACCGTTGTGGAGGAAGCACAGGTTCTCAGCAGAGAAGTATACGCGAGCCTTTTGGATCAGAGCGCGTTTGGTGATGTCTGCGGGGAGGGTGTAGCCGAATGTGAGGTTCTTGAAGCGCAGGTAAGACATATCGGAGAGATATTTGGTCTGCGGATAGAAGTTCTGGCAACCTACGAAGAGGCCTGAGACGCGACCTGCGCCGGCAGCACCGGGGTAGAGACAGGGATAATCGTTGCTCTGAGAGATTTCGTAGCCGATAACCTGGTTAGCGTCGTTGTAGAGAATCTTGTTGTAGGATTCCTGGTTGGCGTAAGTACAGTCAGCACCGCGAGAGAGGGGCACAACGAATGAAGATACGGTCCAGAAGTCGCGTTTGCCTACGCCCTGGAAGTAAGCGTCGATGTCGAAGCCTTTCCAAGCAGCGCCGAGGCGGAATGAGTATTCGTAGCGAGGCATTGTGTTACCGATCTTCTTGAGGTCACCATGGTTCTTTTCAGAGCCTGCGGGATACCAGCCTTTGGAGAAGTCGTTGGGGTCGATCCAGATTTCGGGGTGCTGTTTAGCTTCAGCTTCGGTGCGGATACCGCCGTCGATTACGCCGTTGCCGTCAAGGTCTTTGAATTTGACGTCGCCGGGGCCGTAAACGAATGAGCCGTTTTGCATCCAGGATTGAGAGGGAAGTTTGCCACCGGGCTCTTCAGTCCAGTCGAGCTGGAAGGTGCCGGGTTTGCAGTCGTCAACAGTGAAGTAGCGATCAGTTTCGAAGCCCCAGATAGCGCCGTATTCAGCACCGGAGTAGAATTCGTTGATCTTCATGTTTTCGTTGTTGTATTTCACGACTTTTGTTTTGCCGTCGTAGATGTTGAAGCTGCCGTATACGTCCCAGTCGCCGAAAGAGTGGTTGTAGGAGATACCGAGCTCCCAACCGCGTGTGCGGAGCTGGCCTTTATTTTCCCAAGGAGCGGAAGCACCGACGATGCCGGGGATCTGGTTGCCGGGGGCGAGCATGTTTTTGGTGTCGCGCTGGAACCAGTCGAAGGTCAGGTTCAGAGAATTGTCAAGGAAGCCGAGGTCAAGACCGATGTCAAGGGTTTCAACGCGTTCCCATGTCAGAGAAGAAGATACGAGAGTGGGAGTTGCGGAGTACTTGGTGGGGCTGATTGTGCCGGCAGTGAACCAGTTGTAGTTAGAAGGACCGGAGATTGTGGAGATGAACATGTTGTTACCGATGGCTTCGTTACCGATTGCACCGTAAGAAGCGCGGATCTTACCGTTGCTTACGTATTGCTTGAGGTTGAAGTCGTTCCAGTAGTTTTCTTCGGTGAAGCGATAGCCGATAGAACCTGAGGGGAAGAATGCCCACTGGTCGTTGGCGGGGAAGCGGGAAGAACCGTCGTAGCGGCCGTTGAACTCGAAGAGGTAGATGTTCTTGTAGTCGAAGTTAACACGACCGAAGAAGCCTGCAGTGGCTCGGTGAGAGAGGGTGTTGGTGATTGTGGGGTCAACTTTCTCGCCCTTGGCGTTAAGGCCGGTGGTGAGCACCAGATAGGGAAGGCTGGTGTCGAGGAGGGTCTGACGGGTGACGCCGAAGTCCTGATAGTCGTATTTTTCAGCAGTACCGCCGACCATCACCTTGAGGTTGAAGTCCTGAGCGAAGGTTTTGGTGTAGGTGCCGTAGACGTTTGCGGTCCAGAGCACAGAGCGAGAGTTGCTCTGGCCGGCAGATGAGGTGCTGGAGATGTATTCGGGCACGGTGCCGGAGTTGGTCCAGTTGTTCCAAGCGTAGACGGGGAGGGTGTTGGTCTGGGAGTTCCAGTTCTGGAGGTCGTAGGTGTAGTCAGCGTGGAGGGTGAGGCCGGAGATGATGTCGGCGTCCATCCATGCCTGGATCTTGGTGTCGGAAGCCCAGTCTTTGTATTCACCGGCGTCGGCGCGACCTGCTACGCATTTGAAGTAGTAGTACTTGCCATCGTATTCGCGCATGCCGTAGGGGTTGAAGTAAGAACCCCAGCGCCATGCGTAGCCGGGAGTGGCTTGACCCACGATACCGTTGGGGCCGGTGTACTCTTTGCTTGAATAATTGAAACGAACGCCTGCGCGGAGCCATTTGAAGATCTCGGTGTTGAACATGGCAGCGGCGGTATAGCGGCGCATTTCGCCCGGGCGGATGTTTTCAAGGGCGGTGCGTTTGTCGTAGCCGAAAGAAGCGCGGTAGTTGGTCTTGCCGGCAGCACCTTCGAGGCTTACGTTGTGCTTGTTGCTGGGAGCTGCATCATTGTAGAGGATCTTGGCCACGTCGTAGTTGGCGTAGTAGAGGGTCTCGCCGTTGGGCATGATGTAGTAGTCGCCGGGGTTGTTGGCATCGACGTAGGGGGTCATGATGTGACCGAGCTTGTCGATGGGTTTTCCATTGGCGGCCTGCCACTGCTCAGCATAGGGGAGAAGGTTTACGAAGTGCATACCGAAGAGCTCGGTGTCGCCACCGGAGCGTTTCTGTTGGGCGATCATTGTCTTGAGCTGAGTGGGCACATCGGCATATTCGGGGAGGACGGTTGCACCGCTCCAGCCGAAGTTGTTGCTGTAAGACACTTTCACTCTTTCTTTGGTGTTGGGGGTCTTGGTGGTGATGAGGATCACACCGAAGGCTGCACGGCTACCATAGATAGCAGATGAAGAAGCATCTTTGAGGACGGAGATCTCGGCGATGTCTTCGGGGTTAACGAAGGAGAGGTCGTCGACGGGCACACCGTCCACCACGATCAGGGGGTTAGATGTCTGAGAGTTGGAGAGAGTACCGGTACCGCGGATCTTCATTGTGGCGTTACCGGCAGAGGTGATGTCACCGCTGTTGGTGGTGATGGTGAGGCCGGGGACTGCACCCTGGAGGGCTTTGGCCACATCGGTCTGGGGACGGCTGTCCATAACGCGAGCCACGTCGACTGTGGCAACGGCGCCTGTAAGGTTTGCTTTTTTCTGTGTGCCGTAACCAACGACAACGAGCTGCTCAAGCTGTTCGGTGGTGGGCTGGAGGTAGACGGTCATTCCGTTGGCGGCAGCGACAGTTGCTGTTTTGTAGCCTACGAAGCTGACGTTGAGCTGGGTGCCGGGCTGCACTTTGAGAGTGAAGTTACCGAAAGCGTCGGTGTTGACGCCTTTGGAGGCACCTTTGGGAGTAACATTAGCACCGATGACGGGCTCATTGTTCTCATCGAGTACGCTACCGGTGACGGTAACGACCGATTGGCTTTGATCTTGCGGAGCGGCCTCGGCGTGGGCTTGATAAGCACACAGGGGGGCGCCTGCGAGAAGCATCAAAGAAACAAACAGATGTTTTCTCATAAATAATTTGATTGGGTTATTTGCCTGATTAGGTCCCCGGGGAGGGATTTGGGCAGGCGTAGGATTGGATTAAATAGTTCTTAGCGAAAGAAAGAGAGAGGGGAAAGAGGATTTGAATGTTTTTTTGGTTGAAAAGTTTAAGGGTGTGAAATTTATGGTCTTAAATAGGTTAAATATTTGGTAAATTCTAAATATTAATTAAAAAATTTAGTTCAACAGGTGCATAGAACGCTAAATCACGGTCCAAATTTAAATAACTTTTTTTAATTGGGCAAATATTTTAACAATTTTTTACTCTCTCAATATAAAAAGAGCGCGCCGGGGAGGCGCGCTCTTTGATGATAGGGGTATTTGCGGGAGGGATTATTTCCAGCCGGGGTTCTGCTCGAGTTCGTAGCCGTTTTCGTTGTAGAGCTCGATCTGGCCTGTACCGATGGGGTAGAGGTATTCGCGCTCTGAGAATACGCGCTCTTTTGTACCGGAGTTGTTTACGTTGCTCTGGATGTAACCGGCAGCGTTGGTGTAGACTGCGTCGATCATGTCGGCAGGAACCTTGCTGATGTTAGCACCGAGCATGATGTTGGGATATTTGGTGGTGTCGAGCTTGTCGAGCTGGTGCCAACGGATGAGGTCCCAGTAGCGGATGTTCTCGTCCATGATGAGCTCGCAGCGACGGCAGCGGCGGATTTCCCAAAGCAGTGAGGAGACGCCCATGTTGTTGGCGGGGTCGTTCATTGCTGACATTTGAGCCACGGTGGTGTGAGGCAGACCGGCGCGATCGAAGATCTGGTTAATGGTCATGTTCACGTCAGCGTCGGTGAGCTGGCCGAGCTCGGCTTTAGCTTCAGCGTAGGCGAGTTTCACGCGAGCACCCCAGAAGATGGGAGCGCAGGTGTAGCCGCGACCTTCGGTTGTGGCGTCAGCGATGGGGATGAGCTCGTTGGCGAACTTCTTGATCATGTAACCGGTAACGGAGATCTGGGGGTTGGCGTTGGGACGCTCGTATTTCACGAGAGTACCGAAGCCAAGGCCGTCTTCGATTGTTTCACCCAGACGGTCGTCGCGAACGGCCAGGAGGTGAGCGATGGTTACGTTGCCGTCTTCGTCAACGATAGCTGCGTCGTCCTTATTCTCAGAAGTGAGAGCAAGGGGTTTGCCATCCTTGAAGAGGTAAGCGTCGAAGGCGTCTTTGGTGATACCGCCGTTGGTCTGGTTGCAAACGTAGGGCACCAGAGAGTTGGCGAGCTGGCCTTGGGTGTAACCTTTCATGAAGATAACCTCTTCGTTGTCCATGAGGCTGGGGATACCGCTTTCAGTGGCGATGAAGTAGGAGTTGTAGAGGCTGCGGTATTCATCGCAGAGGGGATACTTGTTCATCACGGCAGCAGCAGCGTTGGCGGCTTCGGTGAAGAATTTGTTGGCGCGCTCGGTGTTGTTGCGGTGGTATTTGGAGAAAGCACCCTCGAAGAGGCAGATTTCAGCTTTCATGGCGTTGGCCATATCCTTAGACCACTCGATTTTGCTTGACTGCTTGATAATGTTGGCGCAAGCGAAGTTGAGGTCTTCGAGCACGAAGTCCATCACGATGTTGCGGTCAACGCGGGGACCGTACATTTCAGATTCATCAGAAACATCAAGCACGCGGGTGATCAGGGGCACGTCGCCGTAGCAGCGCACGAGATCCCAGTACTGGTAAGCGCGGTTGAGGCGGGCGATAGCCAGAGCGTTGTTTTTGGCACCATCGGGCAGTGTGCTGTTTTCCACGCCAGAGATGATATAGTTAATGCGGCGGAGCACAGCGTAGGTCGAAGACCAAACGCTCGATGATGTGGGAGCTGCCTGGAAGTTCCAGTCAGCGAATCCCATACCGATACCTGACTGCATGTAGGCTGTCTGGTCATCGGAGAGGCCGTGGTTATAGAAGTTTGTGCTCCAGGTTGAGCCATTGCCGTATCCGGTGTAGTAGCCGTAGAGGCCGTTGAGCTGGAGGTTGACGTTGTTTTCCTCGTTCCAGTAAGCAGGCGAGTTAACCTGCTGGGTCAAAGGATAGCGGTTCTTGTCAAGAAGGTGGTCGCAACTCGTCAATGAGAACGCTGCGATGGCAAGAGCGCCTAATATGATATGTTTTTTCATATTGTAGTTGCTATAGGATTGATTAGAAAGTTACTTGGATACCGAAGGAGTAAGTACGCATCATGGGGTTGGTACGTCCCATAGCGCCTACGCCGGCAGCGCTGGCCTGACCGCGAGCAGAAGTAGAGAGCTCGGGATCCATGCCGAATTTGCCTGCACCGTTGTAGATGAAGAAGGGATTCTCGCAAGAGAAGTAGATGCGAGCGCGCTCGATGAGGGCGTGTTTGGTGATTTCGGCGGGGATGGTGTAGCCCACGGTAGCGGTTTTGAGGCGGAGGTATGCCATGTTGGTGAGGTAACGGTCGCAAGTGGTCCAGTTGTTGATACCTTGGTCGAGAGTGTTGCGGTATTTGGTATTGTAACCGAAGTTACCGGGGTAGATAACGGGATAGAGGTTGTTCTGGTCAATCTCGTAGCCGGTGATCTGGAAGTTCTCGTCGTAGATATATTTGTTGAAGCCTTGCTTGATCTGGTGCTTGTACAGGGGGTTACCGTTGCCTTGGGGCTGCATCAGAGCGAAGTTGTTGATCATGTAGAATTTGCGTTTGCCCACGGCTTGGAAGAAGAGGTCGATATCGAAGCCTTTGTAAGCACCGCCGAGACGGAACGAGTATTCGAAGCGAGGCATAGCGTTGCCGATAACCTTGAGGTCACCATGGTTGTGGAGAGAAGCTACGGGCCACCAGCCTTGATCCTTGTCGTCAGGAGCGAGAGTGGGATCTTTGAGGAATTTAGCAGCTTCAGGGTGCTGAGCGATGTAGGCAGCACGTTTGCCGGGGCCGGGGTCGGGAGTACCGCAATCGATCACGCCGTTGCCGTCGAGGTCTTTGTACTTAACATCACCGGGGCCGTAGATGAATGTGCCGTATTGGAGTTCTTTCTGGCTGGGGACATTTTCATTGAGAATCCAGTTGCCCTTGGCATCCTTGCCTGAGAAGTCGCTGACTTCGAAGAAGCGATCGAATTCCATACCCCAGATGTCGCCGTAGATCTGGCCTTCGTAGAAGCGGCTTGTGTTGGAGCCTGCGCCGATACGGTAGGAGTAGAGGGTGAGGTTATCGTTTTTCCATTTGGTGATTTTGGTTTTGGCGTCACCGATAGAGAATGTAGCGTAAACTTGAGCGTCACCGAAGGAGTGGTTCCAGTTCAGACCGAGTTCCCAACCGTTGGTGTGGAGGCGACCTGCGTTCTCGTAGGGAGCGGAAGCGCCGAGGGTTTCGGGAAGCTGAGAGCCTGCGCCGAGCATGTCGCGTGTGGAGCGGCTGTACCAGTCGAAGGTGAGGTTGAGAGAGTTGTTGAGGAAGCCGAGGTCAAGACCGATGTCGGTGGTCTGGATGCGCTCCCATTTCAGGGTGTTTGATACGAGCGAGGGCATCGACTGACCTTTGATGAGGCCTGAACCACCACCGTTGAGCCAGTTGACGTTACCCGGTGAGGCAAATACGGAAAGGAACATGTTTGAACCTACAGCCTCGTTACCGATCTGGCCCCAAGAGAAGCGGAGCTTACCGTTGGAGAGGATTTTCTTGAGGTCTTCTTTCCAGAAGGCTTCTTCAGTGAAGCGGTAACCTGCGGAGAATGAGGGGAAGAAAGCCCATTGGTCGTGAGCGGGGAAGCGGGAAGAACCGTCGTAGCGGCCGTTAGCCTCGAAGAGGTAGATGCCCTTGTAGTCGTAGTTGATACGGCCGAAGAAGCCTGCTGTGGCGCTATGGGTATCGCTTGACGACATGGTCATGTGAGTGTACTGGGGATTGCCGTCCTTGTCGTAGGTGAGACCGTCGGTAAGTGACAAGTTGGGCAGAGAGTTGTCAAGAAGGTTGTAGCGGCGAGCCTGCATGTAGGTGTAGTTGTACTGCTCAGCGTTGGCGCCGACCATCACCTTGAGGTTGTGCTTCTCGGCGAAAGTCTTTGCGTAGGTAGCATAGACGTTCATAGTCCAGCGGGTAGACTCGGAAGAGCTCTTCTGAGCGTAGGTGTCAAGAGCGCTGGCGGGAGTAACGTAGAGGTTGTTGTAAGGAAGATCGCCTTTGCCCCAGTCCCAGTTAATGAATGTGTATTGGGGGTTGGAGTAAGAGTTGCGCGAATTGCGGACGTCATAAGTGAAGTCAGCGTGGAGGTTGAGCTCGGGGATGATAGTTGCGTCCATCCAAGCCTGAAGGCGGGTCTGACGAGAGATTGTCTGGTCGAGGTTGCCTTGCAGACGGTCGGTGACATCGTCGCGAGTGCCGTACTGTTTGCCGGTAGCGGGATCTACGATGTAGCCGTAGCCTTCCTCGAAGGAGGGCCAGCGCCAAACGTATTCGTAAGCGTAGCGGTTGGTCCAGGAGTCGTCATATTGGCGCTGAGAGAAGTCGATGCGTGCACCTGCTTTCAGGAATGAGAAGAGCTGGGTGCTGATGCTGGCGTTGGCCATGTAGCGGTGCATGTGGTCAGGGTTGTAGTTCTGGAGGCCCTGCTTGGCATCGTAACCGAAGCTCATGCGATACTGGGTCTTGCCGGAAGAGCCTTCAACAGCAACGTTGTGCTTCGAAGAGGGAGCTGCGTTGTTGAAGAGGGTCTTGTTGACGTCCCACATAGCGTAGTGGTACCACTGGCCGGTGACGGGATCTTTAGCGTAGTCGCCGACGTTGTCCCAGCTTTCGAAGGGCTGGAGCTCACGGTAGTCGGTGTAGCCTTTGTTGCCGTGCTGCTGCTCCCATGCCTGCACGTAGGGAAGCAGGGTGAGGTAGTTCATGCCGGAAACTTCGGTGTTGATACCGCTACCTGTACGGGCGTAGGCCTGCAAAGAAGCTTCGATACACTCGGAGTTGAGGGCCATGTGAGGATAGGTGGTGGCACCACTCCAAGCGAAGTTGTTAGAGTATGTGATTTTTACTTTTTCTTTGGTGTTGGCGCGCTTTGTGGTGATAAGGATCACACCGAAGGCAGCGCGGCTACCATAGATTGAAGAAGAAGCGGCATCTTTGAGCACGGAGATGTCCTGAATGTCCTCGGGGTTGAGGAAGTTAAGGTCGTCTGCAGGCACGCCGTCGATGATGATAAGGGGGTTAGAGGCCTGACCGTTGGAGGTTGTACCCAAACCGCGGATGTTGATAGTGGAGCCGGAAGCGATACCACCATCGGTGTTGGTGATAGTAAGACCGGGGACTGCACCCTGGAGGGCTTTGGTTACGTCCTGCACGGGACGGCTGTCCATAACGCGAGCCACGTCGACTGTGGCAACGGCGCCGGTAAGGTTAGCTTTTTTCTGTGTGCCGTAACCAACGACAACGAGCTGGTCGAGTTGTTCGGTGGTGGGCTGGAGGTAAACGGTCATGCCGTTGGCAGCCTTCACGGTCTCGGTCTTGTAGCCAACGAAGCTGACGTTGAGCTGGGTGCCGGGCTGCACCTTAATAGTAAAGTTACCGAAAGCGTCGGTGTTGACGCCTTTGGAGGCACCTTTGGGAGTAACATTAGCACCGATGACGGGCTCATTGTTCTCATCGAGTACGCTACCGGTGACGGTAACGACCGATTGGCTTTGATCTTGCGGAGCGGCCTCGGCGTGGGCTTGATAAGCACACAGGGGGGCGCCTGCGAGAAGCATCAAAGAAACAAACAGATGTTTTCTCATAAATAATTTGATTGGGTTATTTGCCTGATTTGGTCCCCCGGGAGGGATTTGGGCAGGCGTAGGATTGGATAAATTGGTTCTTTAATTAAAAGAGCTTTTGAAGAAAAATAAATGTAGTGGATGTTAATGGATTAGTTTAAGGATGTGAAATTTTTAATGGTTATAAATGTATAGATTTAACAGTTAATAATAAATATTCATTAAGGGTGCGCCTCCCAAAAAGAGGGTATGCGCTGAAATTCGCTCCAAAATTAAATAACTTTTTTCAGTTGAGCAAATATATTAACAAATATTTTGATATTTATCCAACTTTTTTGAATTTAAACTCATTAAGTAAGCCCTTCACGGGTAAAATGCCCCGGAAGAGATTAATGAAATAAAACTAAAAATTATTAAAAATTGGATGATAGCCGGAGGAGAGGGGAAGAGAGGGGATTTTGAGGCGAAATTTGCCGATTCCGGCAAAAATTCGTATATTTGCAGAAAGAAAACAGAAAGAAAATCTGTCTAAGCCGAACAGCACTCACTGATTTGGAGTGGAGTACACATTAATATATATATAACCATTATATAGCGCTTGGCGGAATTGGACTATATTTATTTCCGCGTTGCGGAAGCTAAACAAGCAATTGACATATGCATTTTCTCTACTCATTAATAAATATGGTGGCCGAAATGGCCCCTTACTTGCTGCTGGGATTCCTCGTGGCCGGAGTGCTTTACGCCTTCGTGCCGGGGGCGTTCTATCGCAAGCATTTGAGCCGGCCCGGGGCGTGGGCCGTGCTCAAAGCAGCATTGATCGGCGTGCCGCTGCCGCTGTGTTCGTGTGGCGTGCTCCCTACGGCCGTGTCGCTTAAGCGCAACGGGGCCTCAGGGGCGGCAGCCACCTCCTTCCTTATCGCCACACCCCAGACCGGCATCGACTCAATCATGGCCACCTACTCCCTGCTTGGCCTTGCCTTTGCCATAATCCGCCCCGCGGCAGCTCTGCTTACCGCCTTTCTCGGCGGAATGGCCGTGAGCCACAGCGAATCAGCCACCAAGGAGGCTGAGGCTTGCGCGGCAGAAGTTGACACCATCGATGCTCCCGCTGCAGGCACTTTCATGCAAAAGTTGACCTCCGCACTGCGCTACGGATTCGTGGAAATGGTGCAGAACATCGGTTTCTGGCTAATCACCGGCCTGCTCATCGCCGCGGCCATCACCGTCTTTGTGCCCGACGATTTCTTCACCTTCTTTGCCGGTTATCCCCTGCTTGCGATGATATGCGTTGTGGTGGTGGCCATCCCAATGTACGTGTGCTCCACGGGATCGATACCCATTGCGTTATCATTGATGCTCAAGGGGTTGAGTCCCGGAGCGGCCTTCGTGCTGCTTATGGCCGGACCCGCGGCCAACTTCGCCTCCCTCATCATCGTGAGCAAGGCCCTGGGGCGACGCACAGCGTGGATCTATCTTGCCTCTATCGTGGTCGGAGCCATCGGCATCGGTCTGTGCATCGACTATCTGATGCCGTCTCAGTGGTTTCCCTCGCCGGCTTCGGCTGCCTCAACAATGTCGTGCCACCTGCACGTCGGAGGCTTTACGGGCATCTGCTCAGTGGTGCTTATTGCGCTGCTAATCAATGCATTCCTGCATCGACACAATCATTCAGACGAAAGTTCAATCGAAAATCATACAGATATGCTTACCCTCAAAATTGACGGCATGACCTGCAACCACTGCACCGCCATGGTGAAGAAAAACCTTGAGAAGCTCCCCGGCGTTGAGAGCGTGGAGGTGGACCTTTCCACCGGCGAGGCCCGCGTGCAGGGCACTCCCGACATGACAGCCGTGCGCGAAGTTATCGACGACCTCGGCTTCAAATTAAAAGGCTGATAATGAGCCTTCCGGCAGCGCTATGGCGCATAATAAAAGGCAACCCTGCGAGCGCTGCGATAGTGGCGATTACGGTGGTGGCAACGATCTTGTCGGCCTCTCTCCCCGGGGTGCACCGCCCCGAGGTGATAGTGACATTTGTGCTTATCATCGCCCTCAGCCTCGCCGGCATCCTGCTTGACCCCCGGCCTTACTCCCTATGCCAGCTTTTCTGCCTCTTCTGCCTGGTGTTTATGGGCGTGGCGCCGCTGAGCCTTTACGTCACCGGCACGGTGGGGTGGTGGGCTGTGCCCTTTGCCTCGAGCCAGTATGTGAGCACAAATATGCTGATAATCATATGCTTGCTCGTATTTCTCGCGTGTGCCTATTACCATCGGCCGGCCCTCTCTTCCCCCATAAAAGAGCCATCAGAGGGCATACAAGGCACCTTCCGGTCAAATCTTTACCTCGTGCTTCTTGCCGGCGCAGCAGCGGCTTTGGTGGCCTGGCATTACCGCCATCAGCCCTCTTATATGCTCCGGCGCTACGATTCGCTGATTGACTTAGGCGCCTCCTCCCAGGTAAAATTATTGCTGATCAACGTGTTTCTAAGGTCGGTACCGCCTATTTGCCTGATAGTGAGCTTAATGCAGAGGCGAAAGGCATGGTGGTGCGTGGGGCTGACTGCCCTTTTCTCCCTTGTGGCCTCAATGCCCACGGCTGTGCCGCGATATCAGGTGGCTGCGATGAGCTTGCCATTGGCTATTCTTCTACTACCTGTGCTGAGGCGCCGCAAAGCACTGACACTGAGCATTGTACTGCTCCTTGTTACAGTTTTCCCCCTTCTGAACCTCGCTCGAGTGCAGCGGTACGGCGAACCCTTCACGTTTTCCGCCTTGGATTTCGATGCTTACCAGAACCTGCTATGCCTCATGCGCATAGAGCTCGTAACCTACGGGCGGCAGTTCTTGGGAGTGGTGCTCTTTTTCGTGCCCCGCGCCATGTGGCCCGGCAAGCCCGCCGGCAGCGGATTTGAAATGGCAGACCAGATAGAGCTCTGCTACCACAACGTCTCCATGCCCATTTTCGGAGAAGGCTACATCAACTTCGGTATCTTCGGAGCTATAGCCTTCACCGCCGCTGTGGGCCTGCTTTTCAGAAGGCTTGACGACCACTACAGCCTCAGCCGTATGAATCTCTCCACCCTTCTATATCTCCTGCTCTTCGGCGAAACCATCTTCCTGCTCCGCGGCGCCCTGATGCCAGGGTTCGCAGCGCTTTGTGCATACTTCGCTGTAGCCCTTATCGCCTACCTGCCCGCCCGTGCTCTTGGCGCACCGAGGCAAAAAACCACACCGAAAAATGACCCTTGACGACTACATATCGCTCCACACCTCCCCCGCTCCCGCATTGCAAGAAGCCGTGGAGAGGCGCACGTGGGTGCGCCACCTGTATCCGCGCATGTGTTGCGGACAGGTGCAGGGGCGCCTGCTCGATATGCTCACCCGCATGCTGCGTCCCCGGCGCATCCTTGAGCTCGGCACCTTCACCGGCTACGCCACCCTCTGCCTGGCCGATGCCATGCCCCCCGGCGCCACTGTCGACACCATCGAAATCGACGACGAGAAAGAAGACGAGCTCCGCGCCACCTTCGCCCTCTCGCCCCGGAGCGCCGACATTCGCCTCCACATCGGCGACTGCCTTGATATCATACCCACACTGCCCTCCGGATGGGATTTAGTGCTCATCGACGCCAACAAGCGCCTTTATTGCGACTATTTCCGCCAGCTCCTGCCCCGCATGGCCCCCGGCGGAGTGATTATCGCCGACAACACCCTCTGGGGAGGCAAAATCCTCGATTCAGACCACAGCTCCGATCCTCAAAGTGCAGGCATCAAAGCGTTTAATGACCTCGTGGCCTCTGACCCCCGGGTAGAGGTGGTAATGCTGCCCCTGCGCGACGGCCTTTCAATTATCAGGATAAAAGAAACCGACAAAGATGCAGATTGATGCTATATTTATAAATGACAAAGATGCAGATTGATGCTATATATATAAATAATGTGTTGCCCGTGGCGATGGAAGACCGCGACACCTCCGCCTCGCAAGTGTGGCGCCGGTCAGTTGCCTTCCGGCGCGGAGAGTGCTACCTCATCGAAGCAGCCTCCGGCGGCGGCAAATCATCGCTTTGCAGTTTCCTTTACGGCCTGCGCAAAGACTACAGCGGTGAGATAAGATTCAATTCCGACCCCGCAGACCGCTTCACAATCGACCAATGGTGCCGCCTCAGGCGCGAAAACCTCGCATTTCTGCCCCAGGAGCTGCGCCTCTTCCCCGAGCTCACAGCCTTGGAAAACGTGCAGATCAAGAACAACCTGACCTCCGCACTTAGCCGGGAAGAGGTCCTTGAAATGTTTGTGGCCTTAGGCCTTGACGGCAAATTTGACGCTCCCTGCAGTCGCCTGTCCATCGGCGAGCAGCAGCGTGTGGCAATAATCCGCACGCTGTGCCAGCCCTTTGATTTCCTCCTCCTTGACGAGCCCGTGAGCCATCTTGACCCCGCCAACAATCTCCGCGCCTCAGAGATGATACTCAGCCGCGTGCGAGCCCTCGGCGCCGGCATTATCGCCACCTCAGTGGGCAATCCCATGCACCTCCCCTACGACCACACCCTGAGCCTTTAGCCCCCCTCGTAATCTATATGTTGCGCCGACTTCTCCTCCAAAACCTCAGCCTCTCGCAGATCATAGGCTACGCTCTGGCCACGCTCATCGGCCTGAGCATCGTGGGCTGCGCCGTGAAATTTTATGCTGACGCCGTGAGCGTCTTCGCCCCCTCGGCCGACGAGAGCGCCGCCTTCTCTGATTCCTACCCCGTGATATCCAAGCCTGTGACGATGCTCGGCACCCTGGGCTCCGCCTCCACCTTCGCTCCAGCCGAAATCGCCGAGATCCGGTCCCAGCCATGGGCCGGAGACGTGGCGCCTTTCCTCCCGGCCAATTTCACTGTGGTAGCCACCGTTGACTTTGCCGGGCGGGGATTCTCCACCCATATGTTTCTCGAAGCCATCCCCGACGACTTTATCGACGTCCGCCCCGAAGGTTGGGACTACACCCCCGGCAGTGGCGACTGCCTCCCCGTGATCATCCCCAAAGACTACCTCAATCTCTACAACTTCGGTTTCGCAGCCTCGCGCGGCCTCCCGCAGGTCACACCCGCGATGCTCTCGCAAGTGCCTCTCAACCTATCGCTTTCCGGGCCCTCCGGAGGTATGACCATCTGCGCTCGCATAGCAGGATTCTCCTCCAGAATCAACACCATAGCCGTGCCCATGTCGTTCATGACCTATGCCAACTCCCTTCTGGCCCCCGGCACCTCCACAGCCCCCTCGCGCCTGATCATCCGCGTCAGCGACCCCACAGACCCCGCTATAGCCCGATACCTCGACTCGCGCGGCTACGAAATCTCCGGCACCGACCCCGGGGCATCACGTGCCGCCTCGCTGCTGCGCCTTGGAGCCGGAATCATCATCACTATCGGCCTTATCATCTCCGCTCTGGCCCTTATGATCCTGCTGCTCAGCATCAATCTCCTGATCCAGAAGAACCGCCCCGCCATATCCACCCTCATCTTCCTGGGTTACACTCCCGGCACTCTGGCTCGGCGCTACATTGCTGCCACCGCCACCCTCAACGCCATTCTCACCCTCGGCGCCATTCTCATCACCCTCAGCGCCTCGGCCCTGTGGAAGGGCGCCCTTGCCCCCTTTGGCCTTGCTCCCGCCTCTGCGCTGGGCGCCATCGGCGTCATGGTTGCGCTTATGCTCATCCTCACCGCTATCAACGCTATTACCATAAAAAACCGAGTCGGCTCAGAAGGTTGAGCCGACCCGGCGAGGTTATGCAAATTCAGTTTTAGTTGCGGGAATTGCCGAAGAAGCGGAGCAAGTACAGGAAGAGGTTGATGAAATCCAGGTACAGGTTCAGCGCTCCCAGTGTGGCCAGGCGGGAGATGTTGTCGCCTTGCGCGTATTGCGCCATTTGCTTGATTTGCTGAGTGTCCCAAGCCGTGAGGCCTACAAAAATCAGCACGCCAACGATCGAAATCACCCAATCCAAGCCGCTGCTGTGCAGGAAAATATTCACCACCGAAGCAATGATCAGGCCAAAGAGAGCCATGATCAAGTAAGAGCCGATGCGGCTCAGGTCATTAGAGGTGAAATAGCCGTAGACACTCATAGCGCCAAACGTGCCGGCGGTGATGAAGAATGTTTTTGCAATCGACGCGCCCGTGTACACCACAAAAATCGGCGACAAGAGCAGACCGTTGACCACGGCGAATAAGTAAAAGAGCCCCGAGGCCAGAGTCGTGTTCATCGTCTGGATCTTGCTGCCCACACCGAGCACGATGCCAAACTCAGCAATGATCAGCACCCACATCAGCCACGAGTGGTTCACATAATAGTAGAGAAACTCGCCCGTAGCACCCCACAGACTCACAAGAGCTGTGACCACCAGGCCCAGAGTCATCCTCATGTAGACACGAGTCATCACCGACGAGAGCTCAGAGCTCATCGCCTGCGACCCCTGTTTGTAATAATTCTGTTCCATATTAAAATCAATTAGTTAATTTCGTTGCTTTTAGAATCTGAGACAAAATTACAACAAAAAAGTTTAACCACCAAACTTTTGCAACCTTGCAGGCCCTTATATAAAAGGTGTTGCGAATTCGGGAGAGGGCAAGGATTGAGAAAAAGTGTGTTACAATGTTACAACGGGATTGTGACAGGAAAGAGGAAAAGATTGTTACATTGACACATATTCTGTAACACAAAAGTGGATTTTGTTAAACTATTACAAGTCTGTAACAATTTGTGAAAATTGTTATCATGCACAAAATCAATAAGTTACAATTATTTTTCATGTGAATTTTTCAAATTAACATCTCTTAACGATTAAAATTTTCATTGCAAATTTTCCGGTTGTAACTTTGCATTGTCAGAACAACAAAACGACATCCAAAACGAAAAAACAAGTAAAAAATAAAATCAACCCTATAACACTTTCAACTATGAACGCCTCCAAATTCCAAGCCAACCTGATTAGCCTCCAAGCCAATATGCTCAATTTCGCCTATATGCTCACCTCCAACCGCGACGACGCTTACGACCTGCTCCAGGACACCACCATTAAGGTCCTTGACAATCAAGATAAATACACCGAAAACACAAACTTCAAAGGTTGGGTCTTCACCATCATGCGCAACCTCTTCATCAACAACTATCGTCGCAGCGTGCGCCAGGCCACAATGGTCGACACCACCGATAACCTCATCCACCTCAACCTCAGCCAGGAGTCAGGCCTCGACACTCCCGAAGGTTCTTACACTGCACAAGAGATCCAGGGCGCCATCGATGCTCTTCCCGAAGAATTCCGCGTGCCCTTCTCGATGATGGTAGCCGGCTACAAGTACACTGAGATCGCAGAAGAGATGAACCTCCCCCTCGGCACAATCAAGAGCCGCATCTTCTTCGCCCGCAAGCGCCTGCAAGAGCGTTTCGCCGATTACATGAACTAAGACACCCTCCCCTGCACAATCCCCGCCCCGCTCGGAGGCCGTGCGAACTTTTCCGAGCCGAGTGCGTTCAACTAACATAAGAAAAACACTATAAAAACACACAGAATAGTACTTTGGGGAAACACACAATGGCCATTTTGGCATAGAATACAGCCGGTGCAGAGAGCTTCGGCTTTTTCTATGCCCATACTTTATTTTTCCCAAATGTCGTGTATGGGGCGCATTGCTACCTTTTAGTAAATTATTATACCATAATATAACATATAATGGAGAAATTTTGTAACTTTGCATCATTAAATGTGATATTACGATGACTAAGCGCACTATGGGCACGAAGTTGCCTCGGAAACTGGAAGAGAAAATGGCTCTTTTGGGCGAACAAATCAAACTCGCGCGTTTGCGCCGCAACCTCTCTATCGCGCAGGTGGCCGATCGCGCCACATGTTCGCCAATGACCGTCAACCGCATTGAAAAAGGTTCGCCGACGGTAGCAATCGGCATTTACGCCCGTGTGCTGTATGCATTACAGCTTGACGATGATCTCCTGCTGATAGCACACGAGGATACACTGGGTCGCACCCTCCAGGATCTTAACCTAAAGCACCGCCTCCGAGCTGAGAAAAAATAACAAAACACCTGATTGACTAAATTTTTGCAAATGAAAAGATTATATGTTTATGCAGATTTCAACTGGCTCGAATCTCCCGTTTTAATTGGAGGATTGACATTTGACGCACTTCGGGGTGGAGAGACTTATGGTTTTTCATTCGACAAGGGGTGGTTGTCCAATTTTGGAGATATTTTTCTCAGTGAGGATCTTCAAAATTTCCCGGGTATGCAGTATACTCGCCCAGGTAAGGACATTTTCGCCTGTTTTTCAGATGCTTTACCTGACCGATGGGGACGTATGCTTATGAACCGAAGAGAACAAATCGCTGCTTTGGAAGAAAAACGCTCCCCACATCGCCTATCCTCGTTCGATTTTCTAACCGGAATTGATGATGAGTCGCGCATGGGCGCTTTCAGGTATGCAGACTTGCCCGGAGGAGCATTTACTAACTGCGATGTGGATTTTAGGGTCCCCCCGGTAGCAAATGTGCGTGAACTCATGCACGCTGCACATGAAATAGAGAAAAGCGAACAAAGAAATATTTTGCCTGCAAAACAATGGCTATTACAACTTTTGCAACCGGGGTCTTCTCTGGGTGGTGCAAGGCCAAAAGCGACTGTCAAAGATGAGGATGGCTCGCTGGCAGTGGCAAAGTTCCCTTCGCGTAATGATGATTATGATGTGGCTCAATGGGAACATTTTTGTCATGTTATGGCGCGTAAAGCAGGTGTAAATACAGCGCAAACGCGTACAATAGAAACAGGAAACTACCATATTCTTCTTTCGCGGCGCTTCGATAGAAATGAATCGGGCAGGCGCATTCATTTCGCTTCAGCAATGAGTTTGCTCGGCCTTTCCGATGGAGACAGTGCTTCAACCGGACATGGGTATACAGATATCGTCGATTTTATATTGCGTTATGGTGCTGAAGTTGAACGAGACATTGAAGAACTCTATCGCCGTGTAGCTTTCTATATTATTATAGGCAATAGTGATGACCATTTCCGAAATCACGGTTTTCTTCTTACACGCAAGGGTTGGAGGCTTTCACCAGCCTACGATATGAATCCAACTCTCTCGGAAAATCAGAGTTTGCTTATCAACCGTACCACCAATCTATCGGATTTAAATATTCTTCTCAATTCAGCTGAAGAATATATGCTAACCAACGAAAGGGCTATGACTATCGTCAATGAGGTGAAAGGGGCGATGGCGTCCTGGCGTACGGAAGCCGCGAGGCTCCGGCTCCCGAAACGTGATGTGGAAATGCTCGCCCCGCGTTTTGAAAAATTCTGTCAATAGTCGTTGCGATACGGGCGATACAGGCCAGGCAGGGATGCCTCCACTCCCCGGATATTCTGTTACAGAACAAAAACGAATGTGTTGCAAAATAACGTTGGGAAATGTTACATAGTGGCGAAAAATGTAACATAATGATGATTATTGACAAAGTATTACAAGTCTGTAACAATTTGTGAAAATTGTTATCATGCATAAAATCAATAAGTTATAATTATTTTTCGTGAGGATTTTTCAAATTAACATCTCTTAACGATTAAAATTTTCATTGCAAATTTTCCGGTTGTAACTTTGCATTGTCAGAACAACAAAACGACATCCAAAACGAAAAAACAAGTAAAAAATAAAATCAACCCTATAACACTTTCAACTATGAACGCCTCCAAATTCCAAGCCAACCTGATTAGCCTCCAAGCCAATATGCTCAATTTCGCCTATATGCTCACCTCCAACCGCGACGACGCTTACGACCTGCTCCAGGACACCACCATTAAGGTCCTTGACAATCAAGATAAATACACCGAAAACACAAACTTCAAAGGTTGGGTCTTCACCATCATGCGCAACCTCTTCATCAACAACTATCGTCGCAGCGTGCGCCAGGCCACAATGGTCGACACCACCGATAACCTCATCCACCTCAACCTCAGCCAGGAGTCAGGCCTCGACACTCCCGAAGGTTCTTACACTGCACAAGAGATCCAGGGCGCCATCGATGCTCTTCCCGAAGAATTCCGCGTGCCCTTCTCGATGATGGTAGCCGGCTACAAGTACACTGAGATCGCAGAAGAGATGAACCTCCCCCTCGGCACAATCAAGAGCCGCATCTTCTTCGCCCGCAAGCGCCTGCAAGAGCGTTTCGCCGATTACATGAACTAAGACACCCTCCCCTGCACAATCCCCGCCCCGCTCGGAGGCCGTGCGAACTTTTCCGAGCCGAGTGCGTTCAAATAATATAAGAAGTACACTATGAAGGCACACTATGAAAACACACTTTGAGAATACACACAATAGCCTTTTGGCATGGATTATAGCCGGTGCACTTACAGCTTCGGCTTTTTCTATGTGTACAGGCGCCGGGGATTATACCCCTGAGGAAGACCCCGTGACGGTGGTCACCCTCTATGGCCCCTCATCGTATTTTGAATATCGCGACACCACCCTGGGCTACGACTACGAAATCATGGAGGCCATTGCAGCCGACAGAGGCTTCAAAGTGCGATGGCTCGTGGCAGACTCCTTGCCCCAGGCCGTGGAGATGATCGAGCGAGGCGAGGCTCTGATTTTAGCCTCCGATGTGCCCGAATCCTCGCCCCTGAGCCGCAGGGTAAAGCTTTGCGGGCCGGTGACGCAGGTGGAGCAAGTGCTTGTGCAGCCGCCGGGCGACACCGTAGTGGTTGACCTTCATCAGCTCTCCGGGCGCACCGTCTACGTCGAGAAAGACTCTCGAGGCGAAGCCGTGCTCCGCCACCTCAACTCCACCGAGCACCTCGACATCAACATCCGCCCCGTGATGGGCGACTCTATCGCCACGGAAGACGCCCTGGCCGCTGTGGCCCGCGGCGACATCCACCTTGCGCTTGTCGACAGCCGGACAGCCCGCCTGAATCAGACCTATTACCCCGACCTCAACATCACATTGGCCCTCTCCACCCCCGAGAAGGCCCGTTGGGCTGTGGCAAAAAGCAATACCCGCCTGGCATCAGCCCTCAACCGGTGGGTGAAAGAGCCGATGCTCGCCGCACGCCAGGACAGCATCCTCGACAAATATTTCAAGACTCTGAAGAGCGAACCCGTGCCGGGAGCGAAATATGACCGCGCCTTCACCAACGGCTACGCCTCCCCATTCGATTACCTCTATAAGCAGCACACTGCCAACACCACTTGGGACTGGCGCCTTCTGGCAGCCCAAGGATTCACCGAAAGCCGCTTCGACTCCACCGCCTGCTCCTGGGCCGGAGCCTCAGGCGTGATGCAGATCATGCCGGCCACAGCCCGGCAGTACGGGTTGAAGAAATCCGAAATGCGCAACGCCTCCCGCTCCATCGAGACAGCGGTGAAGGTGCTTCAGGCTTGCGACGAGATCATGGCAAAAGAAGTGGCCGATCCCATTGAGAGGCAGAAATTCGTCATGGCCTCATACAACGCCGGCCCCGGCCATGTGCTCGATGCCATCCGCCTGGCCAAAAAATACGGCTACGACCCCCAGGTCTGGGACGACAACGTAGAGAAAGCCATGCTCATGAAGATGCAGAAGAAATACTATCGCGACCCCGTGGTGCGCCACGGCTACTCCCGCGGTCGAGAAACCGTGGATTACGTGGCTCGCATCTGGGACTACTACTCCGACGCGATCACCAAAGTCCACGCCTGAGGCGTCAGCCTCCCCGACGGGCACTTTGACCAAAAAATAGCTAAATTTTTGTCAAAATCTTTCGGGGGTGGGAAATTTTGCGTATCTTTGTCGCTGTACCCCGGGAAACGGAGTTTTTATCCATGAAAAATTGGTAAACTTTACCTGCATATGCTGAATTCCGGGGATTTTTGCCTTCTTGTAGTATGAAAAAGTGGTTTTTACTAATAGCTTTGGCGCTTGTGGCGATGGCTGCAAGGGCCTTTAGTGTAGACGGCGTGGAGCCGCCTCACTGGTGGGCGGGGATGCGCGATGCCTCGCTCCAGATTCAGATTCACGGCTCTGAGGTGCGCGATTGTGGAGTAGAGGTGAGTTATCCGGGAGTGAGCCTGGATAGTGTGGCTCGCCTGAACCTTAGTCCTAACTGGTTGTATATCTATTTGAACATCAGCCCCGAAGCCCGGCCCGGAAAGGTGAAAATCACCCTCACACAAGGCAAGCAGAAGCGCCTGATAGAGTATCCGCTGCTTGAGCGGAAGGCCAACCGCGGGGCGCAAGGGTTTGATGCCTCTGATGTGCTTTATATGGTCATGCCTGACCGGTTTGCTGACGGCGACCCCATGAATAATGTGATCGCTCAGATGAGAAATCCGGCAAAGGTTGACCGCTCCAACCTCAACGTGCGCCATGGCGGCGACCTGCGTGGCATCATCAACCACATCGACTATCTCGACAGCCTGGGTATCACGGCTCTATGGCTGAATCCGGTGTTGGAAAACGACCAGCGCGGAGGCAGCTATCACGGCTACGCCACCACGGATTATTACGCCGTGGACCGCCGTTTTGGGTCTAATGAGGAGTACAAAGAGTTAATCTCCAAGCTTCACGACCGGGGCATCAAGACCGTGATGGATATGATTTTCAACCATTCCGGTTCGGATCATCCCTGGCGCATTGACCCGCCGTGCACCGACTGGTTTAACTTCCAGGATGATTACCGCCAGACCAATTACCGCCTATCCACCATCTCCGACCCCTACGCCTCGAAATATGACAAGGCGCTGACCACCGACGGCTGGTTTGTGCGTGGGATGCCTGACCTCAACCAGCTCAACCCTCATTTGATGAGGTATCTGATTCAGAACTCGATATGGTGGATCGAAGAGGCCGAAATCGACGGCATCCGTATGGACACTTACCCTTATGCCGACATGCAGGCCATGGCCCGGTGGATCGACGATGTGATGAACGAATACCCGGATTTCAACATCGTGGGAGAGTGCTGGTTTACCGACACAGGAGCCGAGGCCTCGTGGCAAAAGGGGTCAAAATTGCCCCCGGACGGCGTTGACTCCAACCTCCCCACAGTGATGGATTTCGGGCTGATGACCAAAATGCGCGACATGGCCCCCTTGCGCGAGAAAACCGACCCCTGGAACGGCCTGAACAAAGTCTACGACCACCTCTCGCTCGATTACCTCTATCCCGACCCCATGCGTGTGCTCCGATTCCTGGATAATCACGACACCGAGCGCTTCATCCTCTCCGAGCCGGACTCACTGGATCAGTGGAAACAAGCAGTGACTCTGCTTCTTACCATCCCCGGCATTCCGCAGGTGTATTACGGCACCGAGCTGCTCATGGCCGGCGACCGCCGCAAGGGCGACGGCAACGTACGCCGCGACATGCCCGGCGGATTTCCCGGCGACACCACCACTGTCTTCACTCGCGAGGGGCGCACCGAGCTGCAGAACGAAGCCACAGACTTTATGCGCACACTGCTCAACTGGCGCAAGACCAGCGAGGCCATCGCAAAAGGCAACATGCTCCACTTTATGCCCACCAACGGCCTCTATCTCTACCGCCGCGCCTTTGGCGACGATGAGGTTGTGGTTGTGCTCAACGGCACCGACGAGCCTCTGGATGTGGACATGGAGCGCTACACAGAAATCATCGCCCCCGGAGCGGTCTACACCGATATCCTCACCGGAGAGAGCATCGAGTTGGTTCCTGCCTCCGGCGAGCGCACCTTCGCTCCGCGTGAGACGCGAGTGCTGCAAATTAAAAAATAGAATCACAACATCTTGATAATGAAATCCCTACTTCTTGCCCTTATTGCCTCTACGGCTCTGTGCGCGCAGGCGCAAACCACACGCGAAGAAATCGCCGCTACCCCCGAGAAGGCCGGCGGAGTGTACCTGGCCTATCCTGTCACCGAAAGCCTTAACACCCCTGCTCCGAAGGGGTATAAGCCCTTCTATGTCAGCCACTTTGCTCGCCACGGGTCCCGGTATCTGATCAGCGATAACGATTATCTGTCGGTGATGGATGTCTTCAACCGCGCCGACAGCGTGGGCGCTCTCACCCCCCTGGGCAAGGACGTGAAAATGCGTCTCGACAGCATTTGGGTCGAAGCGCAAGGACGCGGCGGAGAGCTCACTCCGCTGGGCCATCGCCAGCACCACGACATCGCCAAGCGCATGTATGCCGCCTACCCCGAGGCCTTCGGCGATGATGCCCGCCTGACAGCTGCCTCGACCGTGGTGATGCGCTGCGCACATTCGATGTTTGCCTTTATCGAAGGGCTGAAAGAGCAGAACCCGCGCCTGCAGATTCCCGCTGAATCGTCGCAGCGCAATATGCACTATCTTAACTACCACAGCAAGGAGTCGGGACGATACACCAACGACAAAGCCGACTGGTATCTCGACTATAAGAAATTTTACAACGAAAAGACCCGCCCCGAGCGCCTCGTCAATTCCCTCTTCAACGACAGTACATACGTGCGCCGACACGTTGACCCTCAGAAACTTATGACCGGTCTCTACTGGATAGCCGTGGATATGCAGAATGTCGAGACTCCCATCTCGCTCTTCGATATCTTCACCCCCGATGAGCTTTTTGACCTCTGGGAGATCTACAATTACAGTTTCTACGCCACCAATTCCTCCTACCCCCTGGCCGACGGCCAACACATAGACAACGCCAAAAACCTTCTGCGCAATATCGTGGAGACGGCCGACGATTACATCACCAAGGGAGACACCGGCGCCACCCTGCGCTTTGCCCACGACGGCAACATCATTCCCCTTACGGCCCTGATGCAGTTTCCCAACTGTGCGGCCTATGAAACCAACCCCTACGAGCTCAGCAAGGTCTACAGCAACTTCAAGATCTCACCCATGGCCTCGAACGTGCAGGCCGTGTTTTTCAAAAACAAAGCCGGCGACGTTATCGTGAAATTCATGCTCAACGAGCGCGAGGTTTCGATTCCCGCCAAGACGGATATGTTTCCCTTCTATCGTTGGGACGATGCCCGTGCCGCCCTTCAAACAATCCTCGACACCCCCTCGCGCGTCTACATCCCCGCCGAAAGCATCAGGTAACGGACTCCCCCGCCCTCGACGTCCCAGTAATATCCATAAAAGAAAAGCCCGCCGGAGAAGGCGGGCTTTTCTTTTACGAGGTGAAGGGGGATCAGAGGGCTACTTTGGCTTTCTTGAAGGCGGTGCCTTTCTTAGCCGATACGATGTAGACTCCGGAGGGGAGATCGACGCTGGCGGTGCCGTGAACGGTGGCAACCTTCACGCCGGCTGCTGTGTAGATTTCGGCGGTGTCGGCATCAACGTTGATGGCGCCGGAGGCGGCATTGATCAGGATGCAGTCGTCGTCGGCTGAGCCTACTGAGAAGATGCCCACGGTCCTGTTGGAATAGTGAAGGATGATTTCCTGAGAGTAAACCCAATCGTTGTTGCGGAAAGATTTTGCGGGGATCACCATGTAGTAATCGTCGGTATTGTTCAGAGGGATCTGCACGGTGAAGAGGTCCATGTCGGCAGGCCAGATGCGCACGGCGTTGGTCGAGGGGGTGGAGGTGCGCCATTCCTCGAAGTCAGAACCGGTGGCATCAGTGCCTGTCACGGTGCCGTCGGCGTAGGTGCCTTTGACAAATTTCGTGCCGGAGAGGTTGTAGCTGAGCACGGTGGGCTTTTCGGGGAAGGTGATGGTGACGCCGTCGAATGTCGAGATGCTGGCATCGTCGGCGGGGTCGAAGCTCACAGGCTCAAACTTGGGTTGCTGACCCACGTAGTGGAGCACGATGCGGTCGTTGATGGCGCCGTCGGCAGTTTTGAACACACCCTGAGGGATGGTGATGTAATAGTCTTTGCCGTCTTCGAGGGTGAAGGGCTCGGTGAAGCCGTCGTAATCTTCGGGATAGATGCGGCCTTTACCGCCGGAGATGATAGCTCTCCAGCCGGTGACGCTGATCACTTTGCCGTTAGGCGTACCGGCCACGAGCGGTCCTTGCTGCACCAGAAGTTCGGGATAGGTTTTCACCACGGACGGAGTGGATGCAAACTCGAGGTCTACGCCATCGAAGGTGCCCAGAAAGGCATCGTTGGCGGGGTTGAAGGAAACGACCTCAGCGATGGCGGGCATGTCTTCGGCCACAGTCTTGAAGCTGCTTGTCCAGCCGGCTTTTTTGTATGCGTCGAGGGAGCCGGCGGGGATGTGGAGGGTGCTGTTGGAGGCAATGTTGTAGAATTGCTCTTCGTAAGATTCGTAGGTGTATTCAAGCACGGCGGGAGTGGCGCCTTGGCAGTATACGTTTGAGAGCGCGGTGCAACCGGTGAAGACTCTGATGTCCATATAGTTGACGCTCGAGGGGATGGTCACCGATGTGAGCGACGGACACTGAGCGAACACGGCATCCTGGAGCTCGGGGAGGTTGGCGGGAAGCACCACAGAGGTGAGCTTTGTGCCTGCAAAGGCTTGCTCGCCCATGAAGACGATGGAGTTGGGGAGGTTGATCTCAGAAAGGTCGCTCAGCACGAAGGCAAATTCACCGATGGCGCGGACTTTGGAGCCGAGCTCGACTTTCGTTACGTTAGTGGCCCAGAAAGCGCCCTCGCCGATGGCCACACACTGCGGAAGCACCTTTACGGTGGTGTTGGCAGCCTTGGGCGGGAAGGCCAGAAGCATGCTCTTGTCTGCGCTGTAGATGGCTTCGCCGTCCTTCACCAGCTTAGAGCCTGCTGGGAGCACAAATTCGGTGATTGCAGTTTTGGCGAAAGCGCCCTCGCCGATGGTCTCAAGCGCAGCGGGGAAGGTGAAGGGGCCGGAGAGAGCAGTGACCGAGAATGCCTCGTCGCCAATCTCTGTGACGGCGTCGGGGAGGGTCACTGAGGTCAGGGATGAGCAATAATTGCACAGGCCATCGCCAATGGTGGTGATGCTCTCGGGAATAGTCAGAGAGGTGAGCTTCTCGCAATAGAGGAAAGCCTTGGGGGAGAGGGTGGTGAGGCCGGCGGGGAGCTCGATTGAGGTGATGGGCACCTTGTAGAAGCACGACACACCGATAGATTTCAGCGTGGAGGGGAGGGTGACAGAGGTCAGCGACTTGCAAGTGAAGAAGCAGCTGCCGCCGATAGATTCAACGCCCTCGGGGATGTTGATTGAGGTGAGGTTGGTGCTGCTGAATGCATAGTCGGCAATGGTGGTCACGGTTGAGGGGATAGTGACCGAAGCCAGCGAGCTGGAACGGAAAGCACCGTAGCCGATGGTGGTGACGCCTTCAGGGATGGCTACCTGTGTGGCGCGAGAGTAATAGAAGGCATCACGGCCGATTTCTGTGAGGGCGTAGTCTGCGTCGTCGTAAGTTACGGTAGAGGTGAGCTCAACCACTGTGGCGGATGTGGCCACATCGCTGAGGCTAACGGTGGAGGGCGTCAGCACCGTGTAGGTGAGATCGCCGATGGTAAATTCTTCACCCACCTCAACGGCTTGCGCCGAAAAGGCAACGGATGCGAAGACACCAAAGATAGAGAGTAATAGTTTCTTCATACCTAATGGATTGATTTAATTAAAGAAATAGAGGTAATATTGGGCGCAAAGTTACGAATTTTTTGTTTATAATCAATAATCCGAGCATTTTTTCCGTAATTACGTCCCAAAATCAGCAACTGCTTCTAATAATAAAAGCCCGCCGGAGGGGGCGGGCTTTTATAAATAAGGTGTGTAGGGGATTATTTGATTACTTTTTGGGCTTTATTGCCGTTTACGCGGATGTATGCGCCGGATGCGGGCTCGGCGATGCGCACGCCCTGGAGGTTGTAGTATACGGCCGGAGCGGAGTCTTCGGTGGTGATGTCTTCGATGCCGGTTACGTCAACATATACAGTGGCAACGTTGCTGACGGGAGCCACACCGTGGCTGTAGACGGGCACAACGCTGTAGTTGAATTCCTGTGCACCGGCGCGGGGAGCGGCCATGCGCTGCGGGGCGCTGAGGTCGTCGGTGAAGGCGATGCCGGGGTGGAGGTCTTCGGTGAGCTGCACACCGTTGCGGTATACGTGGTAGCCGTGGAGCTCGAGGTCGGTGGGAAGGGCGGCAGCGGCCTCGTAGGTGACGTCATCGATGAAGAGGCCGTAGGTGTCATAACAATAGTGACGGATTGCGAAATATTTGGCGCCTTCGGGGAGTTTGGCTGTGAATTCAGTCCACACCTCGGGCACTTCGTAGTAATCGTTAAGACCTGTCACTTCTTGCACCTGATATTGCAGAGCCTCGTAAGTGTTGTCGGTAGTGGAGTAATATACTTCGAGAGATTCGGCCCATGCGCTGGTGAAGCTCTTGGCGTAGAAGGTTACGGTCTGGGCGTTGCCGGAGAGCTCGGGCGAGATGAGCCAGTTGTCGTTATATGCACTCTGCGCGCTGGGGGCGGCCATGAAGCGCTGACCGCTGTGAGCCTCAGCGTCAAGGGTGTAGTAGTCATCGATCTGAGCCACAACGTTGTCGAAGAGCTGGAAGGCCATCGGAGAGGTCTGGTAGGGGTTGTAGGCCTCATAGAAGAGGTTGTATGTCTTCACGCCGTCGCCGTCGTATACGGTCCATCCTCCGGCGCCGGTGATCGACATGGGGGTGTAGTCGGCGCTCTCGAAGTCTTCGGTCACAGTCTCGGGTTCGGGAATCTCATTTATGGGGTGAGACCAGGTGAGGGTTACGACAGAGCCGTCGACAGTGGCCTCAAGGTCGCTGACAGTGGCAAAAGGAGCGCGTTTTACGCGGATAATGCCATTGGCCTCATTGTCGGGTGTGTTGTCGCCCTCGAGCAGGAGGGTAAGAGCCACTTCAACCTCCTCGGGAGCATCGAAAGGCACTGTGTAGGCCAGCGATGCGTCGGCATATGCGTTGGGAGCTATTTCCTCGAGCTCCTGGTTGGCGAATATCTCACCGTTGATTGTCCATTGGGCTGTCGGGGCGGCAGCTGCGGTGCCGAGGTTCTCAACGTGGGCGGTAAGGTTGAGGGTCTGTCCGTGGTTGGCTGCACCGGGGACTGCGAAGGTCACGATGCGCACATCAGTGTCGGTGAGGTCGCGCACGCAGATATTGTCGAGAGGCACGCTCCAGATGTGCTCGTCGTCGTTGTGGGCGGCCACAAAGCGGATCTCAAACATCACGCCGCCGAGGGCTTTGAAAGCGTCGAGGGAGAGGCGGGCCTGAGTCCAGTCAGAGGTGGAGTTTTCCTTGAGGTCGATAGAGGCGATTTGGTCCATTTCGCCGATTTCGCGGCCGGCGTATACCTCAATGATGCTGCCTTGACCCTGATACCAGAATTCAAGCACGGGGTTGGCGGCTTTTGAGATGTCGGCGCGGGTGGAGATCATGCCGTAGGCCACATCCTTCTCGTAAGGCATCCAGAAATAGAAGCCGCCGTCGCCGTCCTGAGAGGCAAGGGGCTTGGGAGCCTCGGGGTCTTCGGGATCAAAGAGAGAGGCGAAATATTCGTCGGTGATGGTGCCGTAATTCATCGAGCCCTTGACGGCAGTGTTGCCCAGCCACATGTCATGGTAGACGCCACCGGCAAAGGATTCGCGTTTGGGCAGAGCGTCGGGGGTGCCGGCGGTGACGATGTTGGAGGCGTTGTCGAGCGAGTAGTTCTCGCCATATCCGGCGGTCACCTGATAGGCGTAGAAATCCTGGTAGGGCACGGTGGAATAGTCGATGGTGAGAGAGGTGTCGGAGGTGGTGGCGATTGCAGGATCATAGTAAGAGCCGAAGGCGTCGAAGATATAGTAGGTGACAGCCTCGGGGTCAACGTATCCGCCGTGTTCGCCAACCGCTGCCACAGCATCCCATGAGAGGGTGGCGGTGGTGAAGTCGGGATTGACGGTGAGCTTCACATTCTCGGGAGCCAGAGGAGTGTCAGGACCGCACCAGATGGATTTGATCTCAACCATGTCGCCGGCCACATCGCCCACGTATGCCACGCCGGTGAAGCGGTTGTTGATGCCTTGATACATCTCCACGTCCTCGATGGTGATGACCTGTCCGGGAGCGACGTTTTCGTAAGTGAATTTATCCACACCCCAGCGCGAGGTGATCTCCACTTTGGTGATTTCCTCCAGGTCTTTGCCGGATTTGGTGAGGGTGGGGGCGGTGTAGACCACGGTGGCCTTGAGCTCGCCCTTGGGAGCGAGAGTGTAGGTCAGAGTGCCGGCTGCTGCGGGGTCAACCACCACAGGAGGCTCAACCGAGCCGGAGCGCATGCCCACGTTGGCGAGCTTGAGGGTGCCTTTCATTGTCTTTGCCGTGGTGCAATGGAAGCCCAAATAATAATAGCCTTCCTCAGCGATCGTCACTCCATGCTCGTGCTTTGTAAAATCCTTGTCGGTATACTGAGTGGTGGGAGCCACCTCAATAGTGGCAGCCTCAATTGTAGGCTCTGTGCCAAGGGTCACGTTCATTTCCACAGCAGGTGTGCCGGAGCCCATTATGCCCACTTCGAAAGATACGACATAATCGCCGGGTGTGAGGTGGATGGGCACGGTGAAGAGCCAGTCGTCATTATTATCCACATCCGCAGCGTTGGGCGCCATACAGGCTCCGTAGCCGTTGACTGAACCGATTTGCCACAGACGGTTGTCGTCATTGGCATTGATGATGGTATACTTTGTCTTGATGTCGGCAAGGCCGTCTTTGCCGATTCCGTGGGTGAAGGGCACCTCAACGGCGTTGGCCGGAGCTTCGAGGCGCTTTACCTTCGCTCCCTGGCGGGGAGTGGCCATATGCCCGACGGTATTGATGGCCTTCAGCCCGCTATTGGTGCGGGTTGTTGACCGCGCGGGCGTGGCTGCAGAGGCAACCAGTGCGCTCAGTGCAACCAAGGAAAGTAAGAAAATCTTCTTCATCAGAAATTGATAAATTATTGGATTATGATTGGTAAAATGGATTGAATTTTAAAACATTTTACAAAATTAGCAATAATTCTTGGAATATCAAAGTTTTTCCTCCCAATGAAGCGGATTTTCGACACAAAAACCACTTATTCTGCTGTTTCCGACCCGAATAACCTGCCTGCGCACTGTTATTTGATGGGTTTTACAGGGAATGCTACCTGGATGTACTCCATCCCCTTATATTGAGCTTTGAGTTCTCTCGGCTTGTAGTTAGGATCGGGAGTCCCTGCCCATTCAATCCATGGATTAAGATCTACGTTTACTGTTTCTATCCTCATTAAATAAAATGCCACCAATATCTCCTCCTCCTCTGCTCTGAAGATTTCAACACCCCGTTTCTTCTCGGCGAATTTGAATTTTGGGGCGTATTCCTCAAACCCCCTTTCGTAATTCATTGAAACGATTCGGAGCGAGGATAATGGCAATGTACCCACAACGCAAAAATCTACGACATGATTGCTCCAAAAATGATTCATGGTAACGTAAGTATTACCATACGAACCAATTTTATGCGGAGCAGTCCAATTGAAATACTCTTCACTTGTCAAGAACCCAATATTATCAATATTAGCCAGAATCGGGGATTTAATCCTGACCGTGTCAACAAAGATAGCCGGAAAAGATTCGATGTAAACTAAAGACTTATGGAATTCATTTTCGATATTTATATTCTTTTTATTAGGACCATTCCATTCAAGTTTGGGAAAGTCTTTTTCCGCTTCCAACCCCAAGCATTGACATGAGTTACCGGCAATCACAAGTATTGACACAAAAATAACTATCCACTTTTTCATGGTTTATAATTAATTCGTTGGTTTAACTAAGGCAGGATCTTGGTTGCAATGTAATCAGGATTTTGAAAAAATTGATTTAACCGAATAAATTATCCTTACCAGACAAGAAAATTGGCAATGGGTTCATTTTCTACGTCTTTTTTATTTAAAATCTCGGACCGTTTTTCATCGATTGACATATCCTCCAATCGCCAACAAAATGATTCAATTATGTCCTCATCAATAAAACCGTCCTCATCAACCAAACTTATTATTTCTTCCTCTAAGTCAGAAACTAATTCCTTTGCAGCTTTTTCCTCTTTGGTCAATTTTAGTTTACCCCTGTTTTTTTCTACTTCCCTATCATTTGATAAAATTATCGCTTCCGCGTCTATTTTCAGCTTATAGTTATAGATGCACAAAAACTTAGAAAATTCAATACTGTTGTCTGTGCTTATTTTAGGCATAAGTGCTAAAATGCGAATTTCTATCCAAGATTGATAAAGCTTTGAATATATTCCAATCACGCAATGCTTTGATTCGATTAGTTTCCCGGCAATACAATCGTGATATTGAGGATAGAGAATCATCGGGTATTGATAATAAATTTCATCCGTTTTCCTCTTGTCACGTTCAATCCTCTCCTTAGTCCCATCGGTAGAAATGACATAACATGGCCGATCGGAGCGATTTAGATTAAGTATTATTGGCGGGCGTTTTGTATTATTTACACGAGAAAACCAAGAAAGAAAAGCGCGCAACGATATTCCTTCAAGCTGTTGCATCGTATCATCACCATAAATGTACGCCGTTTTGTAGCTATTGTTAATTATTTGGGTTTGCGATTTGATTGCATTATCAAAATTTTGTGATTGTGCGAATAAACAAATACAATTTAAGCATAAGACTATAATTATATGCGAATAGTTCTTTACCATAATTAATTCAATTGATTCCGTAAATCTTTAAAAATTTTTTTTCGTTTATTATAGTAATTACCCCTTTATTATTATGAATATAAACCTTCTTATTCCCACGTCCGAAAACTAAGTGAAGCGCGCCGTTTTCTTTATTCGATATATCTTCAAGGGATGGCTGTTGTCTAAATCTATGTGAAGAATCTTTTCCGGAGGGATGAGAATGAACCGAGCTTCTATCCTGGTACATTTCAATGGAAACATTAGGATTCCCGGGAGTGTAAACTTCGCCTGGAGTCTCCGCCACAAATCCGTTTTCTGTGTAATATCCCCCATATTCTCTATTATTACTATCATCGTTGCCTCCTTTTCCATTATCTTTGGATAATTCTTTATACGAATGATTTACACTTTTGCTATCAGCAACGAATTCATATGATAGACTATATAGATTACTTTCCTTAAACATCTCTGCATTCCCAGAATTTTTTTTGACGAAATCGACCAATTTCTTAATCTCTTTTTTGTCATAGCTTACACCATTTATTGTTTCACCCAATTCAGTATATTCTTTCTTTGCATCAGGAATAAACAAAGTCTTATTATCTTCATTACCATCATATCCGATTATTTTTCCCTTATACACAATAGCCGCGCATCCGCTGGGGTCGATGAATTTTATGGGGTT
>CAZNRK010000017.1:0-36724 GCA_964575435.1 uncultured Bacteroides sp.
AGCTGCACGGTGAAGGTGACGCCGTCTTGGGCGGGAACCTTTACATCATCCTGCGTGCAGGAAGTGGCACCCACCAGTGCTGCAAGTCCGATAAAAGAATATATGATGTTTTTCATCTTGCTGATCGAATTTCAACTTTAGGATTCAGGAAAGTACAATTATTTCACTTCGTAGCCGAAGGAGTAAGTGTCATCGCCGATGGTAAGGGTGGCAGCAGGGTTGAGGGTAACGACAGATTTGCCTTCACCAAGGGTATAGCCACCTCCTGTTTTATTCAAAATGGCACAATTAACAACGAGTTTGGCCTGGTTTGCTCTGCAGATTGCATAGCCGGGATCTCCATAGAAATAACCGCCATTAATGGTCACATTACACTTGGCAGAACCGTAACTTTCAGCACCTGCACAGAAGCCATGACCGGTAGAGTTAGTGGATTTCTGAATGAAATTGCCGCCGTTGATAGTTACGTTTACGCTGCCGTCGGCACGACCACCGCTGTTACCGATAAATGTACCGCCATTGATTGTTGCAGTGTGAGTGGCAGAAGAGTTACCGGCATAAATATTCAAAGCATAGTCGTTGCCGCCAACGATTTCGCCACCGTTGATTACGAGTGACTCCGGTTGGGTATTGTTAGCCCAATTCAGGGTTAATGCCACACGACCATTTGATTCAATTCGACCTCCATAAATCTCCAGGCTGCCGGATGTGTTGATAGCCTGCTGATAATATAATGTGGGCTCAGCGCTAATAACAGCATCTTTGATAATGATCTTGCTGCCTGCAGAGCCGATGATAGCAAATCCGTTAGAGTTAATGGTGCCACCACCGTCAACGGTGAGTTCGGATGTTACGTTGAGTTGGTTAGTAGCTACAGTGAGTGTGCCTTCAACGTTGAGCACAGTAGGCTTGTCGATTGTGATTGTAGAGGCTTCGTTGGTGAGATCAACATTGCCGGCCACAGTAATGTCACCGCCGTCAGCGATGGCTTCCATGAATTGTTCGGGAGTCTTCACTTTCACAGGATATTCAACGTTGTTGTCGCCATCACCGAAATTATTGTCGACAATGATGTTGAAGAGGCCGGGGTTGGTGAGAAGGGAGCCGTAGATGTTGGTGCGGTGGTTGATCTGCACGGGAGCAGCGCTTACCTCAACTGCGGGGATGTCAGTGTCGCTGAACGAGAGCTCGCAGTTGATGGTGCCGTTGCCGGTGAGCAGATAGTTCATCGCAATCAGGGCGTAGGGCTTAGTCGTGCCTGCCACGGGGAATGTCTGCTCGGGAAGGCTTGCGAAGCTAACTGTGCCAAGAGTGGTAGCGGTGGTTACCTGGTCGCTAACGGTGCCGGTAAGCACATCCATTGAGGTGTAGAGACCGCTGGAAACGGTAACCGTAGCTTCAAGGGTCTTGAGCACTTCGGTCAGAACCTTTGCGTCTGTATCATCCGAGCCCCAGTTCAGCTGAGCGAAGGGACGGGTAAGAGTCACAGTCTCGCTGTATGCACCATTGACAGTGAATTGCTCCGACTTGCCGACGAACGCATCTTCTGCTGCTACGTTAGATTCAGAATTGGCGTATACGACGTTGATTGTGCCGTCGGTGTAGGTCACGAAATTGTTGTCGCTGTCGTCAGCGTAGAAAACAACCTGGTAAGATTTGCCTTTGGCCAGAGGAATGGTTACGGTTTCCTGAGTCTGGTCTGTGGTAAACGCGTTGTCCACAGCCCCGGAGAAAAGAGGAGTAGCGGCAGTTACGTTATTCGTTACCTCATACACGGAGTACTGGAGGTTATTGAGAGTAGCGCGGTCGCCGTTGTCTGTGCCGTCGCCGAAAGTGCCACGAGACTGCACGCTGCGGGGCAGTTGCACGGTGAAGGTGACGCCGTCTTGGGCGGGAACCTTTACATCATCCTGCGAGCAGGAAGTGACACCCACCAGGGCTGCGAGTGCCATTGAAGCATAGAAGAATCTTTTCATAGTGTATGTTGTTATTTATTGATATTCAAAAATATATCGTCCCGTTTTACGGAATCTGAATATTAAAATCTCCGGAGAAGGAGAAATCGATCGACAGACCGCTACCCGCTGAGGCTGTCAGGAAGTCTCCGCGCACATAGGTGGTCTGACCGCGCTTAAGAGGCACGGAGATTGTGGAAGTAAGACCGATAATCGAGCCATCGGGCACCTTCAGTCCCAGCTGCACCTGAGCAGCGCTCTCAAGGTGGTTGATCATTACATAGTCCATAGCCACGGCCGCCTCTTGGCTGCTGAGGGGACGAATCTCAGCCTCGTAGTACATATTTGTCCATGAGTCTATGACTTTCTGTGTGAACATATTATAGACCGCAGGCATGTACCACGGATACTTTGCCAAAACCGAAAAGCCTTTGAGCGCCTCCTGTTTCTGAGCCTCCGAGAGAGCATCCCAGCGAGAGGGCTTACCCATGGGCATATTGTAACGAGAGAGAGACTCGTTGTAGAACTTCTCAAAATCCGTAGCGATAAACACATAGCGGGCAAATGGGCGCGACATCTCCAGTTCGCCCGTCTTTACATAATTGGCCTCCATGGTCTTTGGCACGTCAAGGGAAATGAAACCCTCGTATGCGTCGCGCATATCCGTGTCGCCTCGGTAGGGCTTGGCGTATGTGACAGCCTCAAAATTCCCGGTTTCGTAATAGGGAGGCACTTCGTTGGGGTTGGTAAAATCTTGCCACACATATATGTCCCACTCTCCGGCAGGCATCATCACGTCCATCTCGAAATCGGCCAGGGTGATGTCGTCGCGGTTGATTGTATAGACCCTTACGGGAATTTTCTGCTCGCCACGGGGGTAGAGCTTGAGTATATAGCGGGCAGTCCAACCCTCCTCGGCGGCCTTAGAGTCGCGTGATTTGGAGTTTTCGTTAATATAATAGTCAAGTGAGGTCCAGTTCAGATCGTGGGTGACTTTGAGCCGAACACGCACGGTGTCGCTAAGTTCAGGAAATTCGTGCACGCAGCTTTGAGTCAGAACCATAGCTGCCACGATCAGCACGAAGGAGAAAAGAGATTTCATGTGTTTCATCTGCCCTCCCCTCCTTTCGTATTGGATTTTTTGTGCAGGCTGAAGCGATAGGCAATCGACAGGGCCACCTGGTCAAGGCCATAGAACGTGCGAGTGCGATGACCGGTCAACATTCCATTATTATGATTATAGAAGATGTCGTAGTCCAGATGGTAGATACCGCCGCCCACCGTGGCCTCCATCGATAGATTCGGGTCAGAATTGAGGCGGAAGCGATAACCCACGGCAAAACCGCCACCCAGAGCGGGGGTGCTGGCGTTCTTATCCTGATAGCGATATTCGCCATCGAAGGCTACATTATAATATACCATGCCCACGTGGGCTCCGACAAAGAATCCGGTGTTGTCGGGCTTGAGCCAGTAGCGCAATTCGGGCTGGATGGCGAAAGTGCGGAATTTCAGCGTGCGCTTGAAGTAATTAAAGCCGGAATAGTAGATTGGGAGGGTGGCGCTCAAGTGCGGTGTGATGTCAAACTCCACAGCCACGTTGGTCCAGAGCAACGCCCAAGCCGGGAGGTTGGTCTTGACGTAGACGTAAGGCACCCACTCCTGCTCGGCAACCGGGGCAGGGGCAGGGATTTCTTCAATCACCTCTTCTAATACTTCCTTCTCTTCAATCACATAAGGCGGAGCGTCTGGTGTGAGGTTGTAAGGTTCAGTTTCATAAAAAGCCACGACCGATGTTTTGCGCATCAGCGGAAACACCTCCTTATCAAGCCAACGCCAGAGCGCACCCTCATCGGCCTTTTTCAAGGCGACGGGTGTGGCTGTGGGAGAGGCGGAGGTTTCAGCGACTATTTTAAGAGCCTGATCAGCAAAATTCTGATTGTCCCAGACGCGGGAATTCAGAACGGTCTTCAGATCGGACCATGTACACGCGCGAGAAGACACGCGCATCAGCGTGTCAGGCATCGACGAGGCAAAAGCGAAATATTTCTTTACGCTTTCAGCACGCTGCAAGGCCAGCCGGCGGTTAAAGAGGTCAGGACCGTCGGGCGAGGCATTGCCACAAATAATCAAGGAATCGATTTGCTTACCCACATACAGGCGGTTAACCTCCTGAGCCAAAGCACGCAATTCCGGATCGATATTGGTTATGGTAGAGACACTTCGGGGAAAATATTGCACGCCACGCAACGAATCGGTGTATTCAGCCGGAGCACTTAAGGGGAAATAAACCCCGGAAGCCTCAACTGTAGACACACTCGCCAGGCATAGTAACCCTAAAAGTGATCGAATCAATTGATTCATATTGGTTTACGCTTAAAAAATGAGCGGAAAATACAGTAAATCCCAGAAGAATGACACAATATGGAGCCATTCTGCGTGCAAATCTAATAAAGAAAAATGATTAAACAAAATTACCCCCCCCCCATTTTTAACATTAATTTAGATTTCTTATGTATTTTTCGACGTAATTCAGCTCCGCCAAAAAGAAACCGGACTTCTGACGAATCCCGGAGACGCAAATCCACAGGAAAATTTGCAAACCATTTGCAAACATTTCGGTATTTTTCAGCCCCAAATACACCTTTTATACTAAATTTGTAAAAAATCCCGCAGGAAAAGCACCATCACAACCAACCCCTAAATTATTGAAAATCAGCTATATATAATGAGCGGTAGACGGGGCTCGAACCCGCGACCCTCGGCTTGGGAAGCCAATGCTCTACCAACTGAGCCACTACCGCGCGTTTTCACTATGCAAAGTTAGGGATTTTCACCGAAACCGCCAAAATTTGGGCAGATTTTTTAAGCGGATTTTTTTCGATGCGCACCTTTGGGGTGGGCGTGGCGGTAGAGTTGCAGAGAGTTTATTACGTTATGCCAGATGCTGTAAAAGCCTCCTACAATGGCAGTTACTGGAGAGAAGAAGGTGTAGCCAAGCCAAATGGCAAAGACGGTGTTTTTCTGCCCCAGGGCTTGCCCGGCGGTTACGGTGTCATGATAGCGACTACCGATTTTGCGTCCGAGCCAAAACTGCAACAGGCACGACCCCAGCGACACTCCCACGAGGCCCAATTGCGCGGACAGGGGCACTGATGTATGGACTATACTTCTGACTGTCATGGCGATAGCGATCGACAGCGACACCACCCAGAGATAAAACGATAGATCGGGATGCGCCAACACCCATGAGTGCAGCCCCGGGAGGAGTTTGCGCACGAGCATGGCCAAAATCAGAGGCAGCAACAGGATAGGAAAGACCTTACCCATGATCAGGAGCATGCCGTCGACTACGTGAAGCCCCGGGTTGGGGTGGACAAAAGGCACGAGTGTGGGGATGAGAATTGTGCACAGGAGGTTGATGAGGATGATGTAGGTGGTGATATGGGCCATGCTGCCGTTGAGCTTGCGCGTAATCACGGCTGAGGCGGTGGCCGTAGGGCAGATCATGCAGATCATCAGACCTTCAAGCACAACACGCAACGGACTGTGAGGCATAGCAATCAACAGAAGTCCGACGCCGACAAACGCCCCACCCTGCACTGCCAGAACCCACAGATGCCACCCAACAGGACGGATGTCGTGAGGGTTGACGTGGCAAAAAGTGAGGAAGAGCATAGCGAAAATCAGCAGCGGCTGGGCCGTTGTCAAGATACTGAGCATGGCCGGGTGCGTGGAGTCAAGGGCAGGTATGTTCACGTACGCGAAATATCCGGCGATGCCGCTCAGGATCGAGAAAATCAGAATCCAGTCCTTAAAGAATTGCCAAACTTTCATTTTCGAGATTTATCTAACTTCTTCCAAACCGGAACCCACAAAACCCAATCAACAACAGTACAGGGCTTTATGGGTATTATTTAAACAGGAGTACAGGTGTACAAGGTTTAATTGTAAAAAACTACGGATTCCGCGGATTAAACGGATTTTATTTGTAGGGTCGCCACTTGTGGCGACGAAAATGCTGAAGTGTGTTGTAGCAGCACTTCTTACGTCGCTACAAGTGCCGACCCTACAAACTCCTACCTGTATGAAAATACAGAGCGGTCAACCTGTTCAGCGTTTGTCGTGGTGACCTTCGAAATAGTTGACGAAAGCGCGATTTACCTGACGCACGCCTCCGGGGGTGGGATAGTCGCCCGAAAAATACCAATCGCCGGGACAATCCGGGATGGCGCGGTGCATACCTTCGAGAGTTTGATAGAGAATATCGACTTTGGCGCGCGTAGAGGCCGGTGTGAGCATTTCGGCAATCTTACGCGAGATTTCATCATCGGTAAAGGGCTCGTAGACAGCTTTGACACAGTTGACCTGCTCGGCTGCGGGAAGTTGCAGTTGCTCGAGGCAATTCTTATACACCTCGGCAAGAACACCCTCCGTGCCACGGTCCTTATGCAGCTCAACGGCCGCACGAAAGGCGATAAACTCGCTCATGCGACTCATGTCGATGCCGTAATAGTCGGGATACCGCACTTGCGGAGCGGACGACACGATAATGATGCGCTTGGGATTCAAACGGTCAAGCATACCGATAATCGACTGCTTGAGGGTGGTGCCACGCACGATGCTGTCGTCGATCACCACCAGGGTGTCTTCATCATCGCGGATGCAGCCGTATGTGACGTCGTAGACATGAGCCGCCATATCATTGCGGGAAGCACCCTCGGCGATGAAGGTGCGGAGCTTGATGTCCTTGACAGCGAGCTTCTCGCTGCGCACCTTGCGCTTCATGATAGCCAGCAGGCGCTCGGGATCGATTTCTCCCTGCCGCTGGAGGGCGATGATGTGGTCCATGCGTTCGCGGTCGAGATGCTTCTCAAGACCCTGCAGCATCCCCATATAGGCAACCTCGGCAGTATTGGGGATGAAGGAAAATACCGTGTTGTCGATGTCGCCGCCGGTGAGGCGCAAGATATCAGGCACAAGATTAAAGCCAAGGGCCTTGCGCTCGCGGTAGATATCGGCATCGCTCCCTCGCGAGAAATAGATGCGCTCGAAAGAGCACCGCTGATTTCGAGCCGGAGTCAGGATCTGCGGCATCTTCAGCTCATTGTTTTTGGTGAGGATTATGGCCTGACCGGGATTCAGCTCCTTGACCGTATTGATAGGCACATTCATAACAGTCTGAATCACAGGACGCTCCGAAGCCACGACCATAACCTCATCGTCGACGTAATAAAAAGCCGGACGTATGCCGTGAGGGTCGCGCAGGGCAAAAGTGTCGCCCGAACCGGTGGCCCCGCAGATCACGTAGCCGCCATCCCACGTCGGGGCGCACTTTCCGAGGATGCGGGCGATGTCCAGCTGATTCTCAATCTCGGTCTCAAGCTGAGGATCCTGGAGGCTGTCGCGCAACTCACGATATAGCCTGTGATTCTCGTGATCAAGGCTATAGCCCAACTGCTCAAGAAGCACAACGGTGTCGCTATAAATACGGGGATGCTGGCCGCGCCCCACGATCGAGGCAAAAACCTCGTCGACGTTGGTGAGGTTGAAATTTCCGCAGAGAAGAAGGTTGCGCGAACGCCAGTTGTTGCGACGCAGGAAGGGGTGGACGTAGCTCAGTCCGCTCTTTCCCGTGGTGCTGTAGCGCAGGTGGCCGATCATGATGTTGCCGATAAAGGGCACATTTTCCTCAATCTCCTCCACGCTCCCGGAGAGCGCTTCGGGTGTGAGGCTGCGGTTTACGGTATCAAAAATCTCGGTGATCGCTCCCGAGCCCAGTGCGCGCTCGCGGAAGACGTATTCATTGCCCGGGGTGGCGTTGAGCTTAATCACACCCAAGCCCGCAGCCTCCTGGCCTCGGTTGTGCTGTTTCTCCATCAGGAGATACAGCTTTGTGAGGCCATAGGTCACGGAGCCGTACTTTTCCTTGTAATAGCTCAGAGGCTTGCGCAGGCGCACGATAGCCACGCCACATTCATGTTTCAGAGGTTCCATCAGCGGATAAAGAGGAGTTCGCGATACTTGGGCAGGGGCCAGATTTCATTGTCGACCATGAGCTCAAGTTTGTCGATATGGTAGCGGATTTCATCCAGGAGGGGCATCACCGTGTCGTGGTAGGCGATGGCCTTCTCGCGCAGCGATTCAATGCGATTGGCAGCCTTGCGCGCATCGATCATGCGGCTCACGCCCTGCTTGATAGCAGCCATATGGCCGGAAATCTGCTTGATGGTCTCGCGGTCGTCGGCCATAAGAGGTTCAGCCTCGGCCTCCGGGTATATGCTTTTGAGTTTGAGGAGGTTATCAATAAGAGTGGATTGATAGCGAGTGGCCACCGGGATGATGTGGTTGATGGCCAAATCGCCCAGCACACGGCTCTCGATCTGGATCTTTTTGGTGTACATCTCCCACTTGACTTCATTTCGTGCCTGGAGTTCAACCTTAGAGAGCACGCCCGTGCGGGCAAACATCTCCACGGTCTGAGGTGCCAGGTAGGCATCAAAGATCTTGGGGGCTGAGGTTTCGCAATCCAGACCGCGTGCGGCAGCCTCGGCTTTCCACTCATCAGAATAGCCGTTGCCGTCAAAGTGGATGCGTTTTGACTGGCGGATAAGGTTTCGAATCTCGTCGAGGATGGCATCTTCGAGTTTCTGACCCTCAGCCACCTTCTTATCCACAGCAGCTTTGAAAGCGTTGAGCTGATCGGCCACGGCAGCATTGAGCACAAGCATGGCAGCGCCGCAATTTGCCGAGGAGCCCACCGCACGGAATTCAAAACGATTGCCGGTGAAGGCGAAGGGGGAGGTGCGGTTGCGGTCGGTGTTGTCACGTTGGAGCTCGGGAATCTGCGCGATGCCCACCGAGTAGCCCTCCTTCTTTGAGAAGTCGAGAATCTGCTCATTCGTGGCTTTCTCGATGCGGTCAAGTATCTCAGCCATTTGCGAGCCGGTGAAGACAGAGATAATGGCAGGAGGAGCCTCGTTGGCTCCGAGGCGGTGCTGGTTGGTGGCCGACATGATAGAAGCCTTCAGAAGCGCGTTGTGCTTGTTGACGGCAGCAAGGACGTTGACAAAGAAGGTGAGGAATTGCAGGTTCTGCATCGGAGTCTTGCCCGGAGAGAAGAGCAGGACACCGGTGTCGGTGCCAAGGCTCCAGTTGTTGTGCTTTCCTGAGCCGTTGACCCCGGCAAAGGGCTTTTCGTGGAGCAGAACGCGGAAATTGTGCTGGCGGCCCACCTTTTGCATCAGAGAGATGATCTGGAGGTTGTGGTCGTTGGCCAGGTTTGTCTCTTCGTAGATGGGAGCGAGCTCAAACTGATTGGGAGCCACCTCGTTGTGGCGTGTGCGCACCGGGATGCCGAGTTTGTGGGCCTGAATCTCAAGGTCGAGCATGAAGGCCTCCACGCGCGAGGGGATGGCGCCGAAGTAGTGGTCTTCGAGTTGTTGGTTCTTAGCAGATTCGTGACCCATGAGGGTGCGACCGGTCAGAAGCAGGTCGGGGCGGGCAGAGAAAAGAGCCTCGTCGACGAGGAAGTATTCCTGCTCCAGACCCAGATATGAATTTACGTGCTTGACCTTGGGGTCAAAGTATTGACACACGGCCGTGGCAGCCTTATCTACGGCGTTTAGGGCACGCAGAAGTGGCGATTTATAGTCAAGGCTCTCGCCGGTGTAGGAGATGAAGATAGTGGGGATGCAGAGGGTCTCACCCAGGATGAAGGCGGGCGAGGAGATGTCCCAGGCTGAGTAGCCGCGGGCCTCGAATGTGTTGCGGATGCCGCCGTTGGGGAAGCTGGATGCGTCGGGTTCCTGCTGCACGAGTTGTTTGCCGTCAAAGACCTCCATCACGCCCCCTTTGCCGTCGTGCTCGATAAAGGCGTCGTGCTTTTCGGCTGTACCTTCGGTCAGGGGCTGGAACCAGTGGGTGAAGTGGCGGGCTCCGTTGTCGATGGCCCATTGCTTCATGGCTTTTGCCACGATGTCGGCCGTAGCCAGAGAGATCGACTGTCGGTTTTCGATTGCCGAAATCAGCGTGTTGTAGGTCTCGGTGGGGAGATACTCAAACATACGCTGACGATTAAACACAGCCCGGGCAAAATATTGCTCCGGGCGCTCGGCCGGGATTTCCACGGGCATTGCCTTACGGGCGAAAGCCTCTTCCACGACCTTAAAACGCAGTGACGACATAAGAATTTATCTTATAAAATTGGTTATTGGAAACAAAATCAAGCCTCTCCGCAGCTTAAGGCGGAGGGCACGAGCATGAGTATTTATTGCAGACCTAATCATACCCTTGATTTTCGCTGCAAAATTACAAAAAAAATCTTGAACCCGCAACCACCTCGGTCTACTTTTTTCATCAAACATTTAATCTTTTTTTTGACTTACATTTAATTATGTGAAAAAAATCTTTGTTGAATGAGAAAAAAGTTATAAATTTGCGCTTAATATGCCCGTATTGCACCCCGACAGCACACCATCGGAGCGCAAACAGGGGCGTAATCCTATGAATATCAACAAACTAACCATAATTACTATGAATTCAAAAAACCTTCTCCTCGGTTTCGGAGGCCTTTTGGTGGCCATCGGCCTGGCTTGGGGCGTGACAAGTTGCGGTAAAAAAGGTCGCAACTTTACAAACGACCCCGCTGAGGACTCCTTCACCTATCTCAAAGCAGAGCACAAAATTGACTCCACAGATCTCGAGACTGACACCCTCTTGCTCTATGTGGACTATTCGACATGCGTGGCCGAGGCCATGAATTCTGCGTTTTTTCAGGAGGTGCAGCCCACGATCATCAGCAACAAGCCCCTTTACTTCTCTATCAAAGGCAACGACATCAAGCAGGAAGAAGGCGACACCTACCAGCTGCTCCGCGGAGTGAAAGAGGTCAATAATGCAGACCTCAAAACAGCAGCCGAGCAGATTGCCGGCCAAAACCACCAGGCCGTGCTCATCACTGATGCCGAATACTGGCACCCCAACGTGGGCGACAACCTCAACAACCCCTACATGAAGGGCGCTCTGAGCAAATGGCTGGCTGCCGGCCGCGATATTTACATCTATGCCGAGCCCTATGTGGAGAGCGGCAAATTTAACAAAAACCGCTACTATATCGTCTTTACCGACGACCGCATGGAGCCCGATAAAAACATCAATAAAAAACTCCAAAAAGGCATCTCATCTCTGGGCGAAGTCAAGAAATTGCACCTCACCGCCCGCGCCCCGAAAGTGGACATGACCGCAGAGATGATGAAGGACGAGGAGGGCAACACCTTGTTTGACAAGGATGCCTCTCGCGATAAATTCCGCCAAGGAGTCCCTATGTATGTTTTTGAAACTAACATCAATGACATAGCTAAAAGCTTAAAAGGCGCAGGCGAGAATCGCAAAGGAGACCCGGAAGACCTTCCCTTGATTGCCGGTATAGAGTTACCGACAGATGACAGCGGTATTTTCAACATTAACGGTTTTGACGTGAAGGTATATGACCTCACCCCCCAGGCCGTGGACTTTACAACCCCCGAGGAGGACGAAGAAGGCAACCCCGTGGTGAAAACTGCGGAGTGGAATCCCGTGCTTCTGGATGATGTCCTCGAAATCGGAGAAAAAGAATTGAAAAACGGCCAGCTTGCCCTCTATTTTGATGACGATTTCATTGAAGACGGAGACCTGGAAGGTGTGCAACTGCTTCTGGTGCAAATCGTGGCTGACAAGGCCGAAAGCCAATTCGATAAAGACTCCGATGCATACAAGATTCTCACCTGGGAATCAATCTCAAAAGCTGCGAAAGGAGGCTCGAACAATTCCTTCTTCGAGAGTGTGAAGCAGGCCGTCATCAACGACAAGAGCATCAACCCCGCGGCCCAAGGGCGCAACGTGGTGGCTTCTTTCTACCTCGTGACTCAATAACCACTGAAAGTTAAACTTAAAAATTCAATAATTCCCATGATTTCATTAGCAATCAACACCGCAAAACAGCTTCAAGAGGCCATCATCTCCAACTACATCATGGCCGGATGCGTGGCCGTTGTCGCCGTCATCCTCCTGGTGCTCATCGCCAACATCATACCCTGGCAGACCGGCTCGCGCGACACCTCCGGAACCACTCGCCGCGTGGTCTGGTACATCATCGCTGCAGCCACTCTGCTGGTGCAGGCCGCTCTCTCCTACGTGATGTTCTATTCCGACATCACAAAGAAGGCTCTCCAAAGCCAATTCCTCACCCAGCTCTTCATTTCAGCCGGCGCTGCATGTCTGCTCTACATTGTGGTCACTCTGATCATCATCAAATCGCAGACAACCCGCTCCAAACTGGCATCAATTTTCTCTTAATCTTATCCTGATTACACATATAATAATATACTATGCCCCAAAAGATAAACGTAATCGGTATCGGCGGCACGGGCATGCGATGCCTTGAAAGCTTCGTGCACCTGTGCGCCATGGGCATGATGGACGACACAGAAGTCAACATCCTGGCCCTCGACACCGACGCCCGCAACGGCAACTTCACCCGCTTGAAAGAGCTCGTGGCCGACTATCGTCGCCTCAGTCCCGTAGACCCGGCTAAAGATACTTTCTTTTCAGCAAAACTCAACTACTACGAATTCTCGCCCAACTACGACGGCGCCGACTTCAACCGTGTGGTCAACTACAACGCCGCGGCAAGCGACAATGCAGAGGAAGACTCCAACGTGCGCAAAAGTGACCTGGTGGACCTTTTCCTCACCCCCGAGCAGCGCAGCATGAACCTCGAGCACGGCTACCGCGCCCAGACTCAGATGGGCTCTCTGCTTATGTATCGCGCCATCATCGAAGAGGCCGTGATGGCTCGCCGCCGCCCCGACCGCCAATCCGGCCTGTTGGATTTCCTCACAAAATCCGGGCTGGGATCGGAGCCGGGTCAGAAGACCTTTATCTTCGGTTCGGTCTTCGGTGGCACGGGTGCATCCTCGATTCCTGTCCTCCCCGACGCCATGAACAAAGCGCTGAAAATCTACAAGCGCACCTCGGCCATTGACATCCTCAAAGGCAACTACTTCGGCACCGTTGTGCTCACCAACTACTTCTCCTTCCCCAAGCCCGAGGGCGTAGTAGTGGCCGACAGCGATTTCTTCTCTCTGAACTCGCAGGCCGCGCTGATGTTCTACGAGAAGGACGCTTCGGTCAAGAAGGTCTACAACCGTCTCTACCTCATCGGCCGCGAAACCCCCACCCCGCTGCCCGCAAAGACCCCTTCAAAGACCGGTGGCTCGGACCAGCGCAACCCTGCCGACTTTATCGAGCTTGTCTCTGCCATGGCTGCCTACGATTTCTTCAAAACTCCGGAGAAAGATCTGGGCAAAGGCGAATTCTTCTATCTTGGCTACACCGAGGGGCTGAAGCACCTGGACTTCGTGGACTTCACCTCAACAGATTCCACATCATTCAAGAAGCACTTCGGAGCCGCCATCGCCACAGCGTTGACCAACGCTCGAGGTGAATTCTTCAACTACCTCGTGGACAGACACTACACCGACGTAAAGCAAGAGACAGAGCTCAAAGCCCTCAACAGCTATTTCAACCGCCTGCTTAACCTCTACAAAGACACCGAAACCGGCGACTACACCCAAGGGGGCTGGGCCCAGCAGCTGGCCGAGTCGGCCAAGAAGGTCTTTGGCGCCGACACTGCCTTCCTGCTGCACAATGAGGTGTTTGACTCCTCTGTGCCCGTGCGCAAAAAGAAATACAACGAGCGCCTCTACGCCGACAAGGTGGGCGCTCCCACCTTCAGCGCCGGCGGCATGTTTGGCGACAGCCTCTACGACAAGGTGCGCGACACCATCCAGAGCCGTCTGAAAAACGCCACCGAGAAGCACACCACTCTGCTTCAGCTCATCCGCGACACTTACGATACATTCGTTAACCTCTATAACCTCTAATGGTCATGGCAGAAGATAATAAGAAAGAAAGTCCGTACTTCCTCCCGAAATCAGACATAAATCCTGACGGACAAATCAAAGGGGCCGGCGAATGGATCAAGATGGACCAGCCGGGTTCGTTTATCAATAATCTCGACACTATAAAAGTTGACCCTTCGGCTCGGAGCAGCGTCTTCAACGCTCTCATCGCCGGCGTGCCCTCTCCCTGGGCAAGGGCCAAAATCACATACTTCGCTCTGAAGACCGACGACACCAACGAAGACCCTCGCGCCCTGATGAGCTGCTACCGCGCTCTGCGCGATGAATGGCGCGGATTGATAGCCACTCTGGTGTGCCGTGCCGATCAGTTCTATCTCTCAAAGCCCATCAAGCTGCCCCACTTTGACAGCGACGAGCTCATCGACATCCGTCCCGACGAGATCGACATCCTCTCGACCTATGGCGACATGCTATTTGAGGAGACTGACCTGTGGTACATCTCCGAGCCCATGGCCGGCCGCCATCGTTCGCCCTCTATCCAGCTCCTCTATTTCATCGACCAGGGGCAGAAGAAACTCGTGGGCGCCACTTCGCCCTTCTCTGTCTTCTTCACCGCCGTCAACTATGACATCAAGAACGCCAACGGCATCACCGGCATCAGCGATCTGGGCAAGTTTGACGACCCCACAAAAGACACCCACCCCAACGAGGAGCAGAAGAAGAGCTACCGCAAAATCTACGCTTTCCTTGACCGTCTGCGCAGCAATCTCACATCCTACCGCAAGGCCCTTGACACTATCACACAGACCAACGCAGGTGCTCCCGGTCGATTTGACGATGAGGTGAAAGACATCTACGAGACTTTGCAAAACGAGATAGACTCATGGGCCCGCCAGATCGCTCGCAACCTGGGCGAGAAAGAGGTGGACATGCGTGCACGCCTCGATCCGCTGAACCTCAACGCCGGCATCATCCCGGCCGGTCCGCTCTCCCGTCTGTTTGCCAATAATCAGAAGTATATCTGGGACGGATCGCAGTTTGTCAACGCCGCCGGCGAGGACGCTCAGGCTCTTGACATCGACAGCCTCTTTACCGAGAGCAACGTGCTGACGGCGTGGCGCCCCGTGGATTCCTGGGTGGAGCGCTACGAGAAGGCTCCCGTGCACTATCTGCGCACAAAGGACGAAAACGGCAAGGTGGTCTTCATGGCCCTCCCGCTCTCGCCCAAGGGCGTGAACCTCTTCGGCAAACACATCTCTTCGATTCTCAACGGCACCAACCCCAACGTATCAATCACCGCTGAGGTCAAGGGCAAGGTCGTGGACGTGCGTCTGAACATGATCATCAACGACCAGCTATCCGGCCAGAAACACGAAGCCGAACTGCTGCTGAAGACCTACACGATGATTCCCGGCTCAACGGATCATCATGTGTTCACATGGCCTAACTTCAAATCCGCCTACTGGAACCAATACTTCTACTACAGCGAGCTCCCGACCAACATGACCAACACCACCCGCGCCGTGCCGGAATTTGAAGGCAAGGAATTCGGACGCCCGAAAAAGGAGGGCGAGGAATATCCCGCCGACAAGGCTCCGGGCATCGAGGAGGTTAAGGCTGTGGAGGGCGTGGTCTATAAAGTGACCTACCCCATGGGCAAAGTCGGCGCCGACAAGCACTGCTACGAAGTGATCTCCAGCGACACTCCCCTTGCCTATCTTACCCTCGTGGCCTCGGTCGACGGTCAGGACCAGATCTCAGGTCGACTACTTGTAAAGGTTGATGTTGAGGGCTCGGCTTCGATGCATGAAATCACCGGACGTCCTCAATATCAGGCCTACGTGGGCATCGACTTCGGCTCCACTAACACCTGTGCCTTCTATCGCATTAAAGGACAAACCGACACTCACCCCTTGCCTTTCAGCAATATGCGTCTGGCAATCCTCAATTTTGACAACGCTCCCGGCATGCTGGCCGAGCCCAACGAATTGCTCTTCATCGCCAATGAGGAGCCGGTCAACAATAACGGTCAGGTGAAATCATGGCTCCACCGCCACTCGCCCGAATACATCGAATCGGCCAAGCGCAACGAGGCTATCGTGGGAGGCATCCCCGTGAATGAGACTAACATCACGGTCGTGGACATGAACGACACGGAAATCACCACCAACGCCGGCAAGCTCTGCTACAACATGAAATGGCTCACAGGCGAGGCAGGCGAGGACCGCAATTCATTCCTGCGCATGATCTGGCTGCACATCACGGCTGACCTCTTCCGCATGGGCATCGAGCCTATCGAGATACGCTGGTCTTACCCCGGTGCGAAGCAAAACAGCGACATCCAGACCGTCTTCGGCAATTGCACCTTCTACCCCCACGACGGCGAAAACAAGAAGGTGAAAGACAAATCCTTTACCGAATCCGAAGCCGTGTGCCGCTACGCAGGCAGGCCCGGCGGAACCACTCCGGAGGACGATCGTCTGGTGCTCGGCATCGATATCGGCGGCTCCACCTCCGACATCCTCATCCTGGGTAAGGAGCCCGGTGGCGCACCAAGGCTCTACAGCCAGTGCTCCGTGCGTCTGGCTGCGGGCAAATTCTTCTCTGCTATCAAAAATTCAGAGAGCTTCCGTCGCGCGCTGGTCAATTTCCACAATTCCGACGAGATCGCACGCTTCAAGAAAGTGCCTGTCTACGGCATCGACATCCTCTCTCAGGGAGCCAACAAAGAGCGTGCGCCATACTTCCTGAACAACATCTTCGACCGCCTCAACAAGGAGGAATCAGGCAAGATGTACAAATTCATGCGTGGCTACGTGCCCTTTGTCTTCACCCTGCCGGCTTTCGTGACCGGTCTGCTCTGCTACTACAGCGGCGAGATGCTTCGCTCGGTGATAATCAAAAACGGCATGCAGGAGCGCATCCGCGAGATCAAGGTGCAATACTTCGGCAAAGGCGGCCGCCTCTTTGAGTGGCTGCATGAGGTGGAGCCTGCTATCTCTACCCAATACCTCACCGCCTGCCTCTACAATGGCATGGGCGAGATGGCCAAGGGCAAGAGCATTGAATTCCGCTGGCCTGAAGAAGGTACGGAAAACAAAACCGAAGTGGCTCAGGGCCTTGTGCTCATGGGCGAGGGTCAGCGATACCTGGGCATTGCCAACGACACCGCAGAGGAGGGCGCCTCGGGCGCTCCCAATCTGGGCGTATTCGGCCAAGGCATGTTTGGCGGCAACGGCTTCAACTTCGCAGGCTCGGCAGCCGCCCAGCCCGAAGCTGATGATAAAAAAGACACCGCTGACCGCTCTGACATCATCGGCGAGAAAGGCATCCGATACTTCAAGGATGGCGCTTACCACGAACTCTCAGATACCGATGTGCTGAACTTGAAGATCAATCAGCTGAACTTCTCGGAGTGCAAAATGCAGAATTTCACCCAATTCATCAATCTCTTCTGCACATATCTGATGGCCATCAATGCCATCACCGACCAGAGCCAGGCTTTGCAGCTCTTCCAGGACGTGCAGAAAATCGAGATTGGCAATTTCCTCTCCAACGACGCCGACAACGAATCTTCAGAGACCAGCCACATGCCCATCTTCGTGGCCGAAGGCCTCTATTATCTGGAGCGTGTGCTGCTCCCCACGATCTTTAAAAAATGACCGACATTCTTATTCTCTACATTGATTCTGATTTCATATACCCCGTGGTCACCGACGGCCACGGGGCATGTGAGAAATACGAGCACCCCGACCGCCGCTACCGCGACTGGCGCATCTGGCTCTATTTTGAGCAAGACATGCTTCGTGGGTCACTTACTCCCCTGCGTCGCGCCCGCGATGAATACCGCGCCGGCAATCCGGCCTTTGCGGGCGATGTTTTCGGTCTTCTCTCATCATCCGACAAGACCAAAATCAGCAGGGCTCAGGAGCTTCTGGACCGGGGCGGCGTGCTGGCCGAACTTAAGGCCCTTTATTCCAACTCCGGAGAGCGCTCGGAGGTGAACATCCCTACAGTCTACGTCTTTGCCGGCAACATCCCGGAGACGGCCCGGCGGACGTTCATCGAGTTTATGGAGGGCCACTCCTTCGCCACTATCAGCTATTCCGTCTCGCTGGAAAGCATGGCCGCCAACATCCTCTTCCAGGGAGCCGATTTCGGCGACATGCTTCTGACATATGCCGGGTCGGGCAACGACCTTGTGGCCACGAGCTTCATCTGCGAGTCGCAGCAGTTTCTGCAGGCTGCCCCGGCTAAGGTGTTCAAGGATTCGGGCTATAACCCCGTGCGGGAGGCATTGGTGCACTATGTGGTGAATAAGATAGAGAGCAAATACCACTTCCTTGTTGGTGAAGACACACTCAAAGCCGAGATTGAATATCAGAAGCAAAACGTGGATGCGTGGCTGGCAGATATCAACCTCAACGACTCTGTCTCTACCATCGCCTACAAGTATAAAAATTTCGATTCCGAATACCAGGTGCAGGTTGAGACCGAGATGCTAAAAAGCGAGCTCAACCGCTATGTGGAGCGCCAGCTACAGGAGATGAACAGCTACCGCAACCGCGCCACGGCTACTCTGGACCGGCAAGATGCGCCGGTGAGGGACGTGCTGCTGATTGGTGACACCTTTGCCGATGAGGATTTCCGCTCCCGCGTGGCCTCATCTGTGGGACGCGGCGCGCAGGTCAAATACCTCCCGGTGAGTAATTTTGACTCTGTGCTGTGCCTCTACCCGGAGCTCTATCCGGAGCTGAAGGAGACGCTGAGAGAGTTTGAGCGTGTGGCTCGCAAGACGGGCGACCGCATCTCAGATACTACCAAATTCATAGAGGTGGCAGGGTCGCTTAGCACACTTGCCGACGATGCAACCTCTCTTGCTGCTGACTTTGAGGCTCTGGCCTCCGCACTCAAACGGAAGATGGACTCAGCCCTGGCGCAAGTCGAGGAGATGCTTGCAGCAAGCAATTTCAACGCCGCGGAGGAGGCTCTACGCAAAGCCGACATCCCCACGGTGGATTCTCCTCTGTTCAGACGCGAAGCTGCATTGCAGAGCGCAATTGCCCGCAACCAAAGCAACCTCAAAAACGAAAACGCCAAAGGCATCGCCTTGCGCATCGCCCTCTCTTTGGAGCAAATAGCCCTCTATGACAAGGCTGTGAAGGAACAACTGAGCCGCGCCGCCGATCTGGAATCAGAAATCGAACGCCTGCGTCTGGCCTGGCCGGAATATCAGCGTCTGATGCAGGAATTCGAGCATGCAGATGTCACACGCAAACGGGCCATCGTGGATGAAATCGCCTCTCGGAGGCTCACACGCGCTCCCCTGCCGCTTACGGGTCTGCGCGCGCCTTTCCTGGCTGAAATTCAGGCTGAGGTGGTCACCACCGGCAAGTTTTTAGGTCTGTTTGGCGGCAAAAAGACGCTCAAGGGGGCCGTGCTGATGGCTCCTGGGTATAAATCCGAGTGCAAGACGGTGCTTCTGGTGCAGGATTCGCCTTTTATCACCATCATCCCCTCCAACATCCGCAAAACCATCGAAGCCGACACCCAAGGCCGTGTGGAATTTGAAATTCCCCTCCCTCTTGATGGCAAAACCTCGGCCCGACGCCTTTACATTAACCTCAAACCCGCCCCCGACCAGGCCATAAGTCCTAACGACAATAATATGGCCGTGACCGGAGTGACGGTGGAGATTTAAGCATATTTTTTACTTCTCAACAGAATCATATGGCAAAAATTCTCTGTCCCTATTGCTTTACTCACTTCGACAGCAGTCAGGTGTTGGTGCAATGCGGCAACAACAATATCGGCCCTGACGGCAATTATCAATGTCCCCACGACTCTAACTCTGAATATGAGAAATTCTGGGGACCCGGCAATCTCGTGGGCCATACATTCAAACCCCAAAAAGCAGGCTTCTTGGGCCTGGGCGGTCTGGCCAAAGTGCAAAAATGTGATGAATGCGCCAAGGAGAACATCGACCGCTACGTGTGTCCGCATTGCAACAACCGCATCCCCACAGAGATGGTGGAGAACGGATCGGAGATTATCTCTGTCATAGGATTTCCCAACAGCGGCAAGACCAACTACATCATCGCCCTGATCCACGAGCTCATGTATCTGGGAAATAACCTCGGCATTGACGTGACCCCCTCGCAGATGCATGCCGATGGTGATAAGTTCATAAAATTCTCCACCGACAGCCGCTACAATGAGATGGAGAGGAGCCTTTTCAAAGATAAAGCCTTTTTGGCCAAAACACCGGAGAAGCAGATGCAGGTGCCTCTGATCTTCAAGCTCTATCAAAAGTCCACAGATAAGACCATATATCTTGTCTTCTACGACACCGCCGGCGAGCACTTCACCCAAGGCGACAAGATGCTCAATTCCGACACCATCAAATATCTTAAAGAGTCATCCGGACTGATCATTCTGGCCGACCCGTTCTCCATTGAGGCTGTCACCGAAAACCTTGCCAGCCGCTTTGCAAAAGACATCGATTACCAGACCCAACTTGGACAGGCTCAAGGCCAAGGCATGAGCCTGATGTCGCTGAAAAACACTCTGGAAGAATCGCTCCGTCACCTGGAGGCCATCTACAAAAAGCCGGTTGCCTTTGTGTTTTCGAAGTTTGATATCATCATCAATAATAAAGATCTGTTTGATTTTTCTGTCGACGCTTTCAAGCAAGGCACGCAACTGATTAACAGTTCTTTCATTAATGATAACGTCGTAGATGTCACAAATATCAACTCTACATCGCAAACCATCGAGGGCTTCCTGAATTGCTGGAAACAGGGTTTCTTCACCTCATGGGTACAAAATTGGGCCGGAAACAGAAAGAATCCTGACCCCAATGACCCCAAAAACATGTATAAATACTTCGGGGTGTCGGCCACCGGAGAAATGTCGCACAACGGCCAGCTCACCCAAGTGAAACCCTTCCGCGTGATGGACCCCCTGGTGTGGGTGCTTCTGAAATTAGGCAAGTTTAAATTCAGGACAAAGTAAACGACCATGAAATACAACCACATAATCTACAACTCAGCCCAAACCAACCGCGAGGGACGTCCCGGCTTCGGCGAACGCGCCGTGACCACCGGCATGGACCCCAATCTGCTCTCCGAGTTGCATAATACCGACATCTACGAGTTTTCCTACTCTCACCCTAAACTCTCGACCCCGTCGCTGGCGGCCGATCCATCGCTGATCCGGCTGATAGCACCGACGTATTTCTACACCGTGGTGGAGTACGGCGCCAAGAAGGCCTGGGTGGTGGGCCGAAAGGTGGCCGTGGGCTTTGACTATATGTTTTACGTCAACGGCAATTCCACCCGCTTGGGCAACTACGTCGTAGACGCCTACACCTTCGACAGCGTGCCTGACCGCCGCGTGTTTGAGGCCCTGTATGAAAACCCCGCACCCGGGAGCGTACACTTTATACCCGCCTCGCCCGAGCCACGGGCCGACAATGTGGAGATGAGCGCTATCAGTGTGGGTCAGCCCCACGACCTTGCCCCCGAAGACCGAGTCTTTGAGGCCGCTTTGCTCCCGGAAATCGATCCGCGGGCCGTGAAGCTCCTATTTGCCTTCTACAAACACCTGACTGAAGGAAAACCCGTGGCGGCAGTTATCGACGACAAGGATGCCGCTGTGGTGATGGCTTCGTTTATGCGTCTGGTGCCACAGGAGGTGATGGGCCGGGCCACGTTTGTCACTAACTTCAACGACACTGGTCTGCCCCGCGGCTACGCCATCGCATGCGTTGATCCCGAAAACGCCTCCGGATACCTGCCGATGAGTTGGATCGTGGTAAACCTCACCGAGCCTTCCGAATATGCATCCACCGAGGCATCCCAGCTCACAGCCGAATTTACCAACGCCTTGGAGACCAAGGATATGGAGCGTGTGATGAATCTTTCTCGCTGGCTCTTCTCCAATGAATATAAGGCTGTGAAAGACCTTCCGGAGAGCGGACGCGAGGTGGCATTCCGGTATGTGTTCGAGCCGCAGACCCTCACTGATGAAGTCATCACCAAGGCTCTTAGCCAAGAGGGAGCTGTGCAGGCTCTGGCCAAACTCTGCGCCGCAGGAGCCGACACGGGGATTCTGGACAAATACTTCGACAAAGAATTAGCCTCTGCCTCTTTGGTCAAAGACATCAAAGCGGTCATTGACCGCCTGCTTGACCTTGAGAAAAAAGGTCTAAGCAGCACACGCAAGGCTCTTGAGGGTGCCAAGGCCCACATCGATTCTGTGGTTTTAGCCGATGCCGCGAGCCTGGAGGAGATGTTCCGCCTCAGTGGCGCCGCCGGCAAGGAATCTCTGGCTCCCTATGTCTCTCTCCTTGATATGGAATCGCTCAAAGGCAAGCGCAACGCCTACCTCTCCTCTCTCACTTCCCCAACATGGCGCAAACTCTACACTCTCTTCTTCCCCACACCCGTGGATGAAAAGGCATTGGTGCGACGCTCAGTCACCGACGGCCTCCCCGAGGGCGACCGCAGCGCCTTCCTCTCTGAGGTTGTGGCCCCTGATCGGTTGGTGAAGGTGGTTGTGGAACTTATGCAAGAAAACGATGAATACGCCGGTGCGCTTTTGCCCCTGCTGCGCCAGCTCCAGGACCGCGGCATCACAGCCTCGGCCCGCTATTTCGACATCTTCAAGACCAAACGCGACGATTCCGCCTTTGCCGAACTGATGATCAACGAATACGTCAAGAGCGTGCCACTGACCCCCGTGGAGAAAGAAATCGAACGCATGGAGGCCCTGTGTGCTCACCCCACTCTGGCGCGGGCTGTCTCTGACAATAAGCTCTCAGGGGTGTTCTCCGCGCTGAAAACCGCCGCTGCTACCTCTCAAGCCGAGAAGGTGGCCGTACTCTGCGACCGCGTGGTGGCTTTACCTGTGAAATCGCGCATGCAGGATGAAATCTCTTTCCTGGCCACAACGCTGCGTGGCAAGTACGCGGGCAATGTGGCCAAAACCGCTCTGCTTGGTGTGGAGATTGGCAACAAGAAGGTGGTCAACGACCAACTCCCTGTCCTTGTTGCTGCACCGGTTCAAGAGGAAATGATCAAGAAAATCGTAGACTTCCTCTCCTCTCAAGGCACAGATCGCGCTGAGATCCTCGGCATGGTGCTTGAAGCGCCGGCAAAAATGCAAACACCCTGGCTGCGTGTCCTTTACGCCAATGAAAAGAAGAAACGCGGACAGATCATCGTCGCCGAACTCCAAGAGGCCGGAGTAAGCACCGAGGAAGCTACGCAGGCCCTGGCCTTAGCTTTCCCGGAGGATCATAAGGCTTACCTTAAAAGCCTGCAGCCGAGCATCTTCGCGCGGGTAGCAGCTTGGGTGAAGAATCTTTTCGCCAAGAAATCCGCTCCGGAGAAAGATAACAACCCCGAGGCTGCTGCTCCATCCTCGCCTAAAAAACAGAAAGGGAAAGGTCCCAAAGGCGGCAAAGGCGCCAAATCCAACAAAAAGCAGCGCACCACAGCCGCAGAAGAAAAGACAGAGGTGAAAGTAGTTGCTGCTGAACCCAAGGAGAAACCCAAGGTGGAAGAAGTTGCTGCTGAACCCAAGGAGAAACCCAAGGTGGAAGAAGTTGCTGCTGAACCAAAGGAGAAGCCCAAGGTGAAGACAGTTGCTGCTGAAGTGCAGGAAAAGCCCCAACCGGAAATTGCTGACCGCACCGATGTGCCGGAAGCCGCGCCTAACTATACCTCCAAAGACGAAAACGAAGAAGAAATCCCCCTGAACTAATTTGTCCCGTTCCAATCACACTATCACCAAACTCAAAGCTCCCTCCCCCTTCCGATCATTATTCACCCACACATTCAGATAAATGAGTAAAGCAATAAGATATTTCCTCGTGGCCGTTCTTTGCCTGATGGCCGCCCTGAGCTCAGAGGCAAGAAGTTACGGCACCTACCGCACCGTTGCCCCCTACGCTTTTGTCGTGGACGGTCCGCGCAAGATCAACGTGCGCCTTTATCAAGACGCCTCCTCCACCCTCATGACCCAACTCTCACACGGCGACACCGTCTACGTGCGTTCTTCAGCCATGGACGAGAAGGGCCATGAATGGTATGAAGTATCGGGCAACAAGGGCTGGATCTATAAGCCTGACTCTTATGCGTCAACTCATTTAGTGGCCATCGAAAATCCCTACTACAGCACCCCAAAGGCCGAGTACACAACCCGAACCATCGAGGAATCACACCAGTGGGGCAAGATTATCTTTCTTATCCTGTCGGCCATAGCCGCCGCGCTGGGTGTATGGTTGGTGATCAGATACCTGAGAAACCGCTACGACAACTACGACTGGATAATCGGCGAAGCCTCGGATGGCGGCATGCGCAAGCGCTTCTTCTTCAACTGGGAACCTTACCAGCTCATCCTGGGCATCACTCTGACCCTCGCCCTGTCGATGGTGGCAGCGCTGATTGCGATGTTGCTCATCGGCGGAGCGGTGTTTGTGCTGCTGTGGATAGTGAAGATCATCACATATATCCTGCTGTGGGTGTGCATTATCGGTGGTGTGCTGGGCGCGCTGGCCATCTGGGGTGGCGATGATGAGGAATCAAAAGGCGCCGGCTGCGGCGGTCTGATAATTGGCATCGTCTGCATCATCTTCAAAGACAGTATCACCAACTTTGCCGACGGCTGCAGCGACGCCGGTCTGGCCTTCCTGAAGGAATTCAACGTAATGGCCTTTGCCGTGGATCTGGCCAAGCAATACTGGGCGCAGGCGCTCTTTGTGGCTTGCATCCCGTTGATGCTCTTCCTGGCATGCGCTGCGCTATGGCTCATTTTCGCCGGTATCCTGATCGGATTTGAAGCCCTTGTGACCCGTCGCTACAACATCAAACATCCCTGCCCGCACTGTCATCAATCCTCCGAACCCGCCACGTATCTTTCCATGGGACAGGTGCCCATCCCCGACGGGGTGCGTCTGCGTCCGGGTCTCTATGGTCTGTTCCATATCACACATCCCACCACGGGCGAGGAGATGCCCACGATGCTTCTCAACGGTCGCGACACACTCACTCGCGAGTGCTGCCACTGCGGACGTCGCATCAACGCCCAAGAGGGCGCCGAGCGTCACATGATCCTTGTGGGCGGACCTGAATCCGGAAAATCCACCCTTGCCTATCGCTTCATCGCCGAACTCATCCGTATGGGCTACGAACCCCGCTTCACCGACGAGACCAACACCATCAACAATTCCCGCAGCGTGATCAATAAGATCCGACGCATCGCCGACTCCGGCGAGATCACCCCGGCCGACATGCCCGACAAGACCCAACGTGGCCAGACGGGTGCCATGCAGGTGATGCTCCGCCGCAAGCTCTCGCCGGTGGATTATCGTCTGTTTATCAACGACCTGGCCGGCGAGGTCTTCAATGACCTCGTGGAAGGACGATTCAAAGACGAGGATCGCGCTTTCTTCCGTGATGCAGATGTGATCACCATCCTTATCGACCCATTCACCATGCGGTTTGAGGATTGCAGAAACGACTGGGTCAACGACTGGATCCGCCGCAATGCCTCCGGCATCAGCGAGGATATGAAGATGAACCCCATGCAACTGAAGACCGCCCTGGACGGAGGCGTAACAGCCGGAGCCATCGACCGCTCGAAACTGCGTATCAACATCGTGCTCACGAAGGTCGACTCGGGCTACATCCCCTCGCACGTCAACCTCACCGACCCCGAGGCGCTTCGGAAATTCGTGACGCAAGACCTGGGTCTGGGTGCGCTGGTGCACTGGGCTGAGGGCATGAAAGAGGTACGCTTCTTTGCCGTGGCTGCTGTGGCCAAAGGCGAGGCCTCGCGCATGGCACCCCTGACCACCACCTTGCTCAAACAGCTCCGTATCGACTAACCCCTCCCCCACCTGACCCCAATAAACAGGAGTACAGGAGAACGAAGTTTTGAGAGGATTTTTGTAAAAGACTACGGATAACGCATATTCTTGAGAGGCTGGTCGCCACAAGTGGCGACCAGCCTCTATTAGTGAAAACCTGCGAAATTATCTGACTTGTCTGACCTGCCAGAGAACTCTGAGAACTCTGAGAACTCTGAGGAATACGGGGGCTGGGGATGGTTAAAGTTGGTTAAAAATGGTAGTTTGTATTGCATAGTACTGTTTTTCACCTTATCTTTGCACCGTATTCTCATACCTACCGCCTATGGACAAAGATATTAACGTTGAAAAACTCCGCACACAGATGCGCAAGGGTATGCTGGAATTTTGCGTACTCCTGCTAATCGAGAAGGGAGATGCCTACGCCTCGGAGATCATCGCCGGATTAAAACAGGCACGGATGATCGTGGTCGAAGGCACCCTCTACCCCCTTCTCACACGTCTGAAAAACGACGGCCTGCTCTCCTACCGCTGGGAGGAATCATCCGGCGGGCCGCCTCGTAAGTACTACTTCATCACCCCCGCCGGGGAGGCCTTCCTGGGTGTGCTCGGCAAAGCATGGGACGAGCTCTCCGCCTCAATTGACCGTCTGCGCCGTCGCACAGCCCCGGCCGGGCAATATGACCACACTCCCCCAGCACCGGACATCATCTACTGCAGCGAATCCCCCTCAGATTACAATCCCGAAGCCCCTACTCAGTCCTAACTTTTACACCTTCCTTAAAATGAAAAAAGCCATACAAATCAACCTCAGCGATAAGATTTTCTATATCGACGAAGATGCCTACACCATGCTCAACAATTACCTCCACCAGCTTTCCGTAACATTCACCGGCGAGGAGGGAAGAGAGATTGTGGGAGATATAGAGACGCGCATCAGCGAACTTTTCACCCAGCAGCTCTCCCGCGGAGTCAACGTGATTGATATCCGGTTTGTGAGCAAAGTGATCGACACTGTCGGGCGCCCCGAAGACCTCGGCGAAGACATTGGCGCCACCCTGTCCACCGCCCCCGTGCCTCCACCCTCAGGCTCGGCTCCCACTCCCCCGCCATACGCCGCCGAAAGCGACCTCAGGCCCCGCAAACATCTCTACCGCGATGTGCAGAATAAGGTCTTCGGAGGTGTGCTCTCAGGACTGGCTGCCTATCTGGGTTGGGATGCCACGATTCTGCGTCTGCTGGTGGTGGTGCTGGCTCTGTGCACGGCGGTGATGCCATGTGTGATTATCTACCTGGTGGCCTGGATGGTGATCAAGCCGGCCGACACGCCCCGACGCATGCTCGAAATGCGGGGCGAGGAGGTGACAGTGAGCACCGTGAGCCGTACGGTGCGCGACAACACCCTTCCGCCCCCTTTTGAGTGCGGAGCAGACACCCCTGTGGCCCGCACAAGCGTGGCTACCGACATCTTTGGCGTCTGCTCCAAAATAGTGATGGCCATTGTGGGTGTATTTGGCGTGGTGATCGGTGTGGGAGTGTTGATCGCCCTGCTGGTGTTGCTCTTTATGCTTGTAATGTTTGCATGCATGGGCGTAGCGGGAGTGTCGGCATGGCTCTCGGTGACATTCTCGGTGCTTCCGGTGGCCGCCACGGTGTGGATGACGTTGCTATTGCTCACGGGGTTCATCCTCATCGTCTCTGTGATCTGGGCAGCCGGAGCTGTGATTTTCAACTGGAAAGGCGCCTCGCGCACCACACTGATTGTGGCCGGTGCCACCCTTTTGCTCCTGATCACCGCTATCATTATCCTTACCTTCTACCTCAGCGGTCACGGCTTCTTTTCAGCCCCATTCTTTATAGTTGATTAGAGGGCGGAAAATGCAACCTTGCAAACCGGGGATAATTGAAAAATATTTCATACCTTTGCACTCGTTCACCGGCGCTCCTGCTGCGCCCTTGGACGAGTGCTTAATCTTTCCTTATATATTACTGCAATGGTATCGAGTTTTTACTTTGTGATGTGGATTTTGATCTATTTTCTGATCATCATCTCGGGCAATCATTTTCTGGCTGAATATGCCTTTTTTGTGGCCTTTATCGGCGTTTACCTGGTGGGCATGGCGGCCAACAGTCTCTGTCGCGAGCCTATCGAGAGGCGCAACCGGCGCGAAATGATCACCTTCCTTGAAATCCTTTACACGGGCGACCTGCAGCGCTTAAGGTCTCGTGCTTCAAAACGACTGTACATGCTGATGGCCTCGTTTGTATACATGGTCATTGCCACTGCAGGACTGATCATCGGCCATGCCGACTGGATCATCATCGGCATCTTTGCCTTCTTTACATTTACTACCGGAAGGGAGGTGCACCGGATGAATGCCGAGTACCAGACCCTGCGTCGGGCTACAGGGATGAGTGTGCCCCAGGGACCTATGCGGGAGGCTTTGGATCAATACGCCCAGCAGCGCCAAGTGGCTTCGTATCTGGAACTCTGTCCCAAGCCTTCAGCCTCGGAGAAGGCTCTGAAGGTCTTTAATATCGCGATCTCGGCGATATGTATCCTCATCGGCGTTTTCTTTATCTACTACTTCGGCTCAGCCATGCTGATTTATGGCACACACGGCAACACCGGAGCCATCATCAACTTCGCCTACGGCCTCTTGGCCCTTGTCTATGGCATCAACGACCTGTATTCGTCCATTAAAACCTCTTTCTACCCTCAATGACCGACTGCAACCATCTCCACAGCCATCCCCGCGACAGCAGACTCCGGTTCCGTGCCTCTGACCACACCTACCACTTTGGAGATCAGGTACTCCGCCCGGTGACGAGCGTGGTGGAGGGTTGTTTTCCGAAGTTTGACGTGGACCGCTGGGCCCCGATCAAGGCTGCCCAACTGGGCATCTCCGAGCAAGAGATGCGTCATCGTTGGGAAGAAAAGGGACGCATAGCCCGGGATAAAGGCACACTGATGCACGCCAATATCGAGCGCTACTACCTGGGGCAGGCCTTTACCGACGACTTCGACACCCGTCATCTCTTCGAGGCCTTCGAGCACCAACACCGCCTGCAACCCTTCCGCACCGAGTGGGCCATCTACGATGAGGATCTGGGAGTGGCCGGGACAATTGACTTTCTGGAATACAAAGACGGACGCTACCGCATATACGACTGGAAACGCTCCGACAAGCTCCTATACGCCGGCCGGCCCGTGCTCTCCAATTCCTTCGGCTCTACAGGTCTGGGGGTCTTGAGTCACGTGCCCGACACGGCCTTCTGGCACTACACCCTGCAGGTGAGCATCTACCGCTACATCTTAGGGCGGAAGTATGGCATCGAGGTGGAGAATTGCTACCTCGCGGTCCTTCACCCTAACAACACCTCCCCCTTCCTGCTCACCACCCCCTATCTCGAAAAAGAGCTGCACCTGCTTTTCCCCGGCTTATGAAAATCATCCACACCTCCGACTGGCACCTTGGTCGCACCCAACGAAGCTACGAGCGCGCCGACGAACATCTCCACTTCCTGCAGCAGCTCACAGCCATCATCGAGGGGGAGCGCCCCGATGCCGTGCTGGTGAGCGGTGATATCTTTGACAGCGCGATGCCGCAGATCGGGGCGCAGAGTATGCTCGTGGAGGCTCTGCGCCGGTTGCATCGCGCCTCACCCGAGACGCTCATTATCCTCACCGCCGGCAACCACGACTCCGGCTCGCGCCTTGAAATCCATCGCAAGCTCTGGGAAGAACTGAACGTACACATCGTGGGGCGCCCCGACCCGGAGCGTATGATTATCTCCCTGCCCGGAGGGGCCGGCACGGTAGTGGCGGTGCCGTTCGTGAGTAGGGTGCAGATGGCCGAGGGCCAGGAGGAGACCACACCGGCCCAAAGGCTTCAGGGGCTTTTGGAAGAGTTGATCGAACGTGCATCCGGCGAGCCCGGTCCGGTGGTGGTGATGGCCCACATGGCGCTGGGCAAGGGTAGCAGCGATGCCCTTGCAAGGATAGGCGGACTGGACATCTTGCCCCTTTCGATAATCCCCGAGGGCTACGACTATGCGGCTCTTGGCCACATCCACCTGCCCCATGCGCTCTCAGCCCGAGCTGCCTATTGCGGGTCGCCGCTGCCGATGACCTTTGACGAGGACTACCTACACTACGTCAACCTCGTCGACATCCCCCGGCGCGGAACCATGCCGGAAATCCGACACATCGAGATCGAGCCCCTGCGCAGGATGGTGACCCTTAAGGCTGACTCCCCCGAGGCGGCGCTGGAGGCCTTGAATGCCCTGCCCCGGGATAAGGACGATTACGTTAGGGTCATTATCGACTGCCCCGGCTTGCTCCCGGCTGATATCGACGATCGCTGCCGCATGGCTCTGAAAGACACGGCTTACCGCTTCTGCGCATGCGTGCGCCGTGCCGTGGCCGGCGCAGCGGCAAGCGCCGAGGAAGCAGAGGAGTTGGAGATCGAGGATTTCATGCGCATCTCACCTCTGGAGATAGCCCGACGCTATTTCGAGGATGCCCACATCCCTGACGCCTCCATCCTTCTTGACCTTCTCGCCCCCTTGTGCGACACCACTTCTACTCCTAACCCTTAACTAAAAAAGTAACGGACGCACCATAGTGCGTCCCTACAATCTCCTAACTCCTCTCTATCTTGAAGATTCTTCGCATACATATCACCAACATCGCCTCCCTGACCGATGCCGACATAGACTTTGAACACGGTCCGTTGGCCATGGACCCGATCTTCCTGATCACCGGTCCTACAGGCGTGGGGAAGTCGACCATCCTTAACAGCATCTGTCTGGCGCTCTATAATAACTGCCCTCCGCTGGAGGATACAAAACGCGCCGACCACGACAGCGACAATCTCTCCCTCTCCAGTCCCCTGATCCTCATCCGCAAGGGCGCCGGCAGGGCTGAGATTCGGTTGGAATTTATCGCAAACGATGGCCGCAGGTACGTGGCTCTGTGGAGTCAACGCAAAATCAAGACCCGCACCAAGAAAGACGGTTCGGAGCCGGAGGTGAAATACGAATCCACTCGTACGCTCATCGACGTGGAGGCCGGCATTCATTCCCCCCTTACCAACAACCTTTCGGAGACCCTCACCGGCCTTACCTACGAACAATTCACCCGCACCACGCTGCTGGCGCAGGGGGAGTTTTCACGTTTTCTCAAAGCCTCAGGCGCCGAAAAAGCGCAGGTTCTGGAGAAAATCACAGGAACAGACATCTACAGCGACATCGGGCGCAGGATCGCTGAGGAATATAAGGAAATCAGCAGCCGGCTCAAGCTCAAAAAAGACCTCCTGGAGGGCCTTCAGATCCTCTCGGATGAGAAGCTGGGCGATCTGCGCGACAGTCTGTCAGCACTTGCCAAAGAAGCCACTGAAGCCGACGAGCGGCAGAAGCGGCTTTTGGAGCAGATTGCATGGCTCAAGCAACGGGGCGAACTTTCTGCCCTGCTGCGCACTCACCGGGAAGAGGTGGCCCAAGGGGAGGCACATGAGCAAACGGAGGCCTACCGCGAGAAGGTGGCACTGGTGGAGCAATTTGACGCCACCGTCCGGGCGCGCGACCTGATCCGCGAAGGAGCGCAGGCACAAAAACGTCTTGACCAATGTTCAGCGGATTGTCTGAAATACAAAACCGACCGTCTGCCGTCTCTTTTTGGTGCTTTTGAGGCACTCGAGGAAAAAATTGAAACATCCCTGCGCCTCAGGGCGGAACTGGAGGCGAAAGTGAAGGGGGAAGAAGCTCTGGCTGAGGCGTTTGCCTCGGCTGACGTGGTGTGCAATATCGCTGCGACCGTGAGCCGGGCGCTCTCTGACATCGCCGATAAAGAAACGGAAATCCATGCCCTAAAAACCAACGCCGAATCCCTCGCCAAATCCGACACCGCCGCTGCTGAGGCTCTGGATCAGGCACAAGATCAGGCCGACCGGGCGCAAAAGGTTGTGGATGATTACAACCACCGTAAGGGGAAAATCGACATCCGAACTCTGACAAATGCCCTAAATGCTCTCAAAGACCGTCTTCGTCACATCACCGATGCGGAGCGCGCAGTCCGCGACCTGAACGACGTCCGGGAGGCAACTGTGGCACTGGAGAAGGAGTGCGAGCAGATAAAAGCACTTGTAGAGGAGGCTCGTGCGCAAAAAGCCCGACTTGAGGCTGAACGTCCCTCCCTTGAAAAATACTACAATAACTGCAATAAACTCTATAACACCCTGACCTCCATTGGGGAACTCATCTCCCGGGAGCGGTCGGTGTTGGCCGAGACCGGCACGCAGAGGTGTCCGCTGTGCGGCACTGACCACGTCACTTTCCGCTCGGAGGCTGCGATAAATGCTCAAACCGAAGAGAATCGTACCGAACGTGACAAAGCAAAGGCGGAGCTCGACCGCTGCGACTCTGAGATCAACGTCGCAGCGGCAGCCTTCACTACCAACAGCAGTATCCTGCAATCCCGACAGGAGGCTGCCGAGAAGAAACGCCGCCAATGGCAAGAGCGGCAGGAGGCTTTCCAAAGGGATTTTGCCGATGTGGACCTTCATGATGCCGCGGCCCTGGCCATCACAAAATCAACCCTACAAGCCGACATCGACCGCGCCGGGGTTGCTTTGGCAGAAGCCGATGAACTGATTAAGAAGGCCGATGAGGCACAGACCCTCTTCAATGCTGCCACTTCCGCCCTTTCCTCCGCCCGTACAGCCCGGGAGCGAGCCTCGAAGGCTATGTCTGATAATGATTCAAATATCAGGGTGTTGACATCGGCCGTTGAGACCCTTCGCAACCAGATCGCCGGCCACGTGGCTAAGGCTAATGAAATCTTGCCAGCGGAGTTGGCAACGGATGAGAAGGGGTTGACCGCTGTTGCTGAGGTTTTTGAAGAGCGGGCCAACGCCTACTTCGCTGCCAAACAACAGCTCGACGACCTGGTCCCGCTCCTGCGTTCGCTTGATGACTCGCAAAAGGCCGTAGAGCAGATGTTACGTCCTTTTGAGGCCGAAAGGGAGGCTCTGGGCGTAAATAAATCTCAGCTGAGTCCCGCTCTGCAATCCGAGGTCTCGACTTTCATTGCTGAATATAGGTCAAAAAAAGCCTTTGAGGACGCTGCCCGAGAGGCTTTGGAGACCATTGAGGAGAAGATTTCGGCTTATCTGCAGGAGAATCCGCAATTTTCCCGCCAAGCCTTGATTCTTCTAAACGAAAAGGCTCAAATCATTGCCGATTACCGACAAAACATCAAAGTCCACACCGATTCGCTCCTGCGGGCCCGTGGGGCAGTTGCCTCGATGGAGAATCAGTTGGCCAAACATGATGCTTCCAAGCCGGAAATGCCCGAAGATGCCACGTTGGAGACCTTGCAGGCTGGTGCTGATGCTGAAAAAGCGAAAATCGACACAGCCAAATCAGAAAGTGCGAAGATTCAGGCACAAATAGATGCTGATGATAAGGTGAGAGCCGATTCGGAGGCTATGATTGTAGAAATCAAGGAGATAGAAACACTGTCAGAGAGGTGGAAACGACTCAACGAACTACTTGGCACCAACAATCCGCGCTTCCGCAACATAGCGCAGAACTATGTGCTGCGCACCCTCCTGGCCAAGGCCAACCACTACCTGCGCCATTTCTCCACGCGCTACACCCTCACCGCCCACCTCGGCAGCCTTACAATCAGCGTTGTCGACAACGAATGGCCCGGCTCGCCCCGTGCGGCCACATCTCTCTCCGGCGGGGAGAGTTTCGTGGTGTCGCTGGCTCTTGCTCTTGCCCTGGCATCGATTAGCAAGGATAAGATCAACGTGGACACACTGTTTATCGATGAGGGATTCGGTTCGCTCGACTCCTCGTCATTGTCAATGATTATCGACGCCCTTGACACCCTCTACCGCATCGGTGGTCGCCGCATCGGCATCATCAGTCATATCGAAGCCCTCAAGGAGCGCATCCCCACCCAGCTGCGTCTACGCATGCTCGGGGGCAACGCAGCCTCGCTCTCGGTGGTCAGCAGCGAGGAGTGAGAATATCTCCGGCAGCCAGACGCAACCTCTCGGCAGCGACGGCGGGCGTCAGCGGCTGCTCCGGCAGGTAACTGTCGCAGGCCACCACATTGGGCTCTTCGCAGCCGGGAGCCACCGTCCCGGCCAGGACAACAGTCTCTACGCCGTGCTCTCGTGCCTGCAGGCACACCTGATGCACGACCTTCCCGGTGGCAGTCTGGTGGTCGTAGCGTCCCTCACCGGTAATGACCAGCCGGACCTTCGACCAGTCGATACGGTAACTGTCAAGCACGTACTGCGCCCCCGGCACCACCTGCGCGCCAATGACCGAGGCCAAGGCATAACCCAGTCCGCCACCGGCACCGTCAAAGACCGACCTCGCAGGCCCGTATTTGGCCTCTACTCGAGCTAATTTTTCTGCCAAGAGGGGAAGCATCTGTTGTGTGGCGCCCTTCTGCGGGGCAAACATCAAAGCCGAGGGCCGGCCCGGCGGAGCCAGCAATGGCACCTGCACATCGCTTAGTCCTAACAGGCGATCTTTGTAGGCGATATAATCACCCAAAGCCTCGAGAAAACCGGCACCGCCATCGCAGGTGCACGTGCCTCCGATGCCGATGGTCACCCTTTTATAGCCATAATCGAGCAGGCGACGCACCTCCCGGCCCAATGGCGAAGAGGAGGCTGTCAACAGGTCGTGGTGACGAAGGTCTACGCCTTGCAAGCCGATGACTGCGCTGCTGTCTATCACAGCCTCACCCGTATTGGGATTCACCCTCGCCAGGCCGTCAGAATACCACTCCGGGGAGGAGCAAAGCACATCCGAAGTGCCCTCACCGCCGTCGGCCATAGGAGCCAGACAGCACGGCTCTGTAATCACATCGGCGATGATGCGCGCAGCCTCCGGGGCGGAGAGCGTGCCTTTGTATTTATCCGGGGCGATCAGCAGCATGGTTATTGAGAGGAAAGACGCATCACACCGATGAGGCGGTCGTATCGGTCGCCGGGGCGGCGGGTGTAGACTTTGATGGTGTACTCATTGACGGTCTGATACTTATCCCCCTCAATTGGGGCAGTGAGTCCATGGTGGTTGCCGACGGGCACGGCAAGGTACTGATAGTTGTATGCGCCTTGCTTCAGGAGCATTGAACGCTCGTAGCGCCCGGTGTCGGGGTTGTAGACCATCCGGCTCTCGGGGTCGAAGCGCCGGCTGGTGAGATCGCCGTCAATGTATATCTCCCACTCAGGCTGCCGGGGCATCTCAAGGGCGAAATGCACCACGACGTAGTCGGCCTCCAGGTCGCTCTCTGTGGAGTTGTACTCACGAATGGTGAAACGTCCGTGCTGGGTCTGGTCGTAGCTGTAGGGCTCGGCGGAACGCGGAGAGTCGGGGTAGAGGGTGAAGTGGTAGTATGGCTCGTGATATTCGATGCTCTCGACGCCCATACCGGGATAAGTGACTGACACGGTCTCGAACCTCCGGTATTCATTTCCGGCAGGGAAGATCAGCGGGGCCAGGTGCTCGTAGACCGACAGATTGCGCCCTTGCATGCGCAGAGGCTTGGAGATCATGACTTCGTTGTCGTAGCGCCCATTCTGCTGCACCACCACTTTGAGGTCGTTGAAGGGGTCTGTGACGGCAGCGCGGTCGGTGTCGATGGTCAGGGCGAGCTGCTGGTGGGAGCGGTTGTAGTCAATATCGGTGCGTGTGGTAAGGGTGGCGTCGATGCCGGCGGATTGTTCGCTCACCATGAATCTGCACTGCGCCAGGGTCTGCTCGGGGTCCTGCTCGGGATAGATGCGCAGCAGGTAATTACCCGAGATCAGAGGGCGCATCTCGGAGTTGGGAATAGTGAGGCGATAGTTGACGTACTGGGTGGTGGTCATGCGGGAGAAGTCGTAGTCGTCGATCGTGGCTTGGTTGAAGCCATCGAGAAATTCGGAATCCACCAGAGAGGAGGGCTGCCAGTCGGCGTTGCAGTGGATAAGCTCGTAGCGCAGGTAATCGCGGTCAGTGGAAAGTATGTCGAAGCTCACTACCAGGCGATCCGGTGTGCCGAGCACGATAACCGGCGCTCCGGCCGGGTCGCGCTCGGGATAGATCTGCAGCGAACGCAGTCTGGAGGATTTCGAGCCCTCCATCGTGTCGGTAAAGGCCCCGGCGGGGAGGGCACAGGCCAGCAGGAGCAGTATAATATGGAGAAAACGTCTTACCATTGGATAGGAGTGCGACCGGAAGCTTGGAGGTATGCGTTGGCGCGAGTGAAGTGGTGATTTCCGAAAAAACCGCGGTGCGCTGAGAGGGGCGAGGGATGGGGGGAGGTGAGCACAAGGTGGCGCCGGGAGTCGATCAGCGATGCTTTCTTTATGGCGAAGGCGCCCCAGAGCATAAAGACAAGTCCTTGACGCTGAGAGGATAGCAACGAGATTACAGCGTCGGTAAACAGCTCCCAACCTCGGCCCTGGTGCGAGCCGGCCCGGTGAGCCTCGACGGTGAGGGTGGCGTTGAGCAGAAGTACGCCCTGGTCGGCCCACCGCTGCAGGTTGCCCGAGGAGGGCATGGGCGCGCCGGTGTCGGCGGTGACTTCCTTGAGGATGTTGAGCAGCGAAGGAGGCATCGGGACGCCGTCGGCAACGGAAAAACAGAGCCCGTTGGCCTGCCCGATGTCGTGATAGGGATCCTGGCCGAGAATCACCACTTTTACCTCCTCAAAGGGGCATGAATCAAAGGCCGCGAAGATGCGTCCGGGAGGAGGAAACACTTGAGAATGAGCATATTGCTCGCGCACGAAGGATGTGAGCGAGGCGAAATACGGCTGGTCAAATTCCTGGGCCAGTACGCGCTGCCATGAGGGGTGAATTCTGACGTTCAAGAGGATTTCTGTGATTTTTGTTTGCAAATTTACGAAAAAAGCCGTATTTTTGCACGCCGAAAGCAAAAAAATCCATGCACCCATAGTTCAATGGATAGAATTACGGATT